>JAWWBN010000037.1:0-23441 GCA_033720955.1 Thermoanaerobaculia bacterium | reverse complement strand
GCCCTTCTTCTTCGGCGATCTGACCCTCTTCTGGCGCGGTCAGGTGCTGCAGCCCTTGGCTCATCTGGCCCTGTTCACCCTGACGGTGAAGCTCTTCGCCCTCAAGCGGGAGCAGGACAAGTGGCACGCGATGCTGGCCATCTTCTTCCTCTTCCTGGCCTCGATGGGCTCGAGCGTCCACCCCTCCGTGGTGGTCTACCAGGTCGTCATCCTGGGTCTCTCCATCTGGACCCTGACGCGGTTCGCCGGCTATCACGAGGCGGCCCGCGCCGAAGCGGAAGCCCGGTCCCGGCCGCCCCTGGGGAGCTTCGCGGTGGGGGCGACGGCGCTCACGGTGGTGGTGGCCATCCCGCTCTTCGTGCTCCTGCCGCGGCTGCGTCAGCCCTACCTGGTGGCGCCGGGGGTGGCCGGGGGAGGGGGCCAGGCGACCGGCTTCTCCGAGCGGGTCACTCTCGACACCATCGGCCGGGTGCGCACCTCCAGCGCCGTGGCCTTCCGCTTCTCCTTCGAGGGGCCGCCGCCCGACCTGCCCGAGCTGCGGTTCCGGATGGCGGTCTTCGAGACCTTCGACGGCAACGCCTGGTACCAGGAGGCGGCCGGGAACCGGCTGATGCGGCGGGCGGTGGGAGGCTTCTTCGAGCTCGGCCCCGGCCGCCCGCGCTCGTGGATGCAGGTGTGGATGCGGCCGACGCCGCTGGCGCGCCTGCCGCTGCCGCAGCAGACGATCTGGCTGGACGTGCCGGCGCCGGCGGTGCTGGTGGACAGCACCGGGGCGGTGTCGCTTCTGGCCCAGCCCACCAGCGCGGTCGCCTATCGCGCAGGTCTGGCCCGCAGGCCGCCGCTGGCTTGGTCGGTCTTCGAGGAGCCGCCGCCCAGCCTGGCGGAGAGAAACGTGACGGAGGCCAGCCCGCGGCTGGCCCGCCTGGCGGCCGAGGTGGCCGGCGCCGCCGCCGGCCCGGCCGAGACGGCGGAGCGGATCGAGCACCATCTGATCCGCGAGTACGGCTACAGCCTGGAGCTGCTCCCCGGCCGGGAGGATCGCCCCATCGACCGCTTTCTCTTCGAGACGCGGCAGGGCCACTGCGAGTACTTCGCCAGCGCCATGGTGCTGATGCTGCGCACCCAGGGGGTGCCGGCGCGTTTGGTCACCGGCTACTGGGGGGCCGAGTTCAACCCCCTCCAGGAGTACTTCATCGTCCGGCAGAGCAACGCCCACGCCTGGGTGGAGGCCTACCTGCCCGACGAGGGCTGGCGGGTGTTCGACCCCACGCCGGCGGCGGGCCTGCCGGCCGCGGGGGACGTCGACTGGCGCCGGCTGGCCCTCCAGGCCTACGACTACCTCCTCTTCCGCTGGGACCGCTACGTCCTGACCTACGGCTTCAGCGACCAGGCGGGGGTGTTCCTGCGGCTGCGCGGCCTCTGGCAGTCGCTCTGGGAGCGGCTGGCCGGCGGCGACGAGGAGAGCGCCGGCGCGGCCGCGGAGGCGCAGACGGAGAGCGCGGAGACGACGTCGGCGCCGCCGGAGCGGCGGGAGGCCCCGGTCTGGCGCCAGGCCCGCTGGGCGCCCCTGCTCGCGCTGCTGGCGGCGCTGGTGATCTGGCTCCGGCGGCGCCGGGCGAGCTGGACCGCCGTGGACGCCTACCGCCAGCTCCGGCAGGCTCTCGCCCGGCGCCGCGCCGGGGTGGACGAGGCCACCGCTCCACTCGAGCTCGAGCGCCGCCTCGTAAGCCGCTGTCCGACAGCGGAGGAGCCGGCGGGCCGCATCGTGCGGCTCTACCTGGAGGAGAGCTTCGCCGGGCGGCCGCCGCGGGCCGAGGAGCGGGCGCGGCTCCGGGAAGACCTGAAGATCGTCCGCCGCGCCCTGCGCAAGACGGCCTAGCCGCTAGTAGGCGTTGACCCGGAGCCCGTGCCGCAGGGTCATCCAGAGGATCTTGACGTCCAGGCCGAGCGACCAGTTCTCGATGTAGTAGAGGTCGTACTGGAGCCGCTTCTTGATCGAGGTGTTGCCCCGCCAGCCGTGCACCTGCGCCCAGCCGGTGATCCCCGACTTCACCCGGTGCCGCAGCATGTACTGGGGCATGCGGTTCTTGAACTCGTGCACGAACGCCGGCCGCTCCGGGCGCGGCCCGACGATGGACATCTCGCCCATCAGCACGTTCCAGATCTGTGGCAGCTCGTCCAGCGACCAGCGCCGCAGGAAGCTTCCCACCCGGGTGCGCCGGGGGTCGTCGCGGACCGCCCACACGGGCCCCGTGGTGTCCTCGGCTCCCACCCGCATGGAGCGCAGCTTGAGGATCATGAAAGGCCGGCCGTCCAGGCCCATGCGCTCCTGGCGGTAGAAGATCGGCCCGCGGTCCTCCAGCCAGATCGCCAGGGCGACGAAGGGCAGGAAGGGGAGCAGGCCGACCAGCGCCGCGAGCGCGAGGGTCAGGTCCATGGCCCGCTTGACCAGGCTCGACCAGCCCTCGAGCGGCACCTCGCTCAGGTTGATCACCGGGATGCCGTCCAGGTCCTCGATGGCCGCCTTCAGGGTGGCGTACTGGAGGATGTCGGGGACGAGCTTGGCGTCGACGCACTCGCGGGCCGCCACCTGGAGGAGCTGCAGGGTCTTGCGGTGCGCCTCCGGCGGCAGCGCCACGTAGATCTGGTCCACCGACCCCTTCTCGAGCGCGGTCTCCACGTCGTCCAGGGTGCCCAGAACGGGCGCGCCCAGGATGGTGGCCCCGCTCTTGGCCGGGTCGTCGTCCAGGAAGCCGATCACCTCGAAGCCGAACTCCCGGTGCGCCTGGATCTTGCGGGTGACCTCCACCCCCAGCGCCCCGGCCCCCGCGACGAGGATCCTCTGGGTGCTGAAGCCGCGGGCTCGGGCCTGCCGGATGGCGCCGCGGATCAGGTAGCGGGCGGCGCCGACCGCGAGCAGGTTGAGCACCGCGAAGAGGGCGAGGAAGGAGCGGCTGTAGGTGAACTGCTCCACCACCCCGTCCGCGCGGACGTAGCCGGGGAGGCGGTACCAGGTGAGGACCACCGACAGCAGGACCGTCGCCAGGGCCACGGCGACGATCAAAGTCAGGCTCTCGTCGGCGCGGGTGCGGGTGCGGCGGATCTTGTAGAGGCCGTGGAAGTGGAAGACGACGGGCCAGAGCACCATCACGAAGGGCAGCAGACGCAGGTAGCGGCCGAGCTCGGGAACGTGTCCCTTGAGCAGGCTCGAGCCCGGCAGCAGGTCCACCTCGAAGCGCAGGTACCAGGCCAGCGCGAAGGCGACCAGGGTCGCCACCAGGTCGCCCGCCATGTAGAGGGTCGCAGCGATCCGGTTATGCCGTCGCAGCAATTCCGCCTCCGTGCCCTCGTTTCGCGTTCGGGAGAATTCGACCGTATCCGCTCTGCTTTGTCAATTCGCCAGCGCCTTCTCGTAGACGGCCAGGGTCTGTCTGGCGGTGCGCTCCCAGCGGAACTGCTCGGCCCGCTCGAGCCCCGCGCGGGACAGCTCGAGTCGGCGCTCGGGGTCGCCCATCAGCCCGGCGATGGCCTGGGCGATCTTCTCCACGTCGAGCGGGTCCACCAGCCGCGCGTGCCCCTCGGCGATCTCCTTGAGCGCCGAGTTCGACGAGGTGATGACCGCCGTGCCGCTCGCCATGGCCTCGACCACCGGCAGGCCGAAGCCCTCGTACAGAGTGGGGAAGAGGAAGAGCTCCGCGCCCTGGTAGAGGGCGGGCAGAGCCTCGTCGTCCACGTGCCCCAGGAGCTTCAGCCGGTCCTCGATCTCGAGCTGGCGGGCGCGCTCGCGGATCTTGAAGTCGCGGTTACCGCGCTCTCCGACGCAGACCAGGTCGCCCTGGAAGCTGCCCAGGGAGAGCGCCCGCGCGTAGGCGCGGACGATCCGGTCCAGGTTCTTGTGCGGCTTCGGGTTGCCCACGAAGAGCAGGTAGGGCCGCGTCACCCCCAGGGGCTCGATCACCGCCCGGATCTCCGCCTCCGAGAGCCGCCGGCGGAAGCGCGCCGAGACCCCGGGGTAGATCGCCTCGATGTTGGAACCGCCGACTCGGAAGTACTCCATCAGGTCGGAGCGGGTGTTCTCGGAGTCGGTGATGATCCGGTCCGCCTTGGTCAGGCTGCGGCGGATCATCCGGCGGGCGTAGAGCAGCGCCACCGGGCTGGGCAGGAACTGTGGGTAGAGCAGGTGGATGATGTCGTGGATCGTCACCACCGCGCGGCAGGGAACGACCGCCGGCAGCACGTAGTGGGTGGCGTGATAGAGGTCGAGCTTCAGCCGGAAGAGACGCCAGGAGAGCATCAGCAGCTCGCGGGCCGAGTAGACCGGCGAGGTCTCCACCACCACGCGGAAGTTGTCGGGCAGGTCGTCGAGATGGTGGCGGTGCCGCTCGCCGACGAAGAGGTAGAAGAGGTGCTCGGTCTCCAGGGCCGCCAGCGCCCGGATGAGCTGCTCGATGTAGGTTCCGATGCCGAAATCGGTCAGCTTCCGGGCGTCGATCCCGATCTTGTGGGGCAAGGCGCGAGGTGTCCGGGGAGCGGCGGGCGGCTGGATCGCCGCCGGCCTCGGCGGATTCTAGCCGAGCACCGCGGCGAAGACCTCCTCCATCCGGCGTGCGGAGTCGTCCCAGTCGAATCGCCGGGAGCGCTCGCGGGCGCGCTCACCGAGCTCGGCGCGCAGGGCGGCGTCGGACACCACCCGGCGCAGGGCCACGGAGAGCTCGCGGCGGTCCTCGGGGTCGAAGAGGATGCCGGCGTCGCCCAGCACCTCCGGCAGGCTCGAGCGGTTCGACGCCAGGGTCGGCAGGCCGCACGCCATGGCCTCCGCGACCGGCAGCCCGAAGCCCTCGTAGAGCGACGGATAGACGAAGGCCAGGGCGCCCTGGAAGACCCGCACCAGCCGCTCTCTCGGCAGGTGACCCAGCCAGGCGAGGCCGCGGCCCTCGAGCCCCCGGATGCGCTCCAGCAGCCGCCGGCTCCGCCAGCCGTAGCCGCCGCAGAGCACCAGGGGCGGGAAGCCGGCGTCGCCCGCGGCGAGCTCCTCCCAGGCGTCCAGGAGCCGGCCCAGGTTCTTCCGAGGCTCGAGGGTCGCGGTGGAGAGGAGGTAGCCCTCCGGCAGGCCCAGCTCGGTGCGGACGGCGGCGATCTCCGCAGCCGGTGCGGGCCGGAACTCCGGATCGACGCCGGGGTAGATGACCGTGAGACGGCCGCGGCAGGCGGGGTAGCGGGCGGCCAGGTCGCCGGCGGTGGCGCGGGAGTCGGCCACGACGCGGGCCGCGGTCCGGACGGTCCGGCGCAGCAGGGGGGCCATGCTGAGACGCACCTTGAGGCTGTGGCTCTCCGGGAAGAGAAGCGGCGTCAGGTCGTGCACCGTGACCACCCCCGGCACCGGCAGCAGGGCGGGCAGCACGGAGAGGGGCGACCAGAACAGGTCGACGTCGCCGGCCGCCAGCCGCGGCGGCGTCACGAGCTGTTGCCACCACGAGCCGAGCGGCGCCGTCTCGCACTCGAGCGCCACCCCCGCCTCGCGCAGCCGGTCGTCCGCGACGGTGGGACGGTGGGAGAGGCCGAGGTAGCGGGCGGCTCCGCGCCGCGCCAGCCGGGTCAGGAGCGCCAGGGTGTACCAGCCGATGCCGGAGGGTCGCCGGACCAGCGCCCGCAGGTCCACTCCCACCGTGGGCCGCGCCGGGCTCATGCGGCGCGGCCGTTCCGGGCGCCGGCGTCGCCCGCCGCCCGCGCGAGCACCTCGAGGGTCTGGCGGGCGGAGCGCGTCCAGCTCAGCTCGCCGGCGCGGCGGCGGCCCCGCTCCGCGACCTCCCGCGCCAGAGTCGGCTCGGCGAGGAGGCGGGCGATGGTCGCCGCCAGCTCGTCGGGCCGATCGGGGGCGGCGTCGAGGGCGCCGTCGGCGGCGACCTCGCGCAGCACCGGGATGTCGCTCGCCACCAGGGGGGCGCCGGCCTGCTGGGCCTCGATGGCCGGCAGCCCGAAGCCCTCGTACAGCGACGGGAAGACCACCACCCGCGCCCGCCGGTAGAGGGCTGCGAGCTCCTCCTCGGTGACGTAGCCCAGGTGGACGGCCCGGCCGGCGGCCGTGGCGCGCTCGACGGCGGCGCGGATCGCGTCCGCCTTCCATCCGAAGCGGCCGCAGAGCACCAGGGTCGGCGGGTCGGCCACGAGCTCGTGGAGGCGGTCCCAGGCGGCCAGCAGGCCCAGGATGTTCTTTCGCGGCTCCAGGGTGCCCACGTGCAGGCCGTAGCTCTCGGGCACGTGGTCCGGCAGCTCGCCCGGCGTCACCTCGGCGAGCTGGCCCGGGCCGTGATGGATCGCGGTCACCCGGCCGGGGTCGGCCAGCCCGAGCTCCTCGAGCTCGCCGCGGACCGTCTCGCTGACGGTGATCAGCCGGGTCGCCTCGAAGAGGGCGTGCTCGAGGCTCTCGGAGAGCTCCACCAGAGTCTCGGGGCGCAGGGTCCACGGCACCTTGCGCCACCCCAGGTCGTGGATCGTCGCCACCCGGGCCCCGCCCGCCAGCCGGAAGCGCCGCGGCAGCACGTAGTTCGGCGCGAAGAGGACCCGGTTGCCCTCCAGGGCGATCAGCAGCGGCTCCGCTTTGCGCAGCACCTTGATCAGCAGACCGCGGGGCACGACGAGGCCGTCGGGGACCTCGATCCGCACGAGCTCCAGGGCCGCCCCGGTGGGCGGCGGCACGCGCGGCTCCGGCAGGTCGGGGCTGGCCACGATCGAGGGTCCGTGCAGCCGCAGCCGCACGTCGTCGCGGTCGGCCAGGTGCTCGAGCAGCCGGTAGAGGTACCACCCGATGCCGGTGAGGGGCTCCCAGAAGGCCCCCACCTCCACCGCCACGGTCAGCCGCGGCTCCCGCCGCAGGGCGGCGAACCTCGTTGTCTCGGCGGCGAGCCAGCGCCAGGTGGCCGAAAGGCGCCGCGGCGCCAGCGGCCGGCGGACCAGGTCGCGCGCCCGGAGGAGGTAGTGGATCGTCTTGGCGCGCAGGAAGTTGAAGGCGATGTGGGCGCGGGGGAAGCGTCGGGCGAGCGCGCGCAGCAGCCGTCGGGGCGGCGAGTAGCGCTCGGTGGGCTCGGAGGCGGGTCCGCCGTTCTCTTCCATAGGCGAGTGGGGACCGATGGTCCCAGATTGACAGGCGTTTCGCAATCTCGATAGCCTCCCGGACGACCGGGGGGGATCTGCCGATGAAGGTCCGGCTGGATCGGATCGACGAACGGCCTTTTACCTGGAGCGAGCAACGGCGGTTCTCGACCGAGACGCTCGACAGTGACGGGCTGATCGGACTCGGCGAGGTCTCCTGGCGCGGGAGTGTGGGGACGATCGGGCGGAACTACCTGCTGCGCGCGCAGCTCGACTACCGCCAGCGTCTCGAATGCGCCCGCTGCCTGGCGGCGACGGAGGAGCCGGTGTCCACCGAGATCGAGCTCCTGATCGTGGCCGAGCCCGGAGAACCGACGGTGGGAGAGTACGAGCTGAACGAATCGGATCTTGGAGTGGTCTACGCGGAGGGCGACGAGCTGGATCTGGACCCGCTGCTGCTGGAGCAGCTCCAGCTCAACGTGCCGATGCACCCGCTGTGCAGCGAGGCCTGCGCCGGACTCTGCCCGGTGTGCGGCGCCGACCGCAACCAGGGGGAGTGCAATTGCGCGCCCGCGCCCGCGGACCCGCGGCTGGCCGCTCTGGCCGACCTGAAGAGCCGCTTCGAGAACCGCTGAAGAGAGAGACGAGACCATGGCCAATCCGAAGAGACGACACTCCCGAGCCCGCCGCGACCGGCGCCGCTCGCACGACGCCCTCGCCGCTCCGGCGAAGTCGATCTGCCCCTCCTGCGGCGAGGTCAAGCTGCCGCACCGCGCCTGCCCGGCCTGCGGCGAGTACCGCGGCCGCAAGGTGGTCGAGGTCGACGAGACCCTGTAGCTGGCCGCGCCTCTGGTATCATCCGCCAATTCGGCGGCCCCGCCGTCCTCAGCATGAAAGTCGCAGTGGATGCCATGGGAGGGGACCACGCGCCGCGCGCGGTCGTGACCGGAGCGCTGCAGGCGGTGCAACGCTACCGCTGCTCGGTGGTCCTGGTGGGCGACGAGGAGATCGTCGCCCGCGAGCTCGAGCGCCAGAAGCGCGTGCCCGAGGAGGTGGAGGTGATCCACGCCGACGAGGTGGTCGGCATGGACGAGCCGGCGATCACCCCCATCCGGCGCAAGCGCCGCTCCTCGATCCGCGTCTGCTGCGAGCTGGTGCGGGAGGGCCGGGCCAAGGCCATCGTGACGGCCGGCAACACCGGCGCCGCCATGATCTCGGCGAAGATGGTCATCGGCACCATCGACGGCGTGGACCGGCCGGCGCTGGCGGAGGTGCTGCCGAACCAGAAGGGCGGCCAGACGGTGCTGCTCGACCTGGGCGCCAACGTCGACGCCCGGCCCAGCCACCTGCTCCAGTTCGCCATCATGGGCCACTTCTGGGCCCAGGAGATGGTGGGCACCGCGTCTCCCCGGGTCGGCCTGATGTCGATCGGCGCGGAGGAGGGGAAGGGCACCGACCTGACGCGGGAGGTCTTCCGGGTGATGAAGACCACGGGGCTGAACTTCGTGGGCAACGTGGAGGGGCGCGACGTCTACAACGGCGAGGTGGACGTCGTGGTGTGCGACGGCTTCGTCGGCAACGTGATCCTCAAGACCTCCGAGTCGCTGGCCAACCTGTTCGGGTCCATGCTGCGCGAGGAGCTCGGCCGGAGCTGGCGGTCGAGGCTCGGCTACCTGCTGGCGCGGCCCGCCTTCGAGAGCTTCCGGCGCCGCACCGACTACCGCGAGTGGGGAGCCTCTCCGCTGCTCGGGCTGCGCGGCGGCTGCTTCATCGCCCACGGCAGCTCGAACCCCAAGGCGATCCGCAACGCCGTCCGCCGCGCGGCGGTCTTCTGCGAGCACGACCTGCACAACAAGATCCGCGAGAAAGTCGCCCAGCTCCACCGGGAGGAGAGGCGTCTGCTCTCCCTGCAGAGCGCCTGAGCGACCGGCCGGCGCGGAGGAGTACGAGATGAGAAGAGCCCAGATCGTCGGAACCGGCATGGCGGTGCCCGAGAAGGTGCTGTCGAACGCCGATCTCGAGAAGATCGTGGACACCACCGACGAGTGGATCCTGGCCCGCACCGGCATCCGCGAGCGCCGCATGGCCGCCGAGGACGAGGCGCTCTCCGACTTCGCCATCCCGGCCGCCCGGCGCGCCTTGGAGATGGCGGGGGTGCCGGGCACGGAGGTGCAGCTCGTCATCTGCGCCACCGTCACCGGCGACATGACCTTCCCGGCCACGGCCGCGGCGATCCAGCACGCCATCGGCGCTCCGCGCGCCACCGCCTTTGACCTGGGCGCGGCCTGCACCGGCTTCATCTACGGTCTCGAGATCGCCGATCAGATGATCCGCGGCGGCTCCATCGACACCGCCGTGGTGGTCGGCGGCGAGATGCTGACCAAGTTCGTGGACTGGACCGACCGCCGGACCTGCGTCCTCTTCGGCGACGGCGCGGGGGCGGTGGTGCTCCGGGCCACCGAGGAGGACCGCGGAGTGCTGGCGGTCTCGACCTACAGCGACGGCTCGCTGGGGGACCTGATCTACCGCCCCGGCGGCGGCAGCCGCCACCCCGCGCCCGACCCGTCGAGCAACGGCCTCAACTTCATCCAGATGCGCGGCAACGAGACCTTCAAGATCGCGGTGCGCTCGCTGGCCGAGGTCAGCGACGAGGTGCTCACCGGCTGCGGCCTGCGACACCGCGACGTGGACTGGTTCATCCCCCACCAGGCGAACCGGCGGATCATCGACGCGGTCGGCAAGCGCCTCGAGGTGCCCGAGGGCCGCACCTACGTCAACATCGAGCGCTACGGCAACACCTCGGCGGCCTCGATCCCCATCGCCCTCGACGAGCTGGTGCGCAGCGGCCAGGTCGCGTCGGGGAACCACCTGCTCTTCTCGGCCTTCGGCTCCGGGCTGACCTGGGGCGCCGGCGTCGTCCGGTGGTAGCCGACGATCGAGGGACCGCCCTGGTCTTCCCCGGCCAGGGCTCCCAGTGGGTGGGGATGGGGCGTGACTGGGCCGACGCCCACCCCCTGGCGCGGGAGACCTTCGCCGAGGCGGACGAGGCGCTGGGCGAGCCGCTCTCCCGGCTGGCCTGGGAGGGGCCCGACGAGGAGCTCCAGCTCACCGCCAACGCCCAGCCGGCGATCGTCGCGGCGTCGGTGGCCGTCTGGCGGGTGGCGCGCGCGGCGGGGCTCCGCATGAAGATGACCGCCGGCCACAGCCTGGGCGAGTACACCGCCCTGGTGGCGGCGGAGGCGCTCTCCTTCGCCGACGCCCTGCGGCTGGTGCGGCGTCGCGGCGAGCTCATGCAGGAGGCCGTGCCGGTGGGCGTGGGCGCCATGGCGGCGATCCTCGGGCCCGACGCCGCCACGGTGGCGGCGGTGGCCGCGGAGGCCGCCCGAGACCAGGTCTGCGCCGTGGCCAACTTCAACGCCCCGGCCCAGACCGTCATCGCCGGCCACCGGGCCGCCGTGGAGCGGGCGGTCGAGCTGGCACAGGAGCGGGGCGCGCGGCGGGCGGTGATGCTGCCGGTCTCGGCCCCCTTCCACTCGTCGCTCATGGCGCCGGCGCGGGAGGCGCTCGAGCCGTACCTGGCCGAGACTGCCTTCGCCGATCCCAGGGTGCCGGTGGTCGTCAACGTGGACGCGCGGCCGGTGGACACCGCCGAGGCGGCCCGCGAGGCGCTGGTTCGGCAGGTGGACAGCCCGGTGCGCTGGGTGGAATCGGTGGAGTGGATGGCCGCCCACGGGGCGGCGCGGTTCGTGGAGATCGGACCGAAGGCGGTGCTGACGGCGATGATCAAGCGGATCGCGCCCGGTGTGGAGGCGTCGGCGTGGACCCGGCCGGAAGAGCTGACGGCCGCGGTCCGGGAAGGAGGAGACGGATGAGCTTCATGCGGCTGGACGGACGCACGGCGCTGGTGACGGGCGCCTCGCAGGGAATCGGCGCGGCGGTGGCCCGCGCCCTGGCGGCGCGCGGCGCGCGGGTGGTGTTGGCCGCCCGCGGCGTGGAGAAGCTGGAGTCGCTGCGCGACGAGATCGCGGCGGGTGGCGGCGAGGCGACGGTCCTGCCGCTCGACGTGTCCCGGCCCGAGGAGGCGGCCGAGCGGCTGGGGACGCTGCCCGAGGCCTTCACCCCGGTCGAGATCCTGGTGAACAACGCCGGCATCACCGCCGACAACCTGCTGGCCCGGCTGGGTCTCGAGGAGTGGCAGCGGGTCATCGACACCAACCTGACCGGCGCCTACGTCATCACCAAGGCGGTGCTGCGCGGGATGATGCGCAACCGCTGGGGGCGGATCGTCTCCGTGTCCTCGGTGGTCGGGCTGATGGGCAACGCCGGCCAGGCCAACTACGCCGCGGCCAAGGCCGGTCTGATCGGCTTCAGCAAGTCGCTGGCGCGCGAGCTGGCGAGCCGCAACATCACCGTCAACGTGGTGGCCCCCGGATACATCGAGACCAGCATGACCGCCGGGCTGCCCGAGGCGAGCCGCAAGGAGCTCGCCGCGGCGATACCCCTGAAGCGGATCGGCACGGCGGAGGAGATCGCCGCGGCCTGCGTCTACCTGGCCAGCGAGGAGGCCTCCTACGTGACGGGGCACGTGCTCAACGTCTCGGGGGGTCTCTACATCTGAGGCGATGGACGCGTGCCGCTCGGTTGTGCTAGAAAGAGCGGTCTCGCGAAGCAGTCCCGAGCCAATTCAAAGAAGGAGGGATCGAACCGATGTCGGCGATTGCGGAGAAGGTCAAGAACATCATCGCGGAGCAGTTGGGCGTGCAGCGTGACGAGGTCACCCCGGACGCCAGCTTCACCGAGGACCTGGGCGGTGACTCGCTGGACATCGTCGAGCTGGTGATGGCCTTCGAGGAGGAGTTCGGGATGGAGATTCCGGACGAGGAGGCCGAGAAGATCAGCCGCGTTCGCGAGGCGATCGAGTACATCGAGGCCCACGCCTCCGAATCGAACTGAGGAGGACGGCCTTCCCGGACTCCGCGCGGGAGATCGGAGAACAGTGACAGAGGGCCGCCGTGTGGTGGTGACCGGGGTCGGGCTCGTCTCGCCCCTGGGAGTCGGTAGCGCCGCGACCTGGCAGGGGCTGCTGGAGGGGCGATCGGGAATCGGACCGATCACCTGCTTCGATGCCAGCGACTACCCGTGCCGGATCGCGGGCGAGGTGCCCGGCTTCGCCCCGGAGCTCTATTTCGAGCCCAAGGAGGTGAAGAAGGCCGATCGCTTCACCCACCTCGCCATGGCGGCGACGCAGCACGCCATGGAGGACTCCGGGCTCGAGATCGGCGAGGCCGCCGCCGAGCGGGTGGGGGTGATCGTCGGCTCGGGGATCGGCGGGCTGAACACCATCGAGCACACCGCGCGCGCCCTCTTCGAGCGCGGCCCGCGGCGGATCAGTCCCTTCTTCATCCCTTCGCTGGCCATCAACATGGCGGCGGGGAACATCTCCATCCGGTACGGCGCCCGGGGCCCCAACTCGGCCCCCTCCACCGCCTGCACGACCGGTCTGCACGCCATCGGCGACGCCTACAGGCTGATCCGCGGCGGCTTTGCCGACGCCATGATCGCCGGCGGCTCCGAGGCGCCGCTGGCCGGCCTCGGTCTCGGAGGCTTCTGCGCCATGCGGGCGCTCTCGACCCGCAACGACGAGCCGGAGCGGGCGTCGCGGCCGTGGGACCGCGACCGCGACGGCTTCGTGATGGGCGAGGGCGCCGGCATCCTGATCCTCGAGCCGCTGGAGATGGCCCAGCGGCGGGGCGCCGAGCCCTATGCCGAGATCGTCGGCTACGGGATGAGCGCCGACGCGTACCACATCTCGGCGCCCCACCCGGAGGGTCGCGGCGCCGAGGCCGTGATGCGGCTGGCTCTGCAGGACGCGGGTCTGCCAGCCGACGCCGTGGACTACATCAACGCCCACGGCACCTCGACGCCGCTGGGGGACGAGGCCGAGGTTCATGCCATCAAGAAGGTCTTCGGAGCCCACGCCACGAAGCTGGCGGTGTCGTCCACCAAGTCGGCGACGGGCCACCTGCTGGGGGCCGCCGGCGGTCTCGAGGCCGGCATCCTGGCCCTGGCGCTGCGCGAGGGCGTGCTGCCGCCCACTCTCAACCTGGACAACCCCAGCGACGGCTGCGACCTGGACTTCGTGCCGCACGAGGCGCGGCGGACGCCCCTCCGGGTCGCCCTCACCAACTCGTTCGGCTTCGGCGGCACCAACGGCGCCATCATCATGAGGCGGCTCTGACGGAGCGGGTATCCTCTACCGTGATGACGACACGATCGGTCCCCGCTCTCGCCGCTCTTCTGCTCCTGGCCCCGGCGGCCGTCCTCGGCGACGCCTCCTTCACCTCCGCAGAGCAGGAGGGCCAGCCGGCGGTCTACCTGGAGCTCGATCCCGAGTCGCCCAACAACGAGCTGCGTCTCAAGGTGATGGTGGACGGCGTGGAGGACCTGTACGGCGTCAGCTTCCAGCTCCGCTACCCCGACCGGATCCTGCGCTTCGAGGAGGAGCAGACCACGGAGGGCGATCTGCTGGCCACGGTGCCGCCGCCGGCCGACGACGAGGAGGCCGACTCCTCGGAGGACGAAGAGCCCGCCGAGGTCGAGACCTTCCTCGTCGCCCGCCGCCGGGCCCCGAAGCGGGTGATCGTGGGTCTCACCCGAGTGGGAGAGGAGCCGGGGATCTCCGGCTCGGGGCACCTCCTGACCCTGGTGTTCCGCGCCCGCGCCGACATCCGCGGCCGCGGCAAGTTCCGCTGGGAGGAGAACGACCTGGTGGACTCCACCGGGTTCCCCATCCAGGAGGTGGAGTGGGTGAAGGGCACGGCCGTGGTGAACACCGTGCAGCCCCCGGTGCCTCCCTCCCCTCCGCGCTAGACCGGCGCGGGCCCGCCGGCTACGGCGCCGGGCGCAGGTGGCGGTCGAAGAACTCGGTCATCTTCCCGTACAGGTGGCGGGCGGCGGCGCCGCGCAGGCCGTGTTTCTGGCGCGGGTAGATGGCGGTCTCGAAGGGGCGCCCCGCTTCGACCAGGGCGTGGATCATCTGCAGCGTGTTGCTGGGGTGGACGTTGTCGTCCGCCGTGCCGTGCACGATGAGGAGCGGGTCGGCCAGGTCGGCGGCGTACGTCACCGGGGAGGAGGCGCGGTAGCCGTCCCGGTTGTCGTCGGGGTGGTCGAGGTAGCGCTCGGTCCAGATGGTGTCGTAGAGGCGCCAGTCGGTCACCGGGGCGCCGGAGACCCCGGCCGCCCAGGTGCCCGGTCCGTTGGTCAGGCTGTAGAGGGTGTGCGTCCCGCCGCCCGACCAGCCCCAGAGCCCGATCCGCTCCGGGTCCACCCACTCCTGGGACGCGAGCCAGGCGACGCCCGTCTTCTGGGCCGCCAGGTTGATCTCGCCGAAGCGGCGGTGGGCCCGGTCTTCGCCGCGCTTCCCGAAGTAGGCGGAGGCGAGGTTGTCCACCTTGAGCACGCCGTAGCCGCGCTCCGCCATGAAACGGTGCCAGAGGGAGCGCTCGCGGCCGCTCCAGCGGTCGGCCACCACCTGCGACCCGGGACCGCCGTAGTGGTACATGATCACCGGGTAGCGCTCGCCGGGCCGAGGTCGCGCCGGGGGCAGCACCATCGCCGGGAGAGACGCGCCGTCGGAGCCGGGGAGGGTGAAGAGCTCCCAGCGCGGGCCTCCGGCGAGGTCGAAGCCGGGCGACGCGCCCGGCAGGTCGGCGATCCGACGCCCCTCGGCGTCGCGCACCACGGCCCGCGCCGGCTCGTCGGCCCGGCCCCAGGTGTGGACCCAGCTCCCGGTGGCGGTCGAGACGTGGGCGGAGCTCCAACCCTCCGCCGGGGAGAGCGGCCGCGGCGGGCCGCCGGCCAGCGCCTGCCGGAAGATCCGTCGCCCGGCCGCGCCCAGCTCGCCGGTCGGGTGGGCGGTGTAGATCAGAAAGCCGGCCTCCTCGACCACGGCGTCGAGCGCCGTGACCGCCCAACCCTCCGGGGTGAGCTCGCGCGCCACGGCGCCGGCGTCGTCGTAGAGGTAGAGCCGCCGCCAGCCGCTGCGCTCGGAGCTCCACACGAAGCCGCCGTCGGCCAGGAAGGTGAGGTCCTGGTGCAGGTTGACCCAGGTGGGCCACGTCTCGGTGAGGAGGGTCGAGCAGCCGCCGCCCGCGGGGTCGCAGACGAGCAGCTCCAGACGGTCCTGCTCCCGGTTGAGCCGCTGCACCGCGACCCTCTCGCCCCCGGGAAGCCACCCCACCCGCGCCAGGTAGACCTCCTCCTCGGCGGCGGTGTCCAGCCAGGTGGTCGCGCCGCTGCCCAGGTCGAGCACCCCCACCTTCACCGTGGGGTTGGTCTCGCCGGCCACCGGGTAGCGCTGCCACTCGACCCGGGGGTAGACCTCGGTGAAGTCCACCAGCGGGTAGCTCTTCACCGCGCTCTCCTCGAAGCGGTAGTAGGCGATCCGGGCGCCGTCGGGGCTCCACCAGAAGCCGGTCGAGTCGCGCCCCCAGATCTCCTCCCAGTAGACCCAGTCGGTGATGCCGTTGAGGATCTCGTTCTCCCTGCCGTCGCGGGTCAGCCGGCGCTCGGCGCCGTCTTCCAGGTCGAGGAGGTAGAGGTCGTGGTCGCGGACGAAGGCGACGCGGCCGCCGTCGGGGGAGAACTTGGGATCCTCCTCGTCGGCGCCGGTCTCGGTGAGCCGCCGGAGCTCGCCGTCCCCCGCCGGGAGCAGGTAGAGGTCGCCCCCCGACTCCAGGAGGAGCTGGGAGCCGTCCGGCGACCAGTGGTGGGCGTCCACGTCCAGGCCGCCGTCGGCGGGCGCCGCGAGCAGCACCCGCTCGTCGCCCGCGGGCAGCTCCAGGAGCCGCAGCGAGGCTTCCCCTCCGGCCTCGTCGCTCCACAGGTAGGAGAGCCGGCGCCCGTCCGGGGCCCAGGCGAGCTGGGACGGCAGCCGGCCCCCGGCGCCCTCGGCGAAGATCGCGTCGAGGGTCGGCTGCGTCTGCTGCGCGGCGGCGGGGAGGGTGAGGAGGGCGGCGAGCACCGGGGCGGCGAGCCGCGGCGTCACGGCCGGCCCTCCAGCGACTCGGCGACCAGCTCGCCCAGGTCCTTGGTCTCGGAGACGGCGGCGTCGAGCATCATCTTGCACTCCGGGCAGGCGGTGATCAGGGTGTCGGCCCCCGAGGTGGCGATCTCCTCCTTGCGCTCCTGGTCCACCCGGCGCTTCTCCTCGGTCTGCCGGGTGAACCCGCCGCCGCCGCCGCCACAGCAGAAGGAGCGCTCGCGGCGCCGCCCCAGCTCGACCAGCCGGTGCCCCGTCTCCTGGATGAGGCGGCGGGGCGCGTCGTACTGCTTCTCGAAGCGGCCCAGGTAGCACGGATCGTGGAAGGTGAGCACCCGGGCGCCCGCGGTCTTGGCCAGGCGGATTCGGCCCGAATCGAGCAGCTCCGTCATGAGCTCCGAGTGGTGCAGCGCCTCCACCTCGAACTCCGGGTCCAGGGTCGGGTACTCGCGCCGGAAGGTGTGCAGGCAGTGGGGGCACGGGGCCACCATCCGGGTCACCTTCCTCTCCCGGATGCGGCCGATGTTCTCGCGCGCCAGGGTCTGGAACTGGAGCTCCTCCCCCTGCCGGCGGGAGTGGTGCCCGCTGCATCCCTCCTGCTCCAGCACGCCGTAGGAGACCCCGGCGTGGTCCAGCACCTTGACGGTGGCCTCCAGGCTGGAGCGGGCGTCGTCGTTGTAGCTCCAGACGCAGCCCAGCCAGAGCAGGTAGTCGGTCTTGCCGGGCTCGTAGATCGGGATGCCCAGCTCGTCGAGCAGCTTCTGCCGGGCGGTCGCCGGGGCGGCGAAGGGGTTGCCGTACGCTTCTGTCTTCTCGAAGAAGTCGGCGGCCACCAGACCCTTGCCGGTAGAGAGCGCCTGCGCCCGCTTGGCGCCGATCAGGAGGTTCAGGTGCTCGATGCCGACGGGGCAGATGTTCTCGCAGGCGCCACAGGTGGTGCACTGCCCCAGGGCGGTCTCGCTGATCACGCTGCCGACCACCGCCTCGTCGGGGGGCAGGTCGAGGGCCCGGCGTCCGTCGAGCACGAACCCGCGGGGGTTGAGGTCCTGACCGCAGGCGTGGGCCGGACACTGCTCCGTGCAGCGTCTGCACTCGACGCAGGTCAGGAAGTCCATCCGCATCTTCCAGGGCAGGTCGGCCAGGCTCTCGAGCCCCAGGCTGATCTCCTCGTCGCTCTCCAGGCTCTCCATGTCCAGGTCGAGCGGTGCCAGCTCGCCGAGCCGGTGGGTGCGGAAGAAGATGTCCACCGGCGACATGAGGATGTGGAAGTGCTTGGAGCGCAGGATGAGGGGCGGGAAGGCGAGGATCAGGAGGGCGTGCAGCCACCAGTTGGCCTTCTCGAGGAGGGGCTCGACGGCGGCGCCGTTGATGTAGGTGAGCATGAGCAGGAAGATCATCAGGGCCACCAGGCCGGAGCTGTACGACTTGGGATCGGGCGAGATGGCGGGCATGGCGAAGCGCCGCCAGGCGAGGCCCAGGATGCCCACGCTCACCGCGATCGAGGAGATCAGCAGCAGGGTGCGGAAGGCGGGCAGAGCCGGCCCGAAGAGAGCGGCCAGGAGATGCGGCCCGAACGGCTCGAGGAAGTGGTCGGTGGTCTCGAAGGCGAAGACGAGAAAGCCCAGGAAGACCAGCGCGTGGAGGGCGCCCGCCACCTTGCGGCCGCCGATCACCCGGGTCTGGAAGACCACCTCGACGAAGGTCACCCAGAGACGCCGTGCGAGCCGGTCGGTGCGGGGGCGGTCGGGAGCGCCGGCGCGGATCTTCGCGATCTTGGGCGCCAGGTCGCGTACGAAGAGGGCCAGGGTGACCGCCACGAGGGCCAGCAGGAGCGCCCGCTCCCAGTTCGCGAAGGTCATCGGCGCTCTCCCCTCATGCGTAGGCCGGGCCCGCCCCGGCGGTGAGGGATCGTAGCACGGTGTGGGAAGATACGGCCGCCTCGGCGAGCCGACGGCCGAGCCTCCCGCCATGCGAGCCACCACCATCGTCACCCTCGCCCGCCTGCCCTCGCCGGAGGATCTCGCCGCCCTCGACGGACGGGCCGACTACCTGGAGGTGCGGGCCGATCTGACCCCCTCGCTCGAGGCGGCGGAGCTGCGCTCGTCGTTCCGCGGCGGCCTGCTCTACACCCTGCGCAGCCGGGCGGAGGGGGGGGAGTCGGGCCACTCCCGCGCCGAGCGGGCGAAGAGCCTCGCCGCGGCCGCCGCCGAGTTCGACATGGTGGACCTCGAGGCCGACCGCGACCTGGAGCCCGAGCTGCTGGGGAAGATCCCGGCCGAGAAGCGGGTCATCTCCTGGCATGGAGCGGCGCGCGAGCCGGAGGAGCTGCGCGAGATCTTCGGCGCCATGAGCGGCGCCCCGGCGCGGCTCTACAAGATGGTCCCCCTCGCCGACGGCGTGCGCGAGGCGCTGGCCCCGCTGGCGCTGCTCAAGTCGCTCGGACGCCGCGACCTGGTCGCCTTCGCCGCCGGGGAGGTGGGGTTCTGGACCCGGCTGCTGGCGCCGCGGCTGGGGGCTCCGGTGGTCTACGCCGGCGCCTCCGAGCCGGGGGCGGCGCCGGGCCAGCCGGCGCTGGCGCGTCTCGAGGGCGACTACGGCCTGCCCGAGCTGCCGGCGGTGGACGAGCTGTACGGTGTGGTCGGCAGTCCGGCGCTGCGCAGCCTCTCGCCCCGGCTGCACAACGCCGCCTACCGCGAGCAGGGCGCGGCGGCGCTCTACCTGCCCTTCGAGGTGCCGGTGTTCGGCGACTTCTGGATCGACCTGGTGGAGAGCGGCAGCCTGGCGTTTCTCGGTTTCCGGCTGGTGGGCTTGAGCGTCACGGCCCCCTTCAAGGAGATCGCGCAGGCGGTGGCCGGGGTGTCGAGCCCCCTGGCCGAGCGGATCGGCTCCGCCAACACCCTGGTGCGACGCAACGGCGTCTGGGCGGCCGAGACCACCGATCCGCAGGGCGTGCTGGGCCCGCTGGAGGAGCGGGGCTTCGAGCCCAGGGGCCGGGCGGCGGCGGTGCTGGGGGTGGGGGGGGCCGGCCGGGCGGCGGCCTTCGCCCTGGCGCGCGCCGGGGCCTCGGTGACTCTCTTCAACCGCGGCGTCGAGCGGGGCCGCCGGGTGGCCGCGGAGCTGGAGCTGCCGTTCGAGTCGCTCGAGCGCCTGCGGGCGGAGGCGTTCGAGCTGCTCGTGAACGCGACCCCGCTGGGCGGCCAGGGGTCGGGGCCGCTGCCCTTCGATCCGCGGAGGCTGGCGGCCGGGACCCTGACCGTAGACCTGAGCTACCGCCGCGACCAGCCCACCGCGCTGGTGTCGAGCTGCCGCGCGGCCGGGCACGAGGCGGTGGACGGCCGCGAGGTCCTCCTCCACCAGGCGCTGCGGCAGTACCTGATCATGACCGGGCGCGAGCTGCCGATGGAGGTGGGGCGCCGGGCGCTGGGTCTCGAGAGGCGGCGGTGACGGCGCCGGCCCGCGCCGTGGCCCACGCCCGGGAGTTTCTCGCCGACCGCCTGACCCCGGTGGAGGTCTACCGACGGCTGGGCGAGCTGTCACCGGTGCGCTTCCTGCTGGAGAGCGTCACCGGCGGCGACCAGGTGTCGCGGTACAGCTTCCTCGGCGCCGGGCCCCGCCGGCTCTACCGTCTCTACGGGGACCGGCTCGACACCGACGGGGGGCCCCCCGAGGAGGGGCCGCCTCTGACGGCGCTGCGGCGGGCTCTCTCGGCCGTCCGCGGCGACGCCGGGCCGATTCCCTTCCAGGGGGGGTGGGTCGGCTGGTTCGGGTACGAGCTGGTGCGGCTGCTGGAGCGGCTGCCGGCGCCGGAGCGCGACCCCCACGGGCTGCCTCTGGCGGTGCTCGGCCGCTTCGACGACGTGGTGGTCTTCGACCATGCCCGGCAGCGGGTGGTGGCTGTGGCCTCGGAGATCGAGGGGGAGCGCGACGGGGCCGCGGCGGCGCGCGGACTCGACCGCCTGAGCGAGCTGCTCGCCGCCGGCGCCACCGGCGGCGCCGTGGCGCTGCCCGGGCTGGCCGGAGATCCGCCACCGCGCCCCCGCCCGAGCCTCGACGACGACGCCTACCGGGAGGCGGTGCGGACGGTCCAGGAGCGGATCGTCGCCGGCGACGTCTTCCAGACCGTTCTGGCCCGGCGTTGGACCCTCCCGGGCCGGGTGGAGCCGCTGCTGCTATACCGCGCCCTGCGGTCCATCAATCCCAGCCCCTACATGGTGCTCTTCGAGGGGCCGGAGGCCTCGCTGGTGGGCGCCTCGCCGGAGATGCTGGTGAAGCGCTCGGGTCCCAGGCTCGAGACCCGCCCCATCGCCGGGACCCGTCGCCGAGGGGGGGACGCGGCCGCCGACCGCCGCCTGGCGACCGAGCTGCTGGCGGACGAGAAGGAGCGCGCCGAGCACCTCATGCTGGTGGACCTGGGCCGCAACGACCTGGGCCGGGTGTCGACGCCGGGCTCGGTCGCAGTGCCGGAGTTCATGGAGATCGAGCGCTACAGCCACGTCATGCACATCGTCTCCCGCGTCGAGGGCGAGCTGGCCTCCGGGCGCGACGCCCTGGACGCCCTCCTGGCCTGCTTCCCGGCCGGCACGGTCTCCGGGGCGCCGAAGATCCGCGCCATGGAGCTGATCGCCGAGCTGGAGCCGGAGCGTCGCGGCCCCTACGCCGGGGCGGTCGGCTATCTCTCCTACTCCGGCGACCTCGACACCTGCATCACCATCCGCACCCTGCTGGTGCGCGACGACGAGGTCTCGGTCACCGCCGGGGCGGGTATCGTGGCCGACTCCGACCCCGACGCCGAGGCGCGGGAGACGGAGGGCAAGGCGGAGGCCCTGCTGGCGGCGGTCGAGCTGGCGCGGAGGCTCTCGCCATGAGCGCCGTCCTGGTGATCGACAACTACGACTCGTTCACCTTCAACCTGGTGCAGCTCATCGCCGGCCGCGGCGAGGAGGTGGCGGTGGTGCGCAACGACGCCGAGACGCCGGCTGCGCTGCTGGCCCGACGCCCCGCGGCGATCGTCCTCTCTCCCGGGCCGGGCCGCCCGGAGGACGCGGGGGTCTCGGTGGAGCTGATCCGCCGCCGGCCCGGGGTGCCGCTGCTGGGAGTGTGCCTGGGGCATCAGGCTCTCGGCATCGCCTTCGGCGCCGAGGTGGGTCCCGCCCGCCGGCTGATGCACGGCAAGGTCTCGGAGGTGCGGCACGCGGGGACCGGCATCTTCGCCGGGCTGCCGAGCCCCTTCCAGGCCACCCGGTACCACAGCCTCGCGGTGGCGGAGGACAGCCTGCCGCCCGAGCTCGAGGCGGTGGCCTGGGGCGACGACGGCAGCCTGCAGGCGATGCGGCACCGGGAGCTGCCCTACTGGGGCGTGCAGTTTCACCCCGAGTCGATCCTGACCGCCCGGGGTCCGGAGCTGATCGAGGGTTTCCTGAGGCTGCGAGGCGGCCGGGAGCGGGTGGCGTGACGGAAGAGACCCGACAGCTCCGCCGCCTGATCGCCGGCCACGATCTGGGGTCGCACGAGATGCGGCGGCTCGTCGGCCGGCTGATGGACGGCGAGCTCTCCCGCGAGATGCAGGCGGGCCTCCTGGTGGCGCTGGCCGCCAAGGGGGAGACCGTAGAGGAGATCGCCGGCGCCGCCGAGGCGATGCGGGGCCGGCTGGTGCCCGTGCCGCACGAGATCGACGACCTGGTGGACACCTGCGGCACCGGCGGCGACGGCCACGGCACCTTCAACGTCTCGACCGCCGCCGCCCTGGTCGCCGCCGCCGCCGGCGCGCGGATCGCCAAGCACGGCAACCGCTCCGTCTCGAGCCGGTCGGGCAGCGCCGACGTCCTCACGGCCCTGGGCGTCCGGCGGGACCTCGCCCCGGCGGCCGCGGCGCGCTGTCTGGAGGAGGTCGGCATCGCCTTTCTCTTCGCCCCGCGCTACCACCCCGCCATGCGCGAGGTGGCGCCGGTGCGCCAGGCCCTGGGGGTGCGGACCCTCTTCAACCTGCTGGGGCCGCTGACCAACCCGGCCGGCGCGCGGCGGCAGCTCATCGGCGTCTACGACGACGAGCTGGTGCCCAAGGTGGCGCGGGTGCTGGCGCGGCTGGGCTGCGACCACGGGCTGGTGGTGCACGGCGCCGACGGCCTGGACGAGATCTCGACCACCACCGCGACCCGGGTGGCCGAGGTCCGGGGCGACGAGGTGCGGCTCTTCGAGGTGCAGCCGGAGGAGCTGGGGGTGCGGCGGGCGAGCTTGGAGGAGCTGGCCGGCGGCGGGCCCGAGGAGAACGCGGCGGCCCTCCTGGCGGTGCTCGAGGGTGAGGGCGGCGCGGCGCGCGACATCACCCTGGTCAACGCCGCGGCCGCCTTGCGGGTCGCGGGCCGCGCGGAGGAGATCGCCGACGGCGTGGAGCTCGCCCGCGAGGCGATCGACGGCGGCGCGGCGAGGGAGACGCTGGAGCGGCTGCGCCGATTCACCCGGAGCGCGGCGCCGCCGGAGGAGGAGTGACGACCGACCCGGGCGTCGCCGACGTGCTCCGTCGCATCGTCGCTCGCCGCCGGCGCTCGGTGCCGCCGGATGCCCCGGAGGCCGGCGCCGCCGGCGGCGTGGCGGTGCCCCTGGCGGTGGAGGAGAACCCCTTCCTGGCGGCCCTCGCGGGGCGCCGCGGCCGGGCCGTCATCGCCGAGGTGAAGATGGGCTCGCCCAAGCTGGGCTCCCTCGCCGGCCGGGTGGACCCCCTCGCCCAGGCGCGTCTCTACGCCCGGCACGGCGCCGCGGCCCTCTCGGTGGTGGTGGAGCCGGAGCACTTCCACGGCAGCTACGAGCTGCTGGCCGCCTGCCGCGAGGCCTCGGGTCTGCCGGCTCTCGCCAAGGACTTCGTGGTGGGGGTGCGTCAGCTCGCCTGGGCCCGCGAGGCGGGCGCCGACGCGGTGCTGCTGATCGCCGCGCTGCATCCCGCCGAGGAGCTGGCGCGGCTGGCGGGCCGCGCCCGGAGCCTGGGTCTCGCCCCGCTGGTGGAGTGCCACGCCGACTCCGACTTCGACAAGCTGGCCGGGGCTCGGTGGGAGCTCGCCGGGATCAACAACCGCGACCTGACCCGCTTCGAGGTCGATCTCGAGCGCTCCGCCCGGAAGCTGCACCGGCTGCCGGACGAGGCGCTCAAGGTGGCCGAGAGCGGCATCGCCGCCGCCGCGGACGTGGGGGGGGGGGGGGGGGGCGCCGGGGGCGCGGGGCGGGGGGGGGGGGTGGGGGGGGGGGGGGGGGTGGTTGAACGGGGCGGGGGGGGGGCGCCTCTTCCAGGGGCCGGCGCGCTTTCCGTGGAATCTGGGAGGGG
>JAWWBN010000036.1:0-23611 GCA_033720955.1 Thermoanaerobaculia bacterium | reverse complement strand
CGGCCCTGCTGATCCCGATTCTCCGCGCCCGGCTCCTTGCCCGGTCCGTCGAGTCGCTTCGCCTGCTCGAGGGTCTGTACGACAGCATGCGGCAGGTCGCTGGAGCCAGGGTCCTCGTGGACGCCTCGAAGTCTCCGGCCTACGCGCTTCTGCTGAGCAACGTCCCCGGAATCGACCTCCGGGTTCTCCATCTGGTGAGAGATCCGCGGGGCGCCGTCTTCTCCTGGGCGAACCCCAAGTTCAACCCGGCCTCGGGCAGGCCGCTCGTCCGGCTGTCCGGCCCCCGGATGGTCGCGCTCTGGAACACCTGGAACCTCGGCGCGGAGCTTCTCGGCAGGAGCCTGCCGGGACCCCACCGGTACGCCCGCCTCCGCTACGAGGACTTCGCGGAGGCACCCGCAGCGCAGCTCCACCGGGCTCTGAGGACGCTCGCGATGCTCGGGACCGGCGCCCTGCCCCCCTTCGCCGGAGAGCGGCGGATCTTCCTGACCCGCGGCCACACGATCGGCGGGAATCCCGGCCGATTCGAGGAGGGCGTCATCGAGATCCGCAGGGACGAGCGCTGGCGCGACGAAGCGTCGGCGGCGTTTCGGGCTCTCGTGGCTCTCGGCTGCGCGCCGCTCCTGAAGAGGTACGGCTACCGCTTCCGCCGACCTCCGAGGGCGGATCGAGGCCCTTCGGCCAGCGCCCCCGGTCAGATCTCGTAGCCGTAACGCCACAGGAGGGGCGCGACGAGGCAGCCGAGGCTCCAGGCGGCCGCCCGGGGCATCTCCCGTCGCCACTTCGTCGCCTCGGAGGGATCTACGGGTCGTGCGGGGGCGAATCGCACCGGATTGCCGCCGATGCCGTGCGTGGCAGCGGTCCGCAGGCTCCCCCCCAGCTCCGTCAGTCGCGCCGCGGCCGCCTCGAGACCGAGGCTGACGAGGGCGGCGGCCAGGGTGCTCGCCGGCTCGACCGCGAGCTCCTCGAAGCGCATCGTCGTGTGACGGAGACCCTGCCGGCAGAGACTCTCCGTGGCGGCGTTCTCGACGACCCAGCGCGCCATTCCGGAGAGGATCGAGCGTCGCGGCAGCGGAGGGCCCGGGGCATCGGTGACGACCTCCCGCTTCGACCGGCGACTCCAGGAGTGGGCCACCGCTCTCCCGTCTCGCACCAGATGCAGCACCCGAAGATCCACTCGCCCTCCGGCCTCGAGGAGCCGGAGGTGGCTGGGGACCTTCGAGGAGTCCACGATCACCCCGGCCCCGCCGAGTCTCCAGATGGTCTCGTAGAGCGTCGCGGTGAAGCCCGCCAGCTTCCGATAGCCCCCGTCCGCGGAGCGCCTCCACGGCAGGAGGAGAGTCCGCGTCCTGTCGAGACTCCTGGCCAGCCGCGCGGCCTCGGCCATGTCGACCTCGCGCGAGGCGGAGAGCGCTCGCACGACCGGCTCCCACGCGGCGCATCCGACCAGGGGCTCTCGGCAGCCACAGCGGTGGCCCCCGTCGCGCACGTACTCCCAGAAGAAGCGCGCCTCGCCGATGGGGACGAAGCCCGTCAGATTCGCGAGAAGCATCTCCACCAGTGTCGAGCCGCTGCGCCCGGCTCCTCCGATGTAGAGAACCAGGGGCCGCCGTCGGACGGCCGCTTCGACTCGAGCGGGGGGCTCAGTTGACGTAGCCGAGGGCACGGAGGTCTCGCAGGACGTCGTCGTCGAGCTCGACGCCCTCAGCCGGTGAGAGGCCAGGATCGCCTCCCGTCGATTCCAGCAGGGCGAGCAGGGTGCTCTCGAGGGGATGCCCCGTCCCGAACAGATCCCGCAGCTCCCCGGGGTCCTCCTCGAGGTCGTAGATCTCGAAGCGGACCCCCTCGTCGCTCCGGGTCTCGATGACCTTGAACCGCTCGAGCACGACCGCCCGCATCCCCCGAGCCGGATACTCGGTCAGGGCGTGGCCGCGCGTGCGCACCTCCCTTCCCCCGGCGAACAGATCGCGGCCGTCGAGGCCTTCGGGGACCGGCGCGCCCACCAGGGCCAGCAGGGTCGGCATGATATCGACGTTCTCGACCAGGCCGGAGACACGTTGCTGCCGGGCCATCCCCGGCAGGTGGACGATCAGCGGCACCCTGACGATCTCCTGGTAGAGCAGCCCGTGTCCGACCCTCCGGTCTCGCGGCCGATCTCCGAACGACTCCCCGTGGTCCGACGCGACGACCACCACCGTATCGTCCCGGACTCCGGAGCGCTCGAGGGCCTCGAGCAGACGGGCGAACGTCGAGCTGACCGACAGGATCTCGCCGTCGTACTTGTCGAGCACGTACCGGATGTCGGCGGGGCCCATCTGGTCGATCAGGTAGTCGAAGTAGAAGCGCCCCTTGCTGCCACAGCGGGGATCCCGGCCCGCGCACGCGGCGCTCGGCGTCCGCGGGTCCAGCTCGACCGGCCCGGAATACCCTTCTGCGGCGAACCGATCGAACTCGGCCGCCGGAAGGTAGGGCGAGTGGACACGGTAGGTGTGCCAGAAGAGAAAGAAGGGCGTCACCCCCTCCTCCAGCCAGGCGATCATCTCCTCGAAGAGGACCCGCTCCGACGAGCGGTCGACGTCGTCGAAGGCGCTGTGCTCGAAGCGGTCGAACCCGTGATAGTTGAAGGCCGGCCTCACGTAGCCGCCGCCGGTGAAGGCGGCGGTCCGATAGCCGTACCGGCGCAGGGCCCCGGCCAGGGTGACCGTCTCGTCCGACAGCCGCATCCGTGGATCGACGACGCCGTGCCCTCGCGGGTAGAGACCCGTCAGGATCGACATGTGGGATGGCAGCGTCGTCGGCGCCTGCGCGATGGCGTTGTCGAACACCACGGCCCTCTGGGCGAACGCATCGATCTGCGGACTGGTCGGCCGCCCGGCGCCGTAGACCCCCAACCGATCGGCCCGGAGGGTGTCGATGGAGACGAGCACGACATTGCAGCCCTCGCAGGCCCGGGAGGCTCGCCCGCAACCGGTGGTGAGGAGCGCCGAGGCGAGAAGCGAGGCGGACAGCCCCAGGAGCCAGCGCCGCGAGGGCACCGCTCCGCGGCCGCCGTCAGGGCCCTGGCGAGGCTCGCGCATCCGGCGATATCGTATCGGCCGAGCCAGATGCCCGCACCGCAGCCCCCAGTCCGGATTCTCGGCGTAGACGTCCACCCCGTCACGGTGGAGCAGCTCCACGGCTACATCGGCGAGAAGATCGCCACAGGAGCTCGGGCCCAGGTGTTGAACGTCAACGCCCACTGCCTGAACCTCACCTGGGAGCGCCGCTGGATGCGGGAGATGTTTCGGCGCGCCGACATGGTGTTCTGTGACGGCTTCGGGGTGCTGCTTGCCGCCCGAATCCTCGGCAGCAGCCTCCCCGAGAGGATCACCTACGCGGACTGGATCTGGGAGTTCGCCTCCTTCTGCGAGCGCGGCGGCTTCAGCCTGTTCCTGCTGGGAGCCCGGCCGGGAGTGGCCGAGGCGGCACGATCCCGGCTCGTGGAGCGGTTTCCCCGCCTCAACGTCGTCGGGACGCATCACGGCTACTTCGACAAGACGCTAGGCTCCGTGGAGAACGACGCCGTGATCGAGACCATCAATCGAGCCCGGCCGGACGTGGTGGTGGTGGCCTTCGGGATGCCGCTCCAGGAGCGGTGGCTCAGGGACAACTGGGAGGCCCTCGACGCCCACGTGGCGCTGACGAGCGGCGCGGCGCTGGACTACGTCGCCGGCCGCCTCCGACGGCCGCCCCGGTGGATGACCGAGCACGGCCTGGAGTGGATCGGGAGGCTGGCCATCGAGCCGCAGCGGCTGTGGAAGAGGTACCTGGTGGGGAACCCCCTGTTTCTCTACCGAGTCGTCTCCCAACGCCTGGGGCTGCTGCGGGAAGCTCCGGGCCCCTGATCGCGGATGCCGGAGCCACCGGGAGAGGCGGCTGGGCGGAGCCCACTCGCGTCGTCCCACACCTGGCCGGCATCGATTCGGAGACCCGACTTCCTCCTGATCGGGGCCGCCAAGAGCGGCACCACGGCTCTCTACCGACAGCTCGGCCAGCATCCGGCGGTCTTCCTGCCACATCTCAAGGAGGCCAACTTCTTCGGCCTGCCGGCCCACGGCGCCCGGTTCCACGGTCCCAACGACGACGAGGGCATCAACCGCCGGTCGATCGTGGATGCCCGAGAGTATTCGAGCCTCTTCCGCCCCGCCGCCGACGCGGTCGCGGTGGGCGAGGCTTCCACTCTCTACCTCTGTAGCGAGCGGGCGGCGCGGCGAATCTGGGAGTTCGATCCGGGGATGCGGATCCTTGCCGTGCTGCGGGACCCGGTGGAGCGGGCCTTCTCCGCCTACCGCCATCTCGTCCGCGACGGACACGAGACGCTGCCTTTCGAAGAGGCGTTGGACCGGGAGGCGGAGCGCCTCTCCGCGGGCTGGTCGCACATCTGGCACTACGCCGGGGCTGGCTTCTACGCAGGGCAGTTGCGGCGGTACTACGAGCTCTTTCCGCGCCAGCAGATCCTCGTCTTGACCTACGACGAGTACGTCGATCGGCCGGATCGCTGTCTCCATCGGATTTTCGAGTTCCTCGGGGTGGACCCCTCCTTCGTCCCCGACCTGGGGAGGCGCTACAACGTGTCGGGAGCCCCGCGGTCGACGCTGCTGCACCGCCTGGCCGTACGACCGAGCCTGCTGAAGAGGACGCTGCGCCCGCTCCTGCCGAGATCGGTCCGCGCCTCGATCCTCCGTGTCGCCCACGGCTGGAACATCCGCGCCCGCCCCGTCGAGATCCCACCTCGAGCCCGGCGGCGGCTGTCCGCTCTCTATCGGACGGAGATTCGCGACCTGGAGGAGCTCACCGGTCTCGAGCTGGCGGCCTGGCGATGACGCCTGCCGCCTGCGGCGGCAGCCAGCGCAGCCGGGCCCGATCGAGGACCACCAGGGGCCGGGCGGTCGCACCCGGCGAGGCGTCCACCTCGAGGACCAGCGGCTCGCCGGCAGCCCAGGGAAGGGGACCGATCTCGACGCTCCTCCAGCCCGCCGACTCGAGGGGAAGCCGGCGTCGGAGCTCCTCCCCCTGGCGGATCAGAAGCTCGAGCGACGGGACCGGCCGGAGGACGCCGAGCTCGACGGTCAGGGCGAGGGTCTCACCGCCGGGCACGAGGGGCGCAACCACCCGGCCGCCCCGCCCGAGCAGCCAGCCGCTCCGGAGCCGCGGACGGTTGGGGGTCCAGCGGTGGGGGTGGAGGCGGCCGCCGTTCTTGGCCACGAAGGGGTCCTCCAGCTCGACGACCCGGCTGGGGACTGTCTCCGCCGCCACCGGGAGGAGGGCCATGGCGCCCAGCGCCACCGCGGGGCCCCATCGGCCCGCTCCCCGGCGCCAGCGGGGGCCCCACCGCCACAGGAGGGCCGCCGCGACCGCGGCCAGCGGCCAGATCCAGGCCGCCGGCCGCAGCCAGATATAGCTGGCGAAGAACCGGGCCACGTCGGCGCCCAGGAGCCGGGAGAGGGCGTCGAGCAGATGGCTGCGGCCGTCGGCCAGGTTGTAGGTCCAGCCGGGCAGCGCGAGCCAGACCAACGAGAGGGCACCGGTCAGCGCGACCAGCGCCGACAGCGCCCCACGCCGCCCCCGGCGCTGGCTCTCGGCGAGCGCGGGGATCATCAGGATCGCCAGCAGGGGCAGGGTCACCAGAGCGTACCGGAACGGGGGCGACCAGCCCCCGAACCAGCCGGTGTGGGGACCGAAGAGACCCAGGTAGGGCAGGCAGAGCATCCCCACGTCGAGCAGAAGGCGGCGGTGGCGTCCGGCGGTGAGCAGGCCGACCAAAAGGAGCAGCCAGATCGGCGCGTAGGGGATCAGACCGAAGGCACCGTCGAAGAAGAAGCCCCCCAGGCCGCGGAGATAGGCCAGCGGGGGCACCTGGTAGAGGGCGAGGATGGCCTCCAGGGAGTAGTACCGCAGGGGATTGCCGAAGAGGATCTGGTTGACGACAAGAACCGTCGCCGAGGCCAGCGCGAATCCTCCCACCAGCACCAGCACCTGCCGCCGGAGGCGGCGCAGGCCGGCGAGGAGCAGCAGGGCCATCAGGACCACGCCCAAGAAGGCGAGCCGGAACTTGAGCAGCGGCAGGGCTATCAGGCAGCCGCCCAGCACGAGCCACCCGGCCAGACCGAGCGCCTCGCCGTCGCGCAGCCGATGGATCCGCTCGAGGGCCACCACCAGGAGCAGGGCCGCCGGCACCTCCACCCAGACCTGGTAGGAGTAGAGGAGCAGGGGCGGGGTGAAGGCGCAGATCGCCCAGACCAGGAGGGCGGCGCGTGGCGAGACGGGCCGATAGTGGCGCGCCAGCCGCAGCGTCTCCCGCGCCAGCGCCGCGGCCAGCACCGCCATCACCACCAGGGCTCCCAGCTTGCCCGCCACCCGGTAGGGGAGAGCGAGCAGCAGCGGCAGGGTGAGGTTGTGGCGGGAGTAGGCCTCGCCGTCCTCCGCCACCGGGTCCCCGAGCTGCGGCGCCAGCCGGCGGTCCAGAAAGCGCAGAGAGTCGCCCTGCTCGTAGTTGTTCGAGAGACGGGAGTCGAAGTCGTAGGCCAGGCTGTGGGTGATCAGCAGGTACCAGGGCTCGTCGCCGTCCGGCGGGCGCTGCTCGGTGGACCACGGCAGGACCGCCAGATAGACGACCAGCGGGAGGAGGAAGAAGAGTCCCGAGGGGTTGCGCGGCGGCGTCGCCCCGAGGGCCGGGCGCAGGGCCACGATCAGCCGGACGACGCGCACCGCGAGCAGCAGGCAGAAAGCGGCGAACAGCACGGACGCCGCCGCCTGCTCGTATCGCCAGCCCGCCGCCGATCGGCCCAGGGCGAGGACCGTCAGCAGGAGCACGCCGGCGAGCTCGGCGGGCGTCGCCCGGGCGTACCGTCGGCTGCCGCCCAGGCGCTCGGCCCAGCGCCCGATCCCCGCCAGGGCAGCCGCGACGAGGGGCAGTACGACCAGGGTCGATCGCAACGGGTCGTCCTCGGGGAGCGGCGATCGGAGATAGACCGTCGCGGACAGGGTCGCCGCCGCCAGGAAGAGGCCGGCGCCAGCCCACCAGCGCACCGGACGCTGGCTCGTGGCGGGGCCCGGCCGTCCGTGCGCGCCCCCCGAGCCCCTCTCGTCCATGGCGGCCATCCTACCCAAGGCCGCCGCCGGAGGCGCCGCGTCGATTGCGGCGCCCAGGACCCCGTGCTAGCCTCCCCGAGGCGCCCGGGCTTGTCGCACGGGCTCCGAGACACCGGAGTGGAGAACGGAGCCGAGTCGATGCTGGACGAAGTGCGCGGAGTCGAGCCATCTCGCGTGGAGCCGGTACCCGAAGCGGGCCCGGTCTCCCGCTTCGAGGAGATCTCGCTCGCAGACGTCCTCCGCTTCGGCCGGCGTCACGGCCCGGCGGTCCTCACGGGCGGGCTGCTGGCCGCCGTGGCGACCGTCCTGCTGGTGGTCTTCGTGATCCCGGCCGACTACACGGCGCGGGCGACGCTGGTGGTGGTGCCCGCCGCCTTCTCGGCCGAGAGGGGCACCCTGGACCTCGGCGTGCAGGGCTACCAGACTCTGCTCGAGAGCGATGCGGTGGTCGCCGAGACCCGGGACTACCTCCTTCAGGCGGGTCTCCTCGAAGAGGACGAGGAGTTCGGGCTGGGCGACGGGCTGGCGAGCCGGATCTTCGTGTCGCGACGGCAGGACACGGCCTCGCTGTCGCCGATGATCGAGCTCATGACCACCGATGACGACCCCGAGACGGCGGCCGCGGCGGCCAACAAGTGGGCGGAGAACTTCCTCTCCCGCGCCAAGATGATCGGCGTCTCGGCCACCCAGGCCTCGCTGGAGGCGATCGAGCGGCGCCATCCGGAGGCCCTCTCCGACCTGGAGCAGCTCGAGGCCCGCTGGCTCGAGACCGCCGAGCGCCTCCAGAACGAACTCGATGAGGCGGTCCTGACCTGGGACTCGCGGATCGCCAGCCAACGGAAGAAGACCGCCGAGCTCCTGGGCGACTACCAGGCCGAGACCCGCACCCGGATGCTGGACCTGCTGAGCTCGGAGGTCCTGGACAACGTCGAGCCCCTGCCGCCCGACCTGCAGCGCGCCCTGATCAACCTCGTCACCCTCCGGGTCCAGCTCGCCCAGTCGGTGCCCGTCGTGCCGCTCGAGAAGGCGATGACCGACGACGCCATCTGGCAGTCGTTCATCAGCAACAACCAGACCCGGCTGAAGGGCCGCAGCCTCATCACCGAGGAGCTCAACCCCTCCTACTCGGAGCTCCTGATGTCCGCGGTGGAGCTCGAGACCGAGCTGGCCACGCTCGGCGACGCGCGGTCCAACCTCCTGATCACCCGCTTCGCCACCCTCCTGGAGCAGGAGCAGCGTCGCCGCGCGTCGGGGCTCGCCAAGCTGCACGAGGATCGGGATCTCAACCTCAACGAGCTCTACCGCAAGCGCGACGCCGAGATCGCCGGCATCGAGCGCCGCAAGGAGATCGAGCTCACCCAGCTCACGCGGCGGATCGCCGACCAGAAGCAGCTCGAGAGCCGGCTGGCCACCAGCCATAACCAGGCCCTCATGGCGGACGCCCGCGAGGACGTCGGCTCGGTCTGGCTGGCGGCGCCGGCCGTGCCGCCGGCTCAGCCCGACCCCCGGTACCTCCTGCTCAAGGCGGCCCTGGCGGCGGTGGTCGGCGGCGCCTGCGGCCTCTTCGTCTCGATGGCGCGGGCGTCGGCCGCCTGAGGGCCGCCATGGCGCCGGTTGGAATCCGCCGCGGCCGAGCGGCGACCGCGGCGCTGGCCGCCCTCCTCGCGCTCGCCGCGGCGGGATGCGGCCGCGAGCCGGCGGAGCCCGAGCCCGCGCCCGGGCCGCCCCTGGCGGACCGTGAGATCGGCGCCGCCATCCAGAAGATCGGCGAGGCCGTGGACCGGGTGCCCCTGCCCCCGATCGGGATGCCGCAGGCGCCCGGGGTGCTGCGGCTCAACGACCGTCTCGCCGACGCCGAGGTGGTCTCCGAGTGGCAGCCCGACGGCCGGGAGGGCGAGATCCTGGCGTCCTTCGGACCGCTCTCCACCAGGGCGCCGGGGCCCGGAGTCGAGGTCGCCATCGCGACCGCCCGCCGCAGCCGGGTCAAGTGGCTCGTCCTGTCGGGCTTCGAGGTCCCGGCCGAGCGGGTGGGGCAGATCGCCTTCGAGGCGGCCTTCCAGGGCGCCACCCGATTCCTGCTGTCGTGGGACCGGCTCAACTTCCTGGAGATCGGCGTCCGCGAGGGCGCCGACGGCGCCGGCTACACCGTCCAGACCGACGGGCTCAACGAGTTCGAGGGCGTCCTCACCCGGATCCGGCTCGGCGTCGTGCTGGACCCGGAGGCCGCCCAGACGCCGGAGATCGACCTCGCCTCGCTCGAGCTCCGGGCGCGGACCGCGATCCACCCGCTGGCGGCCGGGGTCGAGCGGGTCCGGCTCGGCGACGTGCTGCGCACCGCCACCTATCTGCGCGGCGGCACCCGCGTCGAGTACCGCGGCCTGCCGCTGCCGCCCGGGGCGCGGCTCTCCTTCGGCGCCGCGGTGCTGCAGCAGCCGCTCGACCTCAGGGTGCTCCTGCGCCGGGCCGGCGGCGAGGTCGCGCTCGTCGAGCAGACCGTGGCCGACGCCTCGGGCTGGAGGAGCGGCAACCACGCCCTGGAGGCGGAGGGGACCGTGGACCTCGTCCTCGAGGCGGTGGGGCCGGCCGAGCGGGTCCTCTACCTGGCCGACCCGACGATCTACGCGCCGCACGAGTCCCCGCCGCGGGTCTTCCTCTACCTGGTGGACACCCTGGGGGCCCGGCACATGTCCCTGCACGGCTATCCGCGCCGCACCACGCCCTTTCTCGAGCGGCTGGCCGCCGAGGGCGCCTGCTTCGACAACGCCTTCGCCAACTCCGCCTGGACGCCCGAGTCGGCGCCGAGCCTCCTGACCTCGCTGCACGCTCCCACCCACGGCGTGGTGGAGGACTTCTCCCGCCTGGCCCCCGAGCTCGTCACCCTGGCCGAGGCGTTCTCGGCCGCCGGCTGGGCCACGGCCTCCTTCTCCACCAACGGCAACGCCGGACCCGCCCGCGCCCTGGACCAGGGCTTCGACAGCTTCTTCGACCACATCGCCCGGGCCAGCGAGCGGGGCGAGCTGAGGACGGTGCCGGTCGCCTCGGTGCTGCCGTGGCTGCGCGAGCACCGCGACCGGCCCACGCTGGTCTACGTCCACACCGCCGAGCCGCACGACCCCTACGAGCCGCCGCCGCCCTGGGACACCCTCTTCGACCCCGAGTACGCCGGCCCCGCGGACGGAAGCTGGCGGCCCAACGCCGGCGCCTTCCGTCGGGGCCGGATCGACCCCCGCGACCTCGAGCACCTGGTCGCCCTCTACGACGGCGAGGTGGCCTTCGCCGACCGGATGATCGAGGCCTTCTTCGGCCTGCTCGACGACCGCGGGTACCTGGAGAACGCCCTCTTCGCCGTCACCGCCGATCACGGGGAGGCCTTCGGCGAGAAGGGGATCTTCGGCCACGGCGTCCACCTCTACCCCGAGGTGGTCCGGGTGCCGCTCCTCTTCTGGGGCCCGGGGACCGTGCGCCCGGGCCGGCACGCCCAGAACGTGCAGCTCCTCGACGTCATGCCGACCCTGCTGGACCTGGCGGGGATCGGGCTCGAGGCGCCGCTGCAGGGGGCGTCCCTGGCCGGGCTGCTGCGCGGCGGGCGCGCTCCCGACCTGGACGACCGCCCGATCCTGCTCGCCCAGCACGCCAAGCCCTCGCCGCGGCTGGCCCTGGTGGAGGGGCGGTGGAAGCTGCAGCTCGACACCACCCTCTCCTTCGCGCCCTACGTCGCGCTCTACGACCTTCTGGAAGACCCCGACGAGGAGAACGACCTCGCTTCGCGGCATCCCGGCCGCGCCCGCGACATGCTGCGACGCCTGGTGCTGACCTACGCAGGGCTGCCCCGCTACGACGTGGGGCTCTCCACCCCCTACCAGATCGACCAGCAGCAGATCGACCGGCTCAAGGCGCTGGGCTATCTCTGAGGCCCGGCCGGCCGCTCAGCCGGGCAGCAGCTCCTCTTTGGGCGGCATCGCGGTGTGTGGGGAGAAGCGCCGCAGCCCCAGACGCTGGCAGGCCAGCAGCAGGAGGTAGGCGGGGTTGAGCAGCAGGTAGCGGGCCCAGAGCCGGCGCGGCTCGCGGATCCAGCGGTAGAGCCACTCGAGACCCAGCCGCTGCAGTCGCGGCGGCGCCTGGGCCAGGGTGCCGGCGTGGAAGTCGAAGGCGGCCCCCACCGCCAGCACCGGCATCGACAGCTCGTCGCCGAGCTCGTGGGCCCAGATCTCCTGCCGGGGGCAGCCCAGGCCCACGACGGTGAGGGCGGCGCCGGAGGCGCGGATCCGTCGCACCACCTCCCCCTTCTCCGTGGCGCTGAGACGGCGGAACCGGGAGGGCTCGCTGCCGGCGACGACCAGCCCGGGGAAGCGCCCCTCCAGGTTGGCGCGCAGCCGCTCGAGCACCTCCACCCGGCTGCCGTAGAGGTAGAGCGACAGGCCGCGCTCGCCGGCGGCGCGGCAGACGCGCAGGGTGAGCTCCGGGCCGTAGACGCGGTCGCGCAACCCCACGCCGTACAACCAGTTCACCCCCCACCGCACCGGCTGGCCGTCCGGGACCACCAGGTCGAGCCGATTGATGCGGTAGCGGAGCGAAGGGTCGAGCACCGCGCTCATCACCCCGTGCACCGCCAGCGCCGAGCAGGTCTGGCGGCGGCCCTCCCGGGCCGCCGCCAGGAGCCGGTCCACGGCCGCCTCGTAGTCCACGGCGTCGATCAGGACTCCGAGGAGGTTCCTCTTTCCCCGGTCGATCAACTCGCCTTCGCGTCGGCCCAGCGCTTGCGGTTGGCCTCGAAGATCTCGAGCAGAATGCGGTCGAGATCGTGCTCACGGCGCCACCCGGGGTAGTCCGTCTCGAATCTCCGGTTGTCGCTGATCCACCAGAGGTGGTCGCCGGCCCGGTGCTGCTGGTCGTAGGTCCAGTCGAGCTGCCGCCCGGCGATCTCCTGGCAGCGGTCGATCGCCTCCAGCACGGAGCAGCTCCCCGACCGGCCGCCGCCGATGTTGTAGACCGCCGCCGTGCCGGGCCGTCGCAGCACCTGCTCGAAGGCGGCGACCAGGTCGGCGCTGTGGATGTTGTCCCGCACCTGCTTGCCCCGGTAACCGAAGACCGTGTAGGGCCGGCCGGTGGCGGTGCACTTCATCAGGTAGGCCAGGAAGCCGTGCAGCTCGGCGCCGGAGTGGGCCGGCCCGGTCAGACAGCCGCCGCGGAAGCTGGCGGTGCGCAGGCCGAAGTACCGTCCGTACTCCTGCACCATCAGGTCGGCGGCCGCCTTCGAGACGCCGAACAGCGAGTGCTTGCTGGCGTCGATGCTCATGGTCTCGGGGATGCCGTGGTAGAGCTCGTGGTCCTCGGGCAGGTCGTAGCGGCGCTCCAGCTCGACGAGCGGCAGCCGGTTGGGGGTGTCGCCGTAGACCTTGTTGGTCGAGCAGAAGACGAAGACCGTCTCGGGCGCGTGCCGGCGGCTGGCCTCGAGCAGCACCAGGGTGCCGTTGGCGTTGACGGAGAAGTCGGTGTGGGGGTCGGTGGCCGCCCAGTCGTGGGAGGGCTGGGCCGCGGCGTGGATCACCAGCTCGATGGCGTCGCCGCCGCTGGCGAAGAGTCTCTCCACGGCCTCGCGGTCGCGGATGTCGATCTCGAAGTGGCGGTACCGCGGGAGGGAGCCCTCCAGGTCGGCTCGCATCCACAGGGTGGAGGCCTCGTCGCCGAAGAACTGCCGACGCAGATCGTTGTCCACACCCCAGACGTCGAGCCCGAGCCGGTGGAAGTGCCGGCACGCCTCCGAGCCCACCAGGCCGCTCGAGCCGGTGATGACCGCCACCCCCATCGTCCCGATTCTATCGTCGCGGCGCACTCCCGCGACGAGATGCCGGGGCGGGCCGTGGCAAGGGCACGCCGGTGTCGCCCGTTGGGTGGTCAGCCGCCGGGATACGGCCTAGACTCTGGTCGCAGCCGCCGGTCCCTCCCGATCCCCGTCGACCCCTGGCCATGACCCTGGACCCTCTTCGCCGAGTCCGCTACGAACTCCGCTCGTTTCTGGGCTCGCGCCCCGGCCTCTTCCTGCCGTTGGCGCGGTTGGAGCGCACTCTCCGCCCCGACCCCCACCGCCTGGCGCCCCGCCCCCTCACCGACCGCACCGAGCTGGTCCTGGAGGGGTACCCGCGATCCGCCAACACCTTCGCCGCGGCCGCCTTTCTGTCGGCGCAGCCGGGCCACGTCGAGGTCGCGCACCACCTCCACGCGCCGGCCCAGGTCATCGCGGCGGTGCGCCGCGGACTCCCCGCCCTCGTGCTGATCCGCGAACCGGTCGCCGCGATCGTCTCTCTCATCATCTTCGCGCCGTTCCTCACCCCCGTCCAGGCACTGCGCAGCTACCGGCGCTTTCACCGGGCCGTGCTCCCCCACCGCGACCGTTTCGTGACGGCCGACTTCCGCGAGGTGATCACCGACTTCGGCGCCGTGATCGATCGCCTCAACGCCGAGATGGGCACCCGTTTCGCCCGCTTCGACCACCACGACGAGAGTGTGGCCCGTTGCTTCGCGGAGATCGAGGAGAGAAACCGCAGGCTCTTCGGCGGCAAGCTCTCCGAGGCCTGGATCGCCCGCCCCTCCGACGTCCGCGGCGACGACGCCGCGCGTCTTCGGTCCGTGGTGGAGGCGCCTCGGCTCGCACCGCTGCTCGAGGAGTGCCGTCGCCTCTACGGCCAGCTCACCCCGCTGGGGCACGGGGCGGCGCGGTGAGGACCGGCCTGCTCGGGTATCTGCTGCGCAACGGCGTCTGGGCCGGGGGCGGCCGGATCGCCACCGCGCTCGCGGTCTTTCTCGCCAACGTGCTCCTCGCACGGATGCTCCCGCCCGCCGGCTACGGCGGCTACTTCGTCGCTCTCGGACTGGTGACGGTGCTGTCGAGCCTGGGAATCCTCGGCCTCGATCAGACGGCGGTGCGGCTGGTCGCCGTAGCTCGGGCCCGCCGGGGGGCGGTCGCCAAGCTGGCGGGCCGGCTTCTCGGGCTGGCAGCGGTCGGCGGCCTCCTCGTCGCGGGTCTGCTCATGGCGTTGCGCGGCCCGATCCTCGACCGGCTCCTCGACAGCGCGGCCCTCCTGACGGCCGGCGGCTTCCTCGCCCTCTGGATCCTCGCTTCGGTCCTCCAGATCGTCGTCGCCGAGATCTTTCGCGGCCTCCACGACATCCGGCTCGCCAGCCTGCTCGGTGGGCTCCGGCGGGCCGGCGTGGCCCAGGCGGTGCTCCTGCTCGCCGGTCTGGCGGTCTACCGAGAGCTCGGGATCTCCACCCTGCGGCCGGTGATCGCCCTGGCGGCCGCCGTCAGCCTGGTGGTCGCCCTGGCGGGAGGTGGGCTGCTCGCGGCCCGTCTGGCCGCAGCCCCGACGAGGGGCGACGGCCTCTCCACGCCGTCCTACCGCCAGATCGTCACGGTGGCCTGGCCGTTCCTCGGCGCCACCCTCCTGCTCACCGCCCGCACCAACGGCGACTCGCTGGTCCTGGCAGCCCTGTCCGGGGCGGACGAAGTGGCGCTCTACGGCGCCGCGGTGCGGCTCATCGCCGTGCTGCTGATCCCCCATCTCGTCGTCGGGGCGGTGTTGCCGCCGCTGGTCGCCGACCTCCACGAGCGTGGGCGACGCGTCGATCTCGAGCGCACCGTCCGGTTGGGGGCGACCGCGGCCGCGGCGCCCACCACGCTCCTCTTCGCGGCTCTGTTGATCTTCGGCCCGGCGGTCCTGGGTGCCCTCTTCGGCGACTACTACCGTCTCGCCTTCCCCGCCCTGGTGCTGCTCCTCGGCGGCCACATGGCGGGCGTCCTGGCCGGACCCAACGCCGTCGTGCTGGCGATGACCGGTCACCAGCGCCTGCTGATGGCGGCGATGGCGGCGAGCGCGATCTGGGTCCTCGGGCTGGGCGCCCTGCTCGCCCCGCGCCACGGAGCCGCAGGGCTCGCGGCGGCCGCCGCCAGCGGTCTCCTCCTCCAGAACCTCCTGGCGGTCGCCTTCGTCCGCCGGCGCGTGGGGCTGTGGACCACGGCCCTCGCCTCGCCACGGCAGATCCGGGCGGCCCTCGCCGGCCTCGCCCCGGCGCGTGCGGAAGGGGAGGGGGCATGATTCCCACGTCGGAGCCCCGTTGGCCCAACCTCTTCGTCCTCGGCGTCGCCAAGGCGGGGACGACCTCCCTGGCCAGCTACCTGGAGCAACACCCGGAGATCTACTTCTCGCCCGTCAAGGAGCCTCACTATTTCTCCCGGGTGCGGCCGGCTCCGCACCTGGCCTTTCTCTACCCCCACGTCGAGGACCGTGAGCGCTACCTGGAGCTCTTCCGCGCGGCCGGAGACCACCGGTGGGTCGGCGAGGCCAGCACCTCCTACTTCTGGGACGGCGACGCCCTGGGCAGGATCCGGCGGGTGTCGCCGGAGTCCCGCCATCTGGTGGTGCTCCGCCATCCGGTCGAGCGGGCCTACTCGCACTACCTCAACATGGTGCGAGAGGGAGAGGAGACCCGGGCCTTCGGCGAGGCGGTGGACGACGAGCTGGAGCTGGCCGGTCGGCCCCAGGCCTGGGGCGTGGACAGCCTCTACCTGGACAGCGGCCTCTACGCCCGACGTCTGGAGCACGCCTTCGAGACGCTCGGCCGCGACCGGCTCCGCGTGCTCGTCTTCGAAGAGATGGTTTCGACGCCGCGCGAGCATCTGCGCGAGATCTTCGACGACCTGGAGATCGACCCCGCCCCCGCGGATAGCATCCGGCTCGACGTGCTCAATCCCTACGCCCGGCCTCGCGGCCCGGTGGCCCGCCGCCTGCTGGGCTCGGCCCGCGCGCGAGGCGTCGGCCGGCTCCTCTTTCGCCCGAAGGCCCGCCAGGTGCTGCGACGCCTGCTCATGAAGCGAGCCCCCAAGCCGGCGATGCCGGCGGCGGAGCGCCGACGCCTGGAGGATCACTACCGCGACGACGTCGCCGCCTGCGAGCGAATCCTGGGGCGCGCTCTGCCCTGGCGGCTGGGCGACGCGGCGCCGGAGCCCGGCGGATGAGCGAGCTGATCGTCACCGCCATCTGGGGTCTCCTCGCGCTGCTGGTGATCCAGCCTTTCCGGGCCTCCTGGGCGGTGGTGGCCTTCCTCGCGCTCGCCAACGTGGACATGTCCGGCGCCTGGTTCCACTCCGATGAGCAGGTCGGCGTGGCCAACGCCGTGCGCTCGCTGGCTCTGCCGGCCTGGCTGCTGCTCCTGGGGATGGTGCGGCTGCGGCTGGCCGGCCGAAGCCCGCTCGCGGGTCTGCGGAGGGTCGCCCGGCACGGCGGCACCTGGCTCTGGCTGGCGCTGGTCGGCTACGCTGCGGTGGCGATCGTCTGGAGCCCGATGAAGCTGGCCGGCCTCAAGCTCACCGGCGCCCTGGTCGGACACACTCTGGTGTTTCTCGCCCTCGTGACCCACGATCTGCATCGCCGCGTCGAGAGCCGCCACCTCCTCGCGGCGCTCCTCGCCATGGTCTCCCTCGGTGTGCTGCAGACCTACGTCCTGGGAGGCGCCTTCGAGGCCCACTCGGCCCAGCTCGCCCACCGGTTCACCTCTTTCAGCAGCCCCCAGAGCTTCGCGGTGGGGCTGGTCAGCCTGGGCTCGCTCCTCCTGTGGTCCCCGGCGGCCGGGCGCTGGGCTCGGCTGGCCGGGACCCTGGGAGTGCTCGGGGTCGTCGCGCTGACCGGCAGCCGGCTCGGCCTGCTCGGCGCGGTGGGCGCGCTGCTGGTGTGGCTCGCGCGCCGCTTCGACCGCCAGCGGCTGACCGTCCTCGTCGGCCTGGTGCTGGCGGCAGCGCTCTCCCTGGCCGTGCCCGCGGTGCGGCAGTCCGTCCAGGAGTCGCGCTTCGGCGAGCTCGCGGAGGCCGCCGCGCCCGGAAGCTCCGGCGTCGACGAGGTCGAGTCGGTGGGCTGGCGTCGAAGCGTGTTCACCTGCGTGCTCCACGAGATGCGCGTCCGCCCGGCCCGCTTCCTTCTGCACGGCTCCGGGACCTCGAGCTCCGGCCTCATGCAGGGGGTCTGCACACGGCTCTTCATGGTCAACATCAACCCGAACCGAGTCCTGCACAACGAGTTTCTGCGGGTGGCCTTCGACTGGGGGCTGGCCGGCGCGCTGCCCGTCCTGGGACTCCTGGCGCTGCTGCTGCGGACCGGATGGCGGGGGTGGCGGGTGGCGGGCCGGCGCCCCGCGGCCGCCGCCCTGGGGGCGCTCGCCTCGACCGTGCCCGTGCTGCTGCTGGCCCTGGCCTTCGAGAACGTCCTGCAGGCGGCGAGCGCCCCCGGCGCGGTAGGGCTCGCCCTGGTCTTCGCCCTGGCGGCGGCTCGAGAGCCGCAGGCGGAGCTTCCGCCCGGGAGCTCCCCGGCGTGAACATCCACCGCATCTACGGCCTTCTGTTGCCCCGCTTCCGCCGCCGGCGGATGGAGCTCTTCGCCCGCTGGTTCCCGGGACCCGGCCTCCGGGTGCTGGACGTGGGCGGGACGGCGTTCAACTGGGCCTTCCTCGAGCGGCCGCAGAGGGTCTCTCTGGTCAACGTGCTGCCCTACCGCCCCGGACCGGGGGTGACGCTGCCCTTCGCCTTCGCCGACGGCCGCGAGCTGCCCTTCGCGGACGGCGAGTTCGACGTGGTCTTCTCCAACTCGGTGATCGAGCACGTGGGGACGCGGGCGGCGCAGGAGCGCTTCGCCGCCGAGTGCCGGCGGGTGGGGCGCGGCTACTTCGTGCAGACCCCCGACCGGCGCTTTCCGGTGGAGCCCCACCTGCTGACGCCCTTCGTCCACTGGCTGCCCAGGGGGCTCCAGGGCCGCCTGATCCGCAACTTCACGGTGCGAGGGCTGCTCAGCCGCCCCTCGCGCGAGTGGTGCGCCCGCTTCATGGAGGACGTCCATCTGCTGGGAGCGCGGGAGATGCACCAGCTCTTCCCCGACGGCGAGCTGGTGGTGGAGCGGTTTCTGGGCCTGAGCAAGTCGCTGATCGCGGTCAAGCCGCTCGACGGGCCGCGGGGCGACGGGAGGGCCGCGCGCGGCGGGGAGCCGGCTTGAACCCCGCCCACCCCGGTGGTAGGGTCCACGGGTTTCCGCCAGATCCGGCCCCGGACTCCCCACCCATCCCACCCACCCGATCGACGCGATGACACGGACGAGTCAGGACAGGAGGGTCTTCTACGGCGTCGCGCTGACCGCCTTCGCCACCCTCGTCCTGCAGGTGGTCTTCACGCGGATCTTCTCCGCGATGATGTACTACCACTTCACCTTCTTGGCGATCTCCCTGACCCTGTTGGGCATCGGGGTGAGCGGGGTCTTCGTCTACATCCGCGGCGACCGCTTCCGCCCCGAGGGGCTGCTCGGCGACCTGGCCCGCTACTCCCGTCTCTTCGCCGTCTCCACGGTGGTGGCGCTGGCCTACGTGCTGGCCAACCCCATCGCCATGCTGGGCCCCGACCGTTTCCTGGGCAGCCAGGCGATCCTCCAGCTCGTGCTGTTCAACGGCGCGGCGGCGCTGCCCTTCTTCTTCGGCGGCGTGGTGATCTCGCTCGCCATCCTCCACTACAGCCGCCAGATCAACCGTCTCTACGCCTTCGACATGTGCGGCGCGGCCGCCGGCTGCCTGGCGGCGGCGCCGCTGCTGCTCTGGCTGGGCGGCCCCTCGCTGGTGCTGCTGGTGGCGGTGCTGGCGGCGCTGGCGGCGGTCCTCTTCGAGCGGCCCCGCCGGCTGCAGTGGGCGCCGCTCGTGGTGACCGCCGGCCTCCTGCTGCTCAACCTGGCCTGGCCGCTCTTCCAGGTGCCGTCGGTGAAGCTGGTGAGCGAGCAGCTCACCCTCTTCGAGAGGTGGAACACCTTCTCGCGGGTCACCGTCGAGCGTCTCGCCGGGGACACCCACTCCATCAAGATCGACTCCAGCGCCGCCACCTTCATCGCCGACGCCGACGACATCGGCGACCCCTCCTGGCGGAAGCAGATCAGCGCGCTGGGCTACGCGATGTTCCCGGAGGGCCCGGAGACCGCGCTGATCATCGGGCCCGGCGGCGGCCGCGACGTGGTGCACGCGCTGTCGGCGGGCACCGACCGGGTGATCGGGGTCGAGCTGAACCCGCTGATCGCCGAGGAGGTCATGCGGCACGCCTTCGTGGAGGTCAACGGCGACCTCTACCGTCACCCGCAGGTCGAGATCATCACCGACGAAGGCCGCAACTTCATCCGCCGCAGCGACGAGAGCTACGACGTGATCCAGGCCACCCTGGTGGACACCTGGGCGGCCACCGCCAGCGGCGCCTTCGCCCTGGCCGAGAACAACCTCTACACGGTGGAGGCTTTCCGCGACTACCTGGACCACGTCACCGAGAACGGCATCGTGACTTTCACCCGCTGGTACCGGGGTCGCACCGAGCAGAGCCAGCGGCTGGTGGTGCTGGCGGCGGCGGCGCTCGAGGCCCGCGGCGTGGCCCCGGGCGAGACCCGCAAGCACCTCTACTTCGCGGTCCACTCCGGCAAGGGCACCTACGGCGGCAAGGGCACCCTGCTGGTCAGCAAGACGCCCTTCACCGGCCCCGAGATCCGGCGTCTGAACCAGGCGGCGCGGGAGGCCGGCTTCCGGGTCCTCCTCTCCCCCTGGTCCCGCGGCAAGAACCAGTTCGAGCGGCTGGTGGACGCCGGCGCCTGGAGCGACTACCTGCGCTCGCAACCCTCCGACCTCTCGCCGCCGACCGACGACCGGCCCTTCTTCTTCTACTTCGCCAAGCGCGGCGACCTGCTGCGGGTGGGGGAGCAGCTCCGGACCAACCTGGTGCAGCCAGCGATGTGGATCCTCCTCGCCCTCGGCGGCGCCATCACCGCCCTGGTGGTGGGCTTCATCCTGGTACCGCTGGTCGCTCTCCGGCTGGACGCCCTCCGGGGCGAGGGCGGCTCCCGGCGCGGGGTGGCGCTCTTCTACTTCGCCCTGATCGGGCTCGCCTTCATCACGGTGGAGATCGCCCTGCTGCAGAAGCTGACCCTGCTGCTGGGTCACCCCACCTACGCCCTCCTGGTGGTCCTCTTCTCGCTGCTTCTGGGCACCGCCGCCGGCGCCCGCGGCTCGGGAATGCTGGCCAGCCCGCCGGCCCGGCTGGGTCTCGTGGCGGGCACGGCCCTGGCGGCGGTCTGCCTCCTCCTGGGGTGGACGCTGGGCCCGGCGGTGGACTCGGCGGTGGGCTGGCCGCTGACGGTGCGCATCCTGCTGGCCGGGCTCCTGACCCTGGGCTGTGGCGTGCTGATGGGCTTCATGCTGCCCACCGGAATCCGCCTGGCCGCCGAGCGCGACCAGCCCATCGTGCCTTGGGCGTGGGGTGTCAACGGCGCCACCTCGGTGGTGGGGACGGTCCTCGCCACGGTCTGCGCCATCACCTTCGGCTTCTCCTGGACGCTGATCGCCGGGGGGGTCGCCTACGCCCTGGCCGCGCTCACCTGCTCCCTGTGGGGAGGTCTGATCGCCCGCGGTGCCGCGCCGGCGACGGCCCGGCCGGCGCCCGCCGGACCGGGGCATGCCTAGGCGGCTCCACGCGCTCGTCGCCCTCGCGGCGGCCCTCGCCCCGCCCGCCGGCTGCGCGGCCGGCGACCCCGCGCTCCCCGCGCCGAAAACGGCGCCCTTCGCCGTGGTGGTCGTGGTCACCGACGACCAGGGGTACGGCGATCTCGGCAGCTACCTGGACGACTACCCGGGCGCCGTGCGGCCGGAGGGCGTCCCGTCCGGGGTCGATCCCGGGCGGCTGGCCGAGGCGGTGCGCGCCGCCATGCCCACCGTGGACCGGCTGGCCGCCGAAGGGGTCCGGCTCACCAACGCCCTGGCCGCCTCCGCGGAGTGCAGCCCCTCGCGGGCCGCCTTCCTCACCGGCCGCTACCCCCAGCGCTGGGGGGTGTACACCAACGACGACGGCGCCGAAGTCGGCGTTCCGGCGAGCGAGACGCCGCTGCCGGAGCTCTTCCAGCGAGCCGGCTACGCCACGGCGCTGGTGGGCAAGTGGCACCTCTCCCCCTTCAAGGCCCGGCGCCAGCTCCGTCCGCCCGACCCGCACCCGCTGGACAAGGGCTTCGACTTCTTCTTCGGCTTCAACCACTCGGGGAGCCCCTACCGCGACTCCGGCCGCCTCTGGCGCGACCGCGAGCGGGCCGAAGCCCGGGGCTTTCTGACCGACCAGCTCACCGACGAGGCGATCGGCTTCCTGGCGCGAAGCGCGGGGGAGCCGCTCTTCCTCTACCTCGCCTACAACGCCCCCCACGGGCCGCTCGGGCAGCCGGCGCCGGAGGCCTACCGCCGCCCCTTCGCGACGGGCGATCCGGGCGCGGACAACTACCTCGCCTACCTGCGCTCCGTGGACGCCGGAGTCGAGCGGCTGCTGGAGCACCTGCGCGCCGCCGGGCGCGAGCGCGACACCCTCTTCCTCTTCACCAGCGACAACGGCGGCCGGGGCGACGCCCCGGCGACCGCCAACGGGCCCTTCCGCGGCTTCAAGGGCCAGATCCGCCAGGGCGGCCTGCGCGTGCCGCTGATCGCCCGCTGGCCCGGCGGGCTGCCCTCGGGGCGGGTCTCGGCGGCCCTGGCGAGCGGCATGGACCTCCTCCCCACGGCCCTGGCGGCGGCGGGGATCGAGATCCCGGCCGGGCTGGAGCTCGACGGCCGCGACCTCCTGCCGGCGCTGCGCGGAGAGACCGACGAGGTGCGGGAGCGTCTCTTCTGGGCCGGCCGGGACTCGGCCGCCTGGGCCTCGCCGCGGATCGACGACCGGGAGCGGGCTCCCGCGGCCTGGGCGGTCCTGGGGGGCGGCTGGATGCTCCGCTGCTGCGGCCCGGACCGGTCCCCCGAGCTCTTCGACGTCCGCCGGGACCCGGGCGAGAGCCGGGACGTGGCCCGGGAGCACCCCGAGCGGGTCGAGCGTCTCCTCGCCGCCTACCGGGAGTGGGTGCGCGGCCTCGCCCCGGCGGCGGTGTGGAGGCCGCCGAACCCGCGAACCCTCCGCGGCGAGCCGCCCGGCGCCGACGATCCGTCCGGGTAGACCGGGCCAAACGCCGCCCGCCGAGCGGCCGCCCGGCTAGTGGACGTAGCCCAGGGCCTCGAGGTTCTTCTGCAGCTCCTCGGAGAGCTCCACGTCCTCGGCGTGGAGGGCCGGCCAGAGCTCGCGCAGGCGGGAGAGCGACAGGAGGTAGCCGGTCCACACCGGCTCCTGGTAGGCCAGGTTCCGCCGCTCCCCCGGATCGCGCTCCAGGTCGTACTGCTCCACCCTGGGCATCGGGCGCAGAAGCCGCTGAGCGCGGTAGACGACCTTGCGGCGGCCCCGGGTGACGGCCAGGTGGCGGCGGCCGTTGATCCCGAGGTGGGCGTAGATGGCCGGCGGCGGATCGGAAGGGGAGAAGCCGGGCTCGAACGCCGCCAGAAAGCTCCTCCCCTGCACCGCCTCCGGCGCCCCGACTCCCAGGTAGTCCAGCAGCGTCGGCAGCAGGTCCACCTGGCTGACGGGAGCGTCGACCCGGCGGCCGGCCCCGCGGCCGCCGGGGAGGCGCACCACCAGCGGCATCGCGAGCTGCTCGGAGTAGAGAGTCCTGCCGTGCGTCCAGAGCCCGTGGTCGCCGAACTCCTCGCCGTGGTCGGCGAGAAGCACCACCAGCGCCGACTCCCAGAGACCGAGCTCCTCGAGCCGCCGGCGCAGCTCGCCGAAGGCGGCGTCGTTGAAGGCGATCTCGGCGTCGTAGAGGTCGATCAGCCCCTCGCGGACCGCGACGGTGGCCTCCAGCTCGCCGGCCGTCAAACGGTACACGGTCTCCTTGGTGCCCGCCACGGCGGCCGAGCCCGGCCGCGCGAAGCGCTCCCGGTAGGGGCTGCGGGGGGCGTAGGGCAGGTGCGGGTCGGTGGAGTGCAGGTAGAGGAAGAAGGGGCGTCCGGGCGGCCGCGCGTCGAGCCAGGCGAAGGCCTCGCGGTTGAGCCGGTCCGAGAGCTGGTGCACCTCCTCGGTCCGGCGGTCCACGGGCAGCTCGACGAAGGTGTCGAAGCCGCGGTCGAGGCCGAAGGCGGGGGTCACATAGGGGTTTGTCGAGACCGCCGCCGTGGCGTACCCGGCCTCGCGCAACAGCTCGGCCAGGGTGGCGACGCCAGCGGGAAGACCGGACTGGCGGCCGGTCACCCCGTGCACCTCCGGGTAGAGCCCCGTGAACAGGGTCGCCACCGCCGGCCGGGTCCACGAGCTCTGGGCCAGGGCGCCCGTGAAGAGGGTGGCATCCTCGGCGAAGCGGTCGATCTGCGGGCTGGTGGGCCGGTGGTACCCGTAGCAGCCCAGATGGTCGGCCCGCAGGGTGTCGACCAGGTAGACCACGATGTCGGGAGGTCCGCCGCTCGGCGTGGGCCGCGGAGCCGGACCGGGCGCCGGCCGGGGCCCGGCCGCCACCGTCCGGAGGGTCGGCGCGGTCAGCCGCAACCCGCTCCGCGGCGGCGGCGCCGCGCCCGCGGCGGCCGCCCCCCCCGGGGG
>JAWWBN010000035.1:0-23635 GCA_033720955.1 Thermoanaerobaculia bacterium | reverse complement strand
GGGAGGCCGAGACCCGGAGGCGGTCGGCCACGTGGGTGGCGCCGACGGAGCGGCGGGGGAGAGTCAGCTCGAAGGCCGCGCGGTCGCGGAGAGCCAGGGTGCGGACGGTGGCCAGGGCGAGGCCCGACTCGGAGGCGTAGAAGATCTCCTGCAGTGTGCGCTCGTTGACGCCGAGCTGCCGCTCCATCCGAGTCACCACCGCCAGGGAGAGCCCGGCCACGGCCAGGACCACCATGGCCATGAGGGTCAGCACGTAGGCGCTGCCCCGCGGACGGCTACGAGGGAGGCCGAGGGCCCGGGGCGGGGGTCGCATCAGAGGTTTCTCAGCTCCACGGTCATCGTCAGGAGCCGCCGCCGGTAGCCGCGCTTCGCCCGGTCGGCTTCGCCGGGGACCGCGTCCTCGCCGTAGATCCGGTCCTCGATCGCCGCGATGGCTTCCGACAGGTGCTCGAGGTGCCGGCGGTCGGAGCGCACCAGGGTGCTGATCCGCAGGTAGAGCAGGGGACGGCGGGAGTCGGCCGTACCGTTCCACACCCAGGAGGCGGGAGAGGAGGCGTCGTCGAGGACGTCGCCCGGGTGGTTGAAGAGCCACTCGTCGTCGGCGCGGCCGGAGCCCACCCCTTCCGCGACGACGCCGTCGTCGTCGGAGTCCACTCCGATCGCCACCTGGAAGTCCCAGACCTGGTCGGCGACGTCCTCCCGGAGCGAGGGAGTGGAGGGGTGAGCGACGTCGGTGCCGGGGTAGAAGCGGGCCCGGCTCAGCCGTGGCAGCAGCTCGCTGGTGTCGTCGCCAGGGATCGCCCGGTCGGCCCGCAGGTAGTAGCGGTGCTCCTCCAGGATGCCGAGGAAGGCGGCGGAGCGCAGCGCGGCGGGCCCGCTGGCCCCCTCCATCAGGTTGCGGTAGGCCCCGGTGCGGCTGCCGCCGGTGAAGCGGAGCTCGAGGGTCGCCCGCACCACCCGGCCGTCCGCGGCGGCGACCCATCCGCCGCCGGTGAGCTCGCCCACGGCGTAGACCCCGGCGGCCAGGGGGCTGACCAGCAGGAGCGCCTCGGGGTCGGTGGCAGCCCTCTGGACGGCCTGCTTCAGCGGCTCGAGGTCCTGCTCCAGGCCGGCGGGACCCAGGAGGTGGACGACGGCGGTGCCGCCGCCGGGGCCGAGCCGGACGGCCGCCGGGTCCACCTGGTAGATGGGCGACTCGAACACCCCCCGCAGGGTCAGGAGATCGCTTCCCGCCACCACGGGCGGACCCGCCGCGCCGCCCACCCGGGTGCTCTCCGGCACGTTGGTCGCGACCTCGAGCGCCACTCCGTTGGGGAGGAGACGGCCCCCGAAGGCGGTGCCCCGCGGGGCCAGGCCGACCGGCAGACCGCCGCGTCCGGTCATGCGCGCGTAGCGCACCAGGTCGAACGCGGCCACCCGCAGAGACTGCTGCATCTCGGCCACCTGGGTCTGGGTGCGGACCAGCGAGCCGTGCACCTGGAAGAGGAAGATCACGCTGCCCAGCACCAGGGTGGTGACCAGCAGGGAGACGAGGAGCTCGGCCAGGGTGAAGCCGGCGGCGGTGCGCGGGCGGGCGGAGAGGAGAGCCACGCTGCCGCCTACTGTGACTTGAAGAGCCGGAGGGTGATCGTCTGCGTGGGGCGGGCGACGCTCCCGCCGGCGCGGTTGTCGAGGCGGACCGTGATCTCCTTGAGATGGACGTGCTCGGCGGGCGCGCCGCCGGGCAGCGCCTCGCTCTCCTCCAGCTCGCCGTCGGAGAGCGCGCTCACGTGGTACTGGCGCACGGTGGTGGTGCGCACCCAGACCGCGCGGTCCCCTCCGGCCGCCGTGCTCCCGGTCTTCCACCTCCGCGCGGCGGCCGAGTAGTGCTCGACGGTCTCACGCCGGCTCCGGCCGGTGGGGATCGACATCTCGGGGTGGTCGAAGTCGTGCTCGAGGCAGCGCTCCATCTGCGAGCGCGCGAGGTTGGCGATCTGGCTGGCTTCGAAGCCCGTCAGGTTGTCGATCGTCGCGCGGGTGAAGAGGGGGAGGACCCCGACGACGATCATCAGGAGCAGGGCGCTCGCCACGAGCGCCTCGAGGAGCGAGAAGCCGCGTTCGACCGGCGCGGGAGGGCAGGTGCGCATGCTCTCCCCGAGGGCAAGGGCGGTGCCACCTGAGTCGCGGCCCCCGCGGACGACGTAATCGCAAGACCGCGAGGGCCTTACGGGCAGGGGCCCGGCCGTCCAGGTGTGGTGGTCGGGCTCGGGCTGTTACCTAAGGTAACGGTTTTGCCAGCGGCTCGAAGAGCATCCAGAGATCGTCGCCCACGCTCTCGACCCGCAGACGGCGCAGCCGCAGCGCGTCGGCGAGCCGCTCGACTCCGGGACCCCCCACCGGACCCGGGGCGCCCCGGCCGCCGATGACCAGCGGCGCGGTGATGGCCCATAACCGGTCCACCAGCCCCTCGGCGAGCAGGGCGGCGAGGAGCTCGCCGCCGCCCTCGACCATCAGGGTGAGCACCTCGTGTCGGCCGAGCTCGTCGAGGAGGTGGGAGAGGCTCACCCGGCCGTCGGGAGCGGCCGGCAGCGTCCAGACGGCGACCCCCTGGCGGCTCAGCGCCTCGCGGTGGACCGCCGGCGCCGCCTGCGTCGTGGCGAGGGTGGCCCCGGGGGGCGGCTCGGCGGCGTAGAGACGCGCCGTGGCGGGAACTCGACCCGTCGAGTCGGCCACCACGCGCAGCGGATGGCGAACGTCCCGGGCTCCTTCCCGGCGGGTCGTGAGCCGCGGGTCGTCCGTCAGCGCCGTTCGCGCCCCGACCAGGATGGCGTCGGAGGTGTCGCGCATCTCGTGCACGCGGAGGAGCGACTCGGGACCGGAGATCCACTGCGAGTCGCCGGCGCGGGTGGCGATCTTGCCGTCGAGGCTCATGGCGAACTTGGCGGTGACGAAGGGCCGGCCGGTGGTCACGTGGCGGAAGAAGGGCAGGTTGAGCTCCCGCGCCTCGTCGGCGCAGAGGCCGGCGCGCACCTTGACGCCCGCCGCCTCCAGCCGGCGGTGACCGCGGCCCGAGACCAGCTCGTTGGGGTCTCCCACGGCGTAGACCACCTCGGCGACCCCCGCCTGCAGCAGGGCGTCGGCGCAGGGCGGGGTCCGGCCGTGGTGCGAGCAGGGCTCGAGGGTGACGTAGACCCGGGCGCCGCGGGCCCGCTCGCCGGCGGCGGCCAGCGCCTCGACCTCGGCGTGGGGAGCGCCGGCCCGCCGGTGGTACCCCTCGCCGACGATCTCGCCGTCGCGCACCACCACCGCGCCCACCATGGGGTTGGGGCTGGTGCGCCCCTCGGCGCGGCGGGCCAGCGCCAGGGCGCGGCGCATCAGCTCGACCTCGAGATCGCTCGGCACGGCCACCAACCTATCCTCGGAGAATCCGGGGCGATGGTACCAGCGGGGGCTCAGGCGGCCGCGGCGGAGCGGCGCGCCAGGGCCGCCCCCAGCCGTCGGGCGGTGTGGCGGGAGCCGATGATGAAGCGCATGCCCGGCCCGAAGGTGCCCTCGGCGATCCCGCCGGCCAGGAAGAGCCCGGGCGCGGCGGTCTCGAACTCGCCCGTGAGCCGCGGCGGTCCGTCGTCTCCGAGAGCGCGGGCCAGCTCCGGCGACAGGAAGGGGAGGCCGGCGGCCGAGTAGCGGAAACCGGTGGCCGCCACGACCCGGTCGTAGCGCTCCCCGGTGCGCCGTGAGACGATCCCGCCGCCCTCCGGATGCAGGTCCAGGGCGGCGGCGTCGGCGACCACGCGGCTCACCTCGGGCGCCTCCCAAGCCCGCCGCAGGTCCGGGGTGACGGTGGTGCGGAAGCAGAGGCTGCCGAGGGCCCGCTGCGCGCTGGCGGGCATGCGGAAGTAGGTGCCGGTGGCGGCGACGACGGTCTTGAACAGGGGCGTCGGCAGACGCAGCGGCTCGCGGAAGAAGAGGGGCGTGCGGCGCACCGCCCAGGTCACCCGGTTCTCGCGGCGCAGACGGTCCACCGCCTCGGCCCCCGACTGCCCGCCGCCCACCACCAGCACCCGGCGGCCGCCGAGGGCCTCGGTCTCCCGCGTGTGCCAACTGTGGAGGACCCGCTCGCGGGGCAGCCGGGCCAGCTCGGGAGGCAGGTGGAGGTGACGCCCCGGCCCGGTGGCCACCACCGCCCAGCGCGCCCCGATCCGCCCGCCGCCGGCGCACTCGGCGACGAACCCGCCGTCGGCGCGCTCGAGACGGCCCACCAGGTCGGAGTGCACCGGGAAGGGGGCCTCGGTCTCCACCTGCCGCAGATACTCGCGGAAACGGCCGATCGGCACCCGGCGGCCCCTGTCGGGCGCCCCCTCCCACCGCAGCCGGTAACGGCCGGCCCGCGAGGGGATCTCACTGGCCCGCGGATCCGAGCGCAGCTCCATGGTGTCGAGGGTGTGCCGGTGCCAGGTGGCGAACGGCTCGCCCACCACGAGGGCCTCGACGCCGCTCTCCCAGAGCTCGTCGGCGAGGGCGAAGGCGTACGGTCCGGCGCCGACGATGAGCACTGCCGTGGAATAGTTCACCCGAATCCGCTCCGAAGCGGTAATCTACCGTCTGGAGTTGGGTGACGTCCGGCGCCACCCGGATTCCACCGGGTCGTCACAGGGTCGTCATCGCCTCGTAGTGCAACGCGTCGCTCCGATGGAAGGCCTCTCAGCCGCGGCCCCCCGTCTCACCCGGATCTGGAGGAAACCCCTCCCGGGCATGGCGGGAGAGCCGGTGGCTCGGATGGTCTGCCGGTTCGGCGCCAGCCTGGCCCGCCGCCAGGTCCTGGAGCTGCGGGGTCTGCACCGGGTCGCCCGCGAGCGCGACCCCTTCGTGCTCGCCCTGAACCACAGCCAGCGTCTGGAGGCCTACGCCCTGCCGGCGCTCCTGATCTTCCACCGGGGCGGCCACCGGATCCACTTCCTCGCCGACTGGGCCATGACCCTGGTGCCGCTGGTTTCCACGATCTACAAGAGCGGCGGCGTCATCATGGTGCACGGCAAGCGTCCCAAGCTAAGACTGCTGCGCGGCCTGCGCTCCCCGTCCGGAGGCCGCACCGCCGCCTTCAGCCAGGCGCGCGCCAAGCTCGACGGCGGCGCGCCGGTGGGGGTCTTCGTGGAGGGCACCATCAACCGCGACCCGCGGCGGCTGCTGCGGGGCCAGACGGGGGCGGCGCGGCTGGCCATGGCGGCCGGGGTGCCGGTGGTGCCCGCGGGCATCCGCTACGCGGCTCGGTCCACCCGCCGGCCGATCGGCGATCTCGACCGGATGACCGTCGACATCGGCGAGCCGATCCCGCCGCCGCGGGAGCGCGGCGCCCGGGCTCTGAGGGACCTCCACCGGCGGATCATGGAGGAGATCTCGCTTCGTTCGGGGAAGAGGTGGCGTCCCGACGCCGGGAGGAGAAGGCATGCCTAGGATAAAAGAGCTGACGGCCGCCAAGGTGACCGACGAGAGGTCCCGCGAGCACGCCCTGGCGGTGCTCGAGGAGGTCTATCGCGGCGAGAAGCACTGGGTCACCCGCCCGGAGGAGATCTTCCCCGAGGAGGATCTGGAGAATCCGGCCATCTCCTGGTTCCTGGCCCGGATGGGCTCCCGGCCCGTCGGGGTGACCCGGGTGCTCTACGAGATTCCCGTGGCCCTGTACAACGAGTACCAGTTCGAGCTGGTGGACGGCGACATCGACGTCGAGGCCTTCATCCGCGACAACCGGATCGCCGAGATCGGCCGCTTCGCCGTGGTGCCGGGCTACCGGCGGCGGATCCGCATCGCCGCCATCCTGATGCGGGCGGCGACGACCGAGACCGTCGAGCGCGGCTTCACACACTTCATCACGGACGTCTTCGAGGGCGAGCCGAACAGCCCCTACCACTTCCACAAGGGGGTGCTGGGCTTTCGCACCGTCGCCACGCACGAGGTCGGCGAGCTGCGGTTCCAGGGCCGGCGGATCACCATGCTGCTGGACATCCGCGACGCCTACCTGCGTCTGCGCCAGGGCAAGAACTGGATCTTCCGCTACATCACCGAGAGCTGGAGCGACCAGCTCATCCAGAAGCTCATGACCCCGGTGGTGCGCGCCCAGCGCCCCTAGGCGGTCAGCCGCAGCCAGAGCCGCAGCAGCCGCGAGACCAGCGGCGTCAGCTTGCCCCGGCGCCATTCGTCCGCCGCCTTGCGGACGACCTCCACCCGGGTCGGGTAGGGGTGGATCACGTCGGCGATCCTGTCGAGCCCCACCCTGCGCGTGACGGCCAGACAGAGCTCGCCCAGCATCTCGCCCGCCTGGTCGGCGACCAGGGTGGCGCCCAGGACCCGGCCGCCGCGCTGGCCGACGACCAGGGAGAGAAACCCCTCCGCCTCGCCGGCCAGAACGGCGCGGTCCACCGTGGCCAGGGGCACCCGGAGGGTGCGGACCGCGTGTCCGGCCTCGCGGGCCTCCGCCTCGGAGAGGCCCACGTGGGCGACCTCCGGGCGGGTGTAGGTGCACCACGGCACCACCAGGTCGCTGGCCCGCGCTCGGCCCAGGAAGAGGGCGTTGCGCAGGGCGATCCGGGCCAGGGCGTCGGCCATGTGGGTGAACTGATAGCGCGAGGCGACGTCGCCGACGGCGAAGACGCGCCGGTTCGAGGTGCGCAGACGGTCGTCCACCTCGATGCCGCCGCGCCCGTGCTCGACGCCGGCGGCGGAGAGGCCGAGCCCCCGGGAGTTGGGGGATCGGCCCACCGCGAGCAGCAGCTCGTCCACCTCGATCGGCTCCGTCCTCCCCTCCAGGTGGACGCGCTTGCCGGACGCCATGCTCTCCACCCGGCGGACCGCTGCGCCCAGCGCCATCGCGACGCCGTCGCGCTCCAGCGCCCGCTGGACGATCGCCGCCGCCTCGGCCTCCTCCCGCGGCAGCAGCCGCGGCTCCTGGTCGATGAGGGTGACCCGGCTGCCGAAGCGGGCGAAGCTCTGTCCCATCTCGCAGCCGATGGGACCGCCGCCCACCACCCCCAGCCGCCGCGGCAGCTCCGTGAGCTCGAAGAGGGTCTCGTTGGTCAGGTAGCCGGCCTCCTCGAGACCTTCGATGGGCGGAACCAGGGGCCGCGCCCCGGTGGCCACCACGGCGCGGGAGAAGCGCAGCCGCTCGCCGCCCACCTCGATGGCGTCCGAGGCGACGAAGCGGCCGCGGCCGAGAAAGACGTCCACGCCCAGGTCGCGAAAGCGCGCGGCGCTGTCGTGGTGGCTGATCTCCGCCCGCAGGCGGCGCATCCGCTCCATCACGGCGCCGAAGTCGCCCGGCCCCGTCACCCGGGGTCCGCCGAACCTCTCGGCGGCGGTGGCGGCCTCGTGCCACGCCTCGGCGGCGCGGATCAGGGCCTTCGAGGGCACACAGCCGCTGACCAGGCAGTCGCCCCCCAGCAGCCGCTCCTCGACCAGGGCCACCCGGGCGCCCAGGAGGGCGGCGCCGGCGGCGCTCACCAGGCCTCCCGTGCCGCCCCCGAGCACCAGCAGGTGGTACCGGTCGGCGGGCTCCGGGTTCACCCACTCCACGGGGTGGACGTTGGCGATCAGCTCCCGGTTGTGGGTGTCGAGCGGGGCGACGAGTCCCTCCGCGTCAGGCATCGGACATCTCCTTCGAAAGCTCCCGCCGGGCCACCCGGGTGATCAGCGCCGTCACCACGGCCGTCGCCGCGAGGCCCACCCCGAGCACCACCCAGCCGGCGGCGCCCTCGCGGCCCTCGCCGGCCGCGGCGCGAGCCAGCGAGCCGGCGGCCCGGCCGTAGTAGACGTAGAGGAAGGTCCCCGGGAGCATCCCGGCGCAGCCGATCAGGTAGTCGCGGAAGCGCACCCGGGTGAGCCCCAGGGCGTAGTTCAGGAGGTTGAAGGGAAAGAGGGGGGAGAGCCGCAGCAGCAGGACCGTCCTCACGCCCTGGCCGGCGACCGCGCGGTCCACGGCGCGAAAGCGCGGCCGGCCGGCCAACGCCCGCTCGACCCGGCCGCGGGCGAGGTGACGGGCGATCAGAAAGGCGCAGGAGGCGCCGACGGTGGCGCCCAGGAAGACCCACAGGGTTCCCCACGCCAGCCCGAAGATGACCCCCGCCGCCACCGTGAGCACCCACCCGGGCAGCAGGGCGACGGTGGCCGCCACGTACCCGCCGACGAAGACCGCCGGCCCCCAGGGGCCCAGGGAGCGCACCCACTCGGCGAAGTCGAGCAGGAGCCGCACGGCCGGCGCCCGCACCAGCCAGAGCGCGACGACGGCTCCGGCCGCCAGCGCCACCCGGAGCAGCAGCTGGCGGGAGCTCGGTCGATCGGGCGAGGGCTCGGGGTCGGTCATCTCGGGCGCCGGAGCTGCCGGCGGTACCCGATACGCGCCCGCGCCGCTCGCGGTTCCCTCAAGCGGCGGACCAGAGCGCCGCGGCGAGCAGCACTCCGCTGACGCCGGCCATCATGGCCGCCACCGCGCAGAGGTTCCCCCAGATCGTGCCCAGCTTGGCCGTCTTGCCGAGCACCAGCAGGCCGGCGCAGCCGATGGCGAGCTGGGCCAGGGCGAAGGCCGTGGTGGCTCCGTCCCCCAGGCTCTGACCCGGCGGCAGGCCGAGGGCCAGGTAGAGATTCGCCCCGGCGGCTCCCGCGGCGGCGAGCAGCGTCGCCAGGGCCGCGAAGTCCCACGCCTTGGGCTTGGGGATGTCCAGCTTGATGAACGGCAGCTTGAGGGTGTCGTCGGCCACGTGCGCCCTCCCGGGTCCGGTGGAACGCGAGCGATCCTAGCACAGCCGGGGCGGCCGGCCGCCCGCCGGGCCGGAGGGGGTCTCCGGAGCCGGCGGTGCGCACGCGGTTTTTGCGCGATGTTTCCTTTTTTAGTGTCACTTTGCACGATCTGGGGTGCCAAAGGGATGAAAAGGGGTTGCAAACCGTCTCCGTGTGGGCTAGTTTGCGCCAAATCCAACGACCCAGGGAGGAACCCGATTTGCCGAGCAAAGCCGAGATCAACAAGAGCGTGAAGTCGGAGAACGTGCGTTTCCTGCGCCTCCAGTTCACCGACCTCATGGGCGTGCTGAAGAACGTCGAGGTGCCCCGCAGCCAGTTCGCGAAGGCGCTCGACGGCCAGATCCTCTTCGACGGCTCGTCGATCGAGGGCTTCGTCCGGATCGAGGAGTCCGACATGCTGCTGGTGCCGGACCTCTCGACCTGGGTCGTCAACCCGTGGGAGAACCCCGACGGCAGCCGGGTTGCCCGGCTGATCTGCGACGTCTACCGGCCCGACGGGACGCCCTTCGAGGGGTGCCCGCGGCTGGCGCTTCAGCGGCAGCTCGAGAAGGCGAAGAAGAAGGGCTACACCATGGTGGTCGGCCCGGAGGCCGAGTTCTTCCTCTTCCAGAAGGGCGCGGACGGCAAGACCCTGCTCGACACCCACGACGTGGGCGGCTACTTCGACCTGACCCCGGTGGACAAGGGCGAGGAGTGCCGGCGCGACGTGGGTGGGGTGCTCGAGGCCATGGGCTTCGAGGTCGAGGCGGCGCATCACGAGGTGGCGCCGGGGCAGCACGAGATCGACTTCAAGTATGCCGAGGCCCTCTCCTGCGCCGACAAGGTGGCCACCTTCCGGTTCGTGGTGAAGAAGGTGGCGCTCGACCACGGGCTGCACGCCACCTTCATGCCCAAGCCGATCCTGGGCGTCAACGGCTCCGGAATGCACTGCCACCAGAGCCTGATGCGCCGCGGCGCCAACGCCTTCTACGGCGCTCGCGCCGAGCGGCAGCTCTCGCCCACCGCCCTGGCCTACATCGGGGGTATCCTCAAGCACGCCAAGGCCTTCGTGGCGGTCACCAACCCGCTCGTCAACTCGTACAAGCGACTGGTGCCCGGCTACGAGGCGCCCACCAACATCGCCTGGTCGGAGAAGAACCGCAGCCCCCTCGTCCGGGTCCCGGCGCGACGGAAGATGTCCACGCGCTGCGAGGTCCGGGTCCCGGATCCGTCGTGCAACCCCTATCTCGCCTTCGCCGTCATGCTGGCCTCCGGGCTGGACGGGATCGACAGCAAGGTCGATCCCGGGCCGCCGGTGAACAAGAACATCTTCGCCATGAGCCAGCGGCAGAAGCGGCGGCTCAAGATCGACGAGCTGCCGGCGAGCCTCTCCGAGGCCCTCGATCACCTGGAGAAGGACAAGGTGATCCGCGAGGCGCTCGGCGACCACATCTTCGACAACTTCGTGCGCGCCAAGCGCCAGGAGTGGGGGGAGTACATCGCCCACGTCCATCCGTGGGAGCAGGAGCGCTACCTGAAGGAGTATTGAGGCCGGGGGCCCGGGGTGGGGCGAGGTGGTGACCCCGTTCCGGGCCGCCGTTCTAGGCCTGGTCCAGGGGCTCACGGAGTTCCTGCCGATCAGCTCCGAGGCCCACCTCATTCTCACCTCGCGGCTGCTGGGCTGGCCCGACCAGGGGCTGACCTTCGACGTGTCCGCCCACCTGGGGTCGCTGCTGGCGGTGATCGTCTACTTCCGCCACGACCTGGTCCGCATCGCGAGGCAGGCACGCTCCGGGGGCCGGGACAGCCTGGCGGCCCGGCTGCTCCTGGCCACGCTCCCGGCGGCCGCCGCTGGGGCGCTGCTCGGCTCCTGGATCGCCGGTCCGGCCCGCAGCCCCGTGGTGATCGCCTCCTCCTCCATCGTCTTCGGCCTTCTGCTGGGCTGGTCCGACCGACAGCCGCAGCGGCGGGCACTCGAGCCCCTCTCGACGAAGGCCGCCCTCCAGGTCGGCGCGGCGCAGGCGCTGGCCCTGATCCCCGGCACCTCCCGCTCCGGGGTGACCATCACCGCCGCCCGGCTGCTGGGCCCGTCGCGCGAGGAGGCGGCGCGGCTGTCGTTCCTCCTGGCGATCCCGCTGGGAGTGCTGGTGGCGGTCAAGCAGGCGATCGACCTCGCCGGGGCGCCCCCGGGCGGGGTGGAGTGGGGGCCGCTGCTCATCGGGTTCACCGTATCGGCGGCCTCGGCCTACCTGGCGATCCACTGGCTGCTCGCCTGGCTCAGGCGCCAGAGCCTCGGGCTCTTCGTGGTCTACCGGGTGACGCTCGGGGTGGGCCTCCTGGGGCTCTGGCTGGCCGCTTCGGGCTGAGACGCGGTCGATGCCGACGCTGACGTAGAGTGCTGCGAGATGGCCGCCTCCGACTCGGAGCTCGTCCGCCGGATCCTCAGCGGCTCCGACACTGCCGCCGCCGAGCTGGTGCATCGGTACCAGCGGCCCGTCTTCTCGATCCTCCTGAGGATGGTGCGCGACCGGACCGCGGCCGAGGACCTGGCGCAGGAGACCTTCATCAAGGCGCTCAACGCCCTCGACAGCTTCCAGCAGGAGCGCAAATTCTCGAGCTGGCTGTTCAAGATCGCCCACAACCGCGCCATCGACCACCTGAGGCGGGCGTCGCCCGAGAGCGTCCCGCTGGAGACCCAGGACGAAGCGCTCGATCCCCTGGCGGTGCTGGCGGCCCCGGAGGCCGAGCGGCCGGACCGGGCGGCGGGCCGGTTGGATCTGCGCCGAGCCTTCCAGCAGTCGCTGGCCCGCTTGCGGCCGAGCTACCGGGAGGTGGTGGTGCTGCGCTTTCAGGAGGGCCTCTCCTACGAGGAGATCGCCGAGGTCTGCGACCTGCCCATGGGCACTGTGAAGACGCACCTGCACCGGGCCCGGAAGGCCCTGGCGAAGGAGCTGACGGAGCTCGGCTTCGGCCCCGGCTCCGAAGGAGGTGAGACGGCATGAGATCGAACCCGAGCAAGCGAAACAAGCGGCCGGCGAAGGGCGTAGGGCCGAGCAGAGGGGAGGAGATGAGAGACACCCGGATCCACCGCGCTCTCGAGAGCTGGCTCCGCCACGAGGCGGCCGGTCGCGACCGGCGCGCCGAAGCGGCCCTGGCCTCGATCTTCGCCCTCCTCCCCCGCGCCGAGCCGTCCGCCGAGTTCCTGGCGAAGGTGCTGGCCGGGGCCGGCTTCGAGGCGCCGGCCCGGCGTCTGCGGGCGGCCGGACCGCGTCTGCGGGCCCTGGTCCTGGTCTGCGGCGCCCTGGTGGCGACCGCGCTCGCCCTGCTGCCCACCCTGCTCTCGGCGCTGGCCGCGCTGGTGCGCACCGGCAAGCCCCTCGAGCTGGCGGCGGCGGCCCTCGCGGCCGGCATCCAGCGCATCGGTGAGAGCCTGGCCCTCTGGGAGACTCTCGCGGGTGTCTCGGGGGCGGTCGGGTCGGCTCTCGCGTCGCCCCTGATTCTCGCTATCCTCGCCCTCTGCGCAGCGGTGAGCCTCCTCGCCTTCAAGCTGCTGGAGAGCCTTCTCGTGTCCGACCGGAGTACCTACTATGCCGAGCTCTAGAACCCCTGATCGCGTGGGCGCCGCGAGGCGTCCGACCGTCGCCCTCCTCCTGCTCCTGCTGCTGGCGCTGGCCCCCGTGGCCGGGCAGGAGCCGGAGCCGGCGCCGCCGGCGGAGTCTCCGGCGGTAGAGGCGCCCGCGCCGGCGCCACTCGACCAGCCGCCGGCCGAGCCGCAGGACGAGGCTTCAGAGGCCAGCCTGCTGGAGCGGTTGGAGATCGACTTCAGGGTTCTCAAGCTGCGGCGCGGCGTGGTTCTCGAGCCGCGCGAGGAGGTGGGGATCCGGGCGATCGAGGTGTCGGCCGACGGGCTGGCTGCGGACGGCGCGCCGGTGACGGCGAGCGAGCTCGCGGCGCGGCTGGGACCGGCCGGCGATGCGGTCCGCGAGCTCGCCGAGATGTCGCCCGCCGAGCTGACGGCCCTGCTCGAAGGCGAGGCGACGGGTGTGATCGCGGTCTCGGAGCCGGAGGCGCCGGCGCCACCGGCTCCGCCGCGCCCCCCCCGTCAGCCCCGGCGCCGTGCCGAGGCCGACGTGGTCTTCGGCAGCGATCTGACGGTGGAGAAGGGGGAGACGCGGCGCGAGGTGGTGGTCTTCGGCGGCGAGCTGACCATCGAGGGCACGGTGCTCGGCGACGCGGTGGCGATCGCCGGCGAGGCGTGGGTGAACGGGCGGGTGACCGGCGACCTGGCGGTGGTGGCCAGCGAGGCGCGGATCGGGCCCGAGGCGGTGATCGAGGGCGAGCTGGTGAACATCGGCAGCGAGCTCGAGGTGGACGAGGCGGCCCAGATCCTCGGCGCCGTCGTCGACGTGCCCTTCAGCCCCGCCCTGCGCTTCGACGAGTGGCCGGGCGACTTCGGGAGCTGGTGGAGGTTCGCCGGCCGGGGCTGGGGAGGGCACCGGGTCATCGGCCGCACCTTCGACCTCCTGTGGAGCCTCTTCGGGCTGGTGGTGCTCGGTCTGCTCGCCTGCCTGGCGCTGCTGCTGGCCCCGGGCCCGGTGCGCCGGATCGGGCAGCGGGCCGGGGAGGAGCCGTGGCAGGCGGGTCTGGTGGGCCTGCTGGCGCAGATCCTCTTCCTCCCGCTCTTCGTGACGATCACCCTGATCCTCCTCGTGTCGGTGATCGGCATCCCGCTACTGCTGCTGGTTCCCTTCGCCCTCCTCGCCCTGGCCCTGGTGGCCTTCCTCGGCTACACCGGCGTGGCGCTGCGGCTGGGAGAGTGGCTGCGCGAGCGCTTCGGCTGGGGCCTCTCGAGTCCCTACGTGGTGCTGCTGGTGGGAGTGGTCAGCCTGCAGATCTGGTGGTTCCTCGGGGAGGCGCTGACCATCGGGGGCGGTCCGCTGCGCGCGGTCGCCGCCCTCTTCCTGCTCTTCGGCGGTCTGCTGCAGTGGATCGCATGGACCATCGGCTTCGGCGCCGCCCTGCTGAGCCGGTTCGGATCGCGGCGGTCCGCTGCGGTGGCGCCGCCGCCCCCTGCTCCCGGCCCCGCCGCGGACGAGGAGCACGGGTGGGCGCTGGACGTGGGCCCCGAGGAGACGCCCGGCGAGTCGGCCTGGGGCGCCGAGGAGGGCGGGGAGGAGGCGCCCCCGCGGGAGGGCGGCTAGCCCGACCCGCTCCCCGCCGTGCCCGCGCGGGCGATGCGGGCGGCCAGGGCCGTGTAGCGGAGCTGCTCGCGGTCGTTGCGCACGGCCCGGGCCAGCGCCCGGCGCTGACCGACGACGATCATCAGGCGCTGGGCGCGCGTGATGGCGGTGTAGAGCAGGTTGCGGCGCAGCATGATGTGGTGCTGGCCGTGGATCGGCAGCACCACGCACGGGTACTCCGAGCCCTGCGCCTTGTGCACCGAGCAGGCGTAGGCCAGGGTGAGCTGGTCGAGGTCAGCGGCCTCGTACTCGACCAGCCGGTTTCCGAAGCGGACCGCCAGCCGCCCCTCCGCCCGGTCCAGGGCCGCCACCCTGCCCACGTCGCCGTTGAAGGTCTCCAAGTCGTAGTTGTTGCGGATCTGCATGACGCGGTCGCCCACCGCGAGTCCCCGGAGCTGCCGCTCGCCGGCGCCGGGGTTGAGCAGGGACTTGAGCTCCGCGTTCAGGTTGTCGGCGCCCAGCAGGCCGCGCCGCATGGGGGTGAGCACCTGGATCTCGTCCCGCGGGTCGAGACCGAATCCGGCCGGCACCCGCCGGCCGACGAGCTGGAGCACCGTGGCCAGCGCCGCTTCCGGCTCCTCGCGGTCGAAGAAGAAGAAGTCGGAGTCGGGGCTCGGGTCGGCCCGCGGCATCTCGCCGCGGTGGACGCGGTGGGCGTTGGCGACGATGCGGCTCGCCCCCGCCTGGCGGAAGATACGGTCCAGCCGCACCACGGGAAGAAGCCCGCTGTCGATGAGCTCCTCGAGCACCCGGCCCGGGCCCACCGAGGGGAGCTGGTCCACGTCGCCCACCAGCACCAGGCGGCAGCCGTCCGGCACCGCCTGGAGAAGGCTCGCGGCCAGCGGCGTGTCGATCATCGACGCCTCGTCCACCACCACCAGGTCGGCGGAGAGGGGGCGCTCGCGGTGACGCTGGAAGCCGCCGCGGCGAGGGTCGTACTCCAACATCCGGTGAAGGGTGCGCACCTCCGCGGCCGCCGCCTCGGAGAGCCGCTTGGCGGCGCGCCCGGTGGGCGCGGCCAGCTCCAGGGTCAGCGCGGCCCGCCGGCCGATCTCCACGATCGCCCGCACCAGGGTCGTCTTGCCGGTGCCGGGGCCGCCGGTGATGACCACCGCCTTCTCGGCCAGGGCGAGCCGCACCGCCCGCCGCTGCGCCGCCGCCAGCTCCAGGCCCCCAGCGGCCTCGAAGCGGCCGAGCCCCTTCTCGACGTCCACGGCCGGGCCTCCGGCGGGCGTGGCGAGCAGCGTCGTCAGCCGCTCCGCCACCGTGGTCTCCGCGTGGTGGAGGCCGGGCAGGTAGACCGCCGGGACGGCGCCGTCCGAGAGCTCCTGGGAGACCAGGCGGCCGTCGGCGGAGAGCCGGTCGAGCGCGGCGTCCACCAGGGCGGCGTCGCAGGCCAGCGCCTCCCGGGTGCGCTCGGCGGCGCGGTCGCGCGGCAGGAAGAGGTGACCGCGCTCCGCCGCCCGGCGCAGGCTCCACAGCACCCCGGCCTCGACCCGCTGGGGGGCGTCCGCGGCGATGCCGAGACGCGAGGCGATGCGGTCGGCGGTGTCGAAGCCGATGCCGTGGATCTCCTCGGCCAGCCGGTAGGGGTCGCGCTTGATCTCGGCGATGGCCCGGCGGCCGTGGAGGCGGTAGATCCGCGAGGCGTGGCTGGGCGCCACGCCCAGCGACTGCAGGAAGAGCATCACCTCGCGCACGGCCCGCTGGGCGGTCCAGGCCTCCTGGATACGGCGGCTGCGGACCGGACCGATGCCCTCCACCTCGGCCAGCCGCTCGGGGTGCCGCTCGATGACGTCGAGGGTCTCGAGACCGAAGCGGCGGACCAGACGGCGGGCCATCACCTTGCCGATCCCGGGGACCAGCCCGGAAGCCAGGTAGCGCTCGATTCCGGCCACGGTGCTGGGCTGCACCGGCAGGTACGACTCGACGCGGAACTGCACCCCCCACTTGGCGTCGCGCTCCCAGGAGCCGGTCAGCCGCAGGACCTCGCCCACCTGGATGCCGAAGAGACGGCCCACGGCGGTGGCCCGCGCCCCGCCGGAGGGGCGAACCCGCGCTACGCCGAAGCCCTCCTCGTCGTTGACGTAGACGACCTTCTCCACGACCGCCTCGAGGGTGGCCGCGTCCTCGCGGGTGGCGGCGCCGGGACGCGGGGGGGGCTCGCTCATCGGGGGGCGGGGAGCGCACCGGGACGGAGGGTCCCGGCGGCCACTACAATACCCGCTCGATGATGCATCTGCCCGAGGTCCTGGTGATCGACGACGAGACCGGATCGCGCGAGTCCATGGCGATCGCGCTCGAGAAGGCCGGTCTGACCGTGACCACCTACGACGACGCCCGCAAGGCGCTGGCCCATCTCAACGATCCCTCCGGCGAGGTGGGGCTCGCCATCTGCGACCTGCGGATGCCAGGTACCGACGGGCTCGCCTTCCTCAACGAGGTCCGCAAGCGGGACCTCGACCTGCGGGTGATCCTGGTGACCGGGTACGGCTCCATCGAGTCGGCGGTCGAGGCCATGCACGCCGGTGCCGACGACTACCTCACCAAGCCGGTGGACCTCTACGAGCTGCGCCAGCGGGTGGCGAACCTCCTGGAGAACCGCCAGCTCAAGGAGGAGGTCTCCAACCTGCGGCAGATGCTCGACAAGCGCTACGGCTTCGAGAGCATCATCGGAAAGTCGGCGGCCATGGAGCGGCTGTTCGACCAGATGCGGCAGGTGGCTCCGACCCGCTCGAGCGTGCTGATCGTGGGCGAGAGCGGCACTGGCAAGGAGCTCGTGGCCACCGCGCTGCACCACGCCTCGCCGCGCAGCGAGGAGCGCTTCCTGGCCATCAACTGCGGCGCCATCCCCTCCGACATCCTGGAGAGCGAGCTGTTCGGCCACGAGCGCGGCGCCTTCACCGGTGCCGTCAACCGCAAGGTGGGCAAGTTCCAGATCGCCCACCGCGGCACCCTGTTCCTCGACGAGATCAGCGAGCTCTACCCCGAGCTGCAGGTCAAGCTGCTGCGGGTCCTGGAAGAGCGCCAGATCATGCGGGTGGGCGGCACCGAGAACATCGACGTCGACTTCCGGCTGATCGCCGCCACCAACCAGGATCTCGAGAAGGAGGTGGCCGAGGGACGCTTCCGCGAGGATCTCTACTACCGGCTGAAGGTGGTCACCCTGCAGGTGCCGCCGCTGCGTCACCGCGCCGGCGATCTGGCCCTGCTGTCGGAGAGCTTTCTCGACCTCTTCTGCCGCGAGCACGGGCGCCAGCCCAAGAGGCTCACCCAGGAGGCGCTCGAGGTGATGGAGCGGTACCACTGGCCGGGCAACGTGCGCGAGCTCAAGAACGTCCTGGAGTCGATCGTGATCTTCCACAGCGGCGAGGAGATCGCCGCCAGGGATCTGCCCTCCGAGGTGCGGTCGCGCTCCGGATCGCCGGCCGCCGGGGCGGGGGTGCAGAACCTCAGCGGGGAGCCGCGGACCATGGCCGAGATCGAGCGCCAGGCCATTCTCGAGACCCTGGAGCTGACCGGCGGCAAGCGCGCCGAGGCGGCCCGCATCCTGGGCATCGGCCTGCGCACCCTGCAGCGCAAGCTGAAGGACTACCGTGAGCAGGGGTACGTGGAGGCGTAGAGGATGGAGCTACCGGTCGAGATCCTGATCCACAACACGCTCGTGGGGCTGAAGGGCGCCCAGGGGACGCTGCTCGCCATCAGTCCCCACGGCTACTACGAGGTCAATGTGCGGTTCGGCGACAAGACCCACCGCGTCCAGCTCCCCATCGCCGAGACCGTGGTCATCCGCCGCACGCCGGAGGAGGCCGAGGCCGGCGAGCCGATCGAGGTCCAGCGCTAGGGAGGGCGTCGTCGGCCCGGCGCGGACCCGCCGGCCTCAGCCGCGCTCGATGGCTTCCAGCATCTCCTGCACCGCCGTCGTCATCCCCACGATGACGGCGCGCGCGACGATGAAGTGGCCGATGTTGAGCTCCTCGATCTCGGGCAGCGCCGCCACCGGACCGACGTTGTCCGTGGTCAGGCCGTGGCCGGCGTAGACCGCGAGGCCCCGCTCGGAGCCGAGCCGGGCCACGCGGCCGATCTTCTCGAGCTCCGCCGCGGCCTCGCCGCCCGCCGCCCGCGTGTACCGGTCGGTGTTGATCTCGAAGCCGCCCACCGCGGTGATGCCCGAGCCTTCGGTGGGACGCAGCCGCTCGATCTGCTCCGGGTCGGGGTCCAGGAAGAGCGAGACCGAGATCCCGGCAGCATTCAGCACCGCCGCGGCGTCGGCGACCTCGTCGGTCACCGCCGTCAGGTCCAGACCGCCCTCGGTGGTCACCTCTTCCGCGCGCTCCGGCACCAGGGTGACCTGGTCGGGGGCGATCTCCCGAGCGATGGCCAGCATCTCGCCCGTGACCGCCATCTCCAGGTTGAGCTTTCCAGAGATCCGACGGCGCAGCCGCGCCACGTCCTCGTCCTGGATGTGGCGGCGGTCGCCGCGCAGGTGCACGGTGACGCCGGCGGCGCCGGCCGCCTCGGCCACGAGCGCCGCCTCGACCGGGTCCGGATACCCGGCGCCGCGCGCCTGGCGCAGGGTCGCCACGTGGTCCACGTTGACCGACAGCCGCGGTCTTCCGGCTCGTGTCATCCCAGCACCCTCCGGATGGTCTCGGCGATCCCCGCGGCCAGCGTCTCGACCTCGCGGCCGTCCTCGCCCTCGATCATCACCCGCGCCAGCGGCTCCGTGCCGCTGTAGCGCAGCACGAGCCGGCCGCGGTCGCCGAGCTGCTCCTCCGCCCTTCGCGCGGCCGCGGCCACCGGCGCCACGGCGAGCAGGTCGGGCTTGGAGCGCACCGGCACGTTGAGCAGCACCTGGGGGAAGCGGCGGAATCCCTCGAGGAGCTCGGCGGCGCTGGAGCGGGACCGCACGGCGTGCTCGGCGAGGTGAAGGGCGGTCTGCAGTCCGTCGCCGGTGGGAGAGAGGCCGTGGTGGATCACGTGGCCCGACTGCTCGCCTCCGAGGAGGATTCCCTCGCGCCGCATGGTCTCGGCAACCGCGCGGTCGCCGACCGGGCAGCGCACCATGCCGATGCCCCTGGCGCGGAGCGCCCGCTCCAGACCGAGGTTGGACATTGTGGTGGCGACGATCGCGGGCGGCTCGAGCTCGCCGCGCTCGGCCAGGTCGGTCGCCCACAGATAGAGGATGGCGTCGCCGTCGAGCACCCTGCCCGTCGCGTCGGACCAGATGACCCGGTCGGCGTCGCCGTCGAAGGCGAAGCCCAGGTCGAAGCCCCCCTCGGCGGTGCGCCGGGCCAGGGTCGCCGGGTGGGTGGACCCGCAGCCGCGGTTGATGTTGCGACCGTCCGGGTCGTCGAAGATGGCCTCGGCGTCGGCGCCCAGCCGGCGGAAGAGGTCGGCGGCCCAGCCGCTCGCGGCGCCGTTGGCGCAGTCGAGGAGCACCCGGAGCCCGGCGAGGGGACGGGCTCCGCCGAGCTGGCCCGCCAGGAAGTCCAGGTAGAGCGGTGCGAGGGTGTCGTCGGGGACCAGGCGCTGTGGCGGGGGCAGCGGGCGGCCGGCCGTCGTCAGAAGCCGCCGCTCCAGCTCGCTCTCGGCCTCCGTCTCCCACTTGCCGCCGTCGCGGTCGATCAGCTTGATGCCGTTGTCGGTGTGCGGGTTGTGGCTGGCCGAGACGGCGATGCCGCAGGCGGCGCCCAGGGCGCGGGTCAGGTGGGAGATCCCGGGAGTCGGGAGGGTGCCGGCGGAGCGGCAGCCCACCCCGCCGGCGTCGAGACCGGCCGCGATCCAGGAGCAGATCTCGGGCGTGCTCTCGCGGGTGTCCCCGCCCAGCAACACAAAGCGGCCGCGGTCGCCGGCGGGCAGCCCCTCCGCCAGCCGCAGCCCCAGCCGGGTCACGGTCTCCCTGTCGAGGGGGTAGGAGCCGGCCCGGGCGCGGATTCCGTCGGTGCCGAAGACCGAGGAGCCGGAGACCGGCGCGGCGGTCGGGCCCGCTGTCAAGGCGACGTCGCCTCCGGGTCCTCGGTGTCGCCGGTGTTGGGGATGTCGAGCTGGATGCGCACCATGACCACCGGCTGGAGGACCTGGACCAGCGGGTCGGGGGAGACCACGGCCGCCGACTCCTCGAAGTCGAGGGCGTGCCCGTCCAAACTCACCGGGGAGGTGTTGAGAGCGGGGATCTGCGACAGCCGCGACTTGGGCCCTGCGATGAGCACCGCCGGCGGGGTGACCTGGGTGCCGCGCACGATGGCGCCGGCGGCGGGCTCGCCGGAGAGGACCGCGTCCACCGGCTTGAGCTCGCGCACCACCCGGTCGATCTGGAGGGTGAGGATGTTGGGGTCGATCGACACCACCTCGATCCCCTGCGGGACGACGACGTTGGAGGGCTCGAGGAGCACCTCCACCGTGCCCGCGTTGCGGTTTCTCAGGTCCACCACGGGGTTGACCTGGAGGGGGTTGAGGCTGCTCATGTTGCTGACCGGTCCGCGCAGCCGCACCCGGACCCGCTCCACCTGGTTGAGGACGGTGTGGTCGGCCGGTGGCGTGTACTGGACGGTGGACTCGATGGTGGTCTCGCTCAGGCGCTCCCGCGCCGCGAAGGAGAAGAAGAACCAGGCGGCGATCGCCAGGGCCAGGGCCAGGAGCTTGAGGCCGAGGGTGGTCCGCGACTCGCTCACGCTCCCCCCTCCTTCTTGAGCTCGGTGACCAGGTAGCGGAAGAGAGTGTTGCGCAGCGCCTTGGCGTCGAGCCCCTGGATGATCTTGCCGTTGATGGCGATGGAGACCGCGCCCGTCTCCTCCGAGACGACCACCGCCAGGGCGTCGGTCTCCTCGGAGACCCCGAGGGCGGCGCGGTGCCGGGTGCCGAGCTGGATGGACAGCTCGGGGTTGGGGGTCAGGGGGAGGAAGCTGGCCGCCGCCGCCACCCGTCCGTCCTGGATGATCACCGCTCCGTCGTGCAGGGGGTTGTCCGGGGTGAAGATGCTCATCAGCAGATCGCACGACACCTTGGCGTCGAGGATGATGCCGTTCTCGATGAAGTTCTTGAGCCCCTCCAGCCGCTGCACCACGATCAGCGCGCCGATCCGCTTGCGGGCCATGGCGGTGACCGCGAGGACGATCTCGTTGATCGTCGGCTCGATCTCGCCGTTCGACGGCAGGCCGAAGAGGGGGTTGCGCCCGACGCTCGCGAGGGCCCGACGGATCTCCTGCTGGAAGAGCACGATGATGGCGATGGGCAGGATGATCACCAGGCTGCGCAGCAGCGCCTGCAGGGTCTTGAGCCCGGTCACTCCGGCCAGGTAGTAGATGCCCGAGAGGAAGAGGATGCCGAGGAGCACCTGGACGGCGCGGGTGCCGCGGATCAGCAGCAGCAGGTTGTAGATGACGAGCGCCACCAGCGCGATGTCCAGGAGGTCGCGCCAGGTGATGAGCTCCAGCCATTCGCCGGTCATCGCACCGGCTCCGGGTGGCTCTCCGCGATCGCCGTCCAGACGGCGAGAAACTGCGCCGTGGCGGCCACGTCGTGCACCCGCACGACGGCGGCGCCGTGGAGCGCCGCCCAGGCGGCCGCCGCCAGGCTCCCCGGCATCCGATCGCGGGGCTCGGCGCCGGTGATCTCGCCGATGAAGCTCTTCCGGCTGGCCCCCACCAGGAGGGGCCGGCCCAGCTCGGACAGGGCGTCCAGGCGGCGCAGTAGGCCGAGGTTGTGGCGGCCCAGCTTGCCGAAGCCGATGCCGGGGTCGAGGAGGGTCTGCTCGGCGACGACGCCCCGCCGCCGGGCCCGCGCCAGCAGGCCGGCCAGCTCGTCGCGCACCTCGCCCACCAGGTCGTCGAAGTGGATCCCCCGCTGCATGGTGGCGAGGTCGCCGCGGCTGTGCATGAGCACCACCGGGCAGCCGGTCTCGGCGACCACCTCGGCCGCCTCCGGGTCCGCGAGTCCCGAGACGTCGTTGATCAGGTCGGCGCCCGCCTCGAGGGCGAAACGGGCCACGGCGCCGCGACGGGTGTCCACCGAGATCGGCAGCTCGGTCCGCGGCCGCAGCGCCTCGAGCACCGGCGCCAGCCGCGAGATCTCCGCGTCGACCGCCGGCGCCCTGGCCCCCTCCCCGTAGACGCCGCCCCCGGGCCGGGTGGACTCGGCCCCCAGGTCCAGCAGCTCCGCGCCGGCCCGCTCGAGCTCCAGGGCGCGCTCGATCGCCCTCTCCGGTGCGAGGAAGAGCCCGCCGTCGCTGAAGGAGTCGGGGGTGATGTTGACCACCCCCATGACCAGGGGCCGTCCGCCCAGGCGCAGGGTGCGCCCGCGCGGCAGGGGGAGCTCCCACCGGGCCGGCGTCTCCGGCCGCGGCGGCGGGGCCGGGATCGTCACGTCCTGGGCGGCTCCCCGGTCCATCGTTCGGCGCCCGCTACTCCGTGGAGGGCAGCGGATCCGGGGGCGGGGCGCCCAGGCCCAGCTTGCCGCGCGCCGGCTCTTCGGGCGCCGCCTCCGGCTCGGGCTCCCGCTCCCCCGTGGTCGCCGTGGGCGGCTTTTCGGGACGGTCGGAGCGCGCCGGGGTCAGCTCCAGGCCGGTCATCTCGCGGATCAGGTCGTAGACCTCGCGGCCCTCCAGCGACTCCGCCTCCAGCAGCTTCAGCGCCAGGGCGTCCAGCACGTCGCGGTGCTCGGTGAGGATCTCTCGTGCCCGCTCGTGGCCGGCGGTCACGATGCGCTCTACCTCGCGGTCGATGCGGATCGCGGTGTCCTCGCTGTAGTCGGCGCGCTGGGCGAAGTCGCGGCCCAGGAAGACCGGCTCCTCGTTGCCGCCGTAGGCGAGCGGTCCCAGCTTCGACATCCCCCAGTCGCGCACCATCCGGCGGGCCATCTCGGTGGCGCGCTCGATGTCGTTGCCGGCGCCGGTGGTGATGTCGTCCTGGGTCAGCTCCTCGGCCACCCGACCCCCCATCAGAATGGCGATCTGGGTCTCCACCGCCCGCTTGCGCAGGTTGTACTTGTCCTCGGTGGGAAGCTGCATGGTGACGCCCAGGGCACGGCCGCGCGGGATGATGGTCACCTTGTGGAGAGGGTCGGCGCCCTCGCTGAAGGCGGCGACGATGGCGTGGCCCGCCTCGTGAAAGGCGGTGACCCGCTTCTCCTCGTCCGTCAGCATGAGCGACTTGCGCTCGACCCCCATCAGGACCTTGTCCTTGGCGAACTCGAAGTCGTCCATGGTGACCTCTTTGCGGTCCCGGCGGGCGGCGACGAGCGCCGCCTCGTTGACCAGGTTCGCCAGGTCGGCGCCGGCGAAACCGGGAGTGCCGCGGGCCACCACCTCGAGGTCCACGTCCTTCGCCAGCGGGATCTCGCGGGTGTGGACCTCCAGAATGCCGCGGCGCCCGTTGATGTCGGGCCGGTCCACCACCACCCGGCGGTCGAAGCGGCCGGGCCGCAGCAGCGCGGGGTCCAGGACGTCGGGCCGGTTGGTCGCCGCGATCAGGATGACGCCCTCGTTGGTCTCGAAGCCGTCCATCTCCACCAGCAACTGGTTCAGGGTCTGCTCGCGCTCGTCGTGGCCGCCGCCCAGGCCGGCGCCGCGGTGGCGCCCCACCGCGTCCAGCTCGTCAATGAAAATGATGCAGGGGGCATTCTTCTTTCCTTGCTCGAAGAGGTCGCGCACAAGG
>JAWWBN010000034.1:0-23675 GCA_033720955.1 Thermoanaerobaculia bacterium | reverse complement strand
CTGCTCGACGGCTCGTCGAACGTCGACGCCACGACCTCCACGGTCTTCGACGTGTTCCGCCGGAAATCCGTCACCTCCTCGGGACGCTCGTCCACCAGCAGCACGATGATCTTCACCCCCGGGTAGTTCTTCGTGATCGCCTGCGTCATCCGCTGCAGCAGCACCGTCTTGCCGGTCCGGGGCGGCGCCACGATCAGCGCGCGCTGCCCCTTGCCCATCGGCGTCACCAGGTCCAGCACGCGCGACGACATGTCGTCGGTCTGCTCGAGCTTCAGCCGCTCCAGCGGGTAGAGCGGCGTCAGGTTGTCGAAGAAGATCTTGTCGCGCGAGACGTCGGGGTGCTCGAAGTTGACCGCCTCGACCTTGATCAGCGCGAAGTAGCGCTCGCCCTCCTTGGGCTGGCGCACCTGCCCCGAGACGGTGTCGCCGGTGCGCAGGTCGAAGCGCCGGATCTGGCTGGGGCTGACGTAGATGTCGTCGGGGCCCGGCAGGTAGTTGTACTCGGGAGCGCGCAGGAAGCCGAAGCCGTCCGGCAGGCACTCGAGCACCCCCTCGGCGAAGATCAGACCGCTCTGCTCGGTCTGCGCCTGGAGGACCTTGAAGATCAGCTCCTGCTTGCGCATGGAGCTGGCGCCCTCGACGCCCAGCTCCTTGGCCACCTCGAGGAGCTTGGGGATGCCCATCTCCTTGAGCACGCTGATGTCCAGGGCGTCCTCGCCCTCCGCCGCCTGTCGTGATTTGGTCTTGCTCATGGCCTTCCCTCGCTAGGTTTCCCGCATTGCCGGATCGATTCGATCGCCTGGAGGATCGAGGTCTCCACCTCGCGGATCCCCTCGCCCGTCCGCGCCGAGGCCGGCAGCACCGGCCAGCCGGCGTCGAGGCCCAGCTCGTCGCGCACCCGGGCCGCGGCCTGGCGCCGTCGGCTCTTCGCCACCCGGTCGGCGCGGGTGGCCACCACCGCGGGCCGGTACCCCAGCGAGACCAGGTAGTCCATCGACTGCCGGTCGAGCGGGGTAGCGCCCACCTTGGCGTCCACGAGCTGGATCGCCCGCGTGCGCTCCGGTGCGAAGCGGAAGAACTGGTCCATCAGGTCGGACCACTGCCGCCGCTCGCTCTTGGCCACCTTGGCGTAGCCGTATCCGGGGAGATCCACGAAATAGAACTTCGAATCGACGAGAAAGTAGTTGACGGCGCGTGTCCGGCCCGGGGTGCGGCTGGTTCTGGCCAGGTCCCTGCGCCCCAGCAGACGGTTCAAGAGGCTCGACTTGCCGACGTTGGAGCGTCCGACGAAGGCGATCTGCGGCAGGGGATCGCCGAGAAAGCTCTCGCGGTCGAATGCCGATCGAACGTGACGCGCACTGTTGATCTTCAAGGTCGCCTTCCTCGCGCCTGGCCGCTGGCCGCGGCCGGAGCGCGTCTCCGGCAGGGTGAGTGCGACGACCGGGCCGCCGCGGGTTGGATGAGGTTGGAGGTTGAAGGGTCTCGCCGCCGAACGCGGCGAAGGACCCGGCGCCCTAGTGAGCGACCGGGCCGGATTCTACCGGGGGCTCCGGTGAGGAGTCGTCGTACTTCGCGTCGGCCTGCGGAAGGCCTCGTAGGTCGCGATCGATGGCCACGGTGAGCACCTCGTCCATCGACTCCACCGGGTGGATCTCCATGGCGTCGCGGACCTCGGAGGGGATCTCCTCGAGGTCCTTGAGGTTCTCGCGCGGCATCACCACGTCGGTGATCCCGGCGCGAAACGCCGCCAGGAGCTTGTGCTTGATCCCGCCGACCGGCAGGACCTTGCCACGCAGGGTGATCTCGCCGGTCATCGCCACGTCCTTGCGCGCCGGCGCCTGGGTCAGCGCCGACACCAGGGCGGTGGCCATGGTGATGCCGGCCGAGGGGCCGTCTTTGGGGATGGCGCCCTCCGGCACGTGGATGTGCAGATCCACCTGCTCGTTGAACTCGGGGTCGAGCCCCAGAAGCTCGGCGCGGCTGCGGAGGTAGGAGACCGCCGCGCGTGCCGACTCCTGCATGACCTCGCCCAGCTTGCCGGTCAGGGTGAGCTTGCCGCTGCCCTTCATCACCCCGACCTCGGTCTCGAGAAGCTCGCCCCCGGACTCGGTCCAGGCCAGGCCGGTGGCGACGCCGATCTCCGGGTCCTCGCCCTTGCGCTTGGCCCGATACCTGGCGGGGCCGAGCAGCTCGGGCAGCATCTCGACGGCGACGACGGTCTTGCCCTTGACCTCTTTCTGGACGATGCGGCGGGCGATCTTGCGGCAGATCTTGGCGATCTCGCGCTCGAGGTTGCGCACCCCGGCCTCGCGCGTATAGCTCTCGGCCACCGTCTTGAGCGCCTCCTCCTCGATGTCCAGGCGGCGGGCGGTGAGGCCGTGCTGCTTGCGCTGCTTCGGGACGAGGAAGTCGCGCGCGATGGACATCTTCTCGGAGAGGGTGTAGCCGGTGAGCTGGATCTTCTCCATCCGGTCCTGCAGCGCCGGCGGGATGGTGTGGCTGACGTTCGCCGTCGCGATGAACATGACCTGGGAGAGGTCGTACTCCACGTCCATGTAGTGGTCCATGAAGGCGTGGTTCTGCTCGGGGTCGAGCACCTCGAGCAGCGCCGCCGACGGGTCGCCGCGGAAGTCCGTGGACATCTTGTCCAGCTCGTCGAGGAGGAAGACCGGGTTCACGGTGCCGGCCTTCTTCATCATCTGGACGATCTGACCGGGGAAGGCGCCGATGTAGGTCCGCCGGTGGCCGCGGATCTCGGCCTCGTCGCGCACGCCGCCGAGCGACAGACGCACGAACTTGCGTCCCATGGCCCGGGCGATCGACTTGGCCAGGGACGACTTGCCCACTCCCGGCGGGCCGATGAAGCAGATGATGGCCGTCTTGGTCTGGTCGGTGAGCTGCCGCACGGCGAGAAACTCGAGGATGCGCTCCTTGATCTTCTCCAGCCCGAAGTGGTCCTCGTCGAGGATCTTCTGCGCCCGCTTGAGATCCTTGATCTCGCGGCTGCGCTTCTTCCACGGCACGCTGACCAGGCAGTCGATGTAGTTGCGGGAGACGGTGGCCTCCGCCGACACCGGAGGCATGGCCTCCAGCCGCTTGAGCTCCTGCTCGGCCTTCTCCCTGACCTCCTCGGGAAGACCCGCCTTCTCGATGCGCTCCTTGAGCTCGGCGAACTCGTCGGTCTTGTCGTCCTTGCGGCCGAGCTCCTGGTGGATCGCCTTGATCTTCTCGTTGAGGTAGTACTCCTTCTGCGCCCGCTCCATCTGCTTCTTGACCTGCACGTTGATGCGCTTGTCGATGTTGACCTTCTCGACCTCGATCTCGAGCAGGTCGTGCAGGCGCTGGAGGCGCTCGTACGGATTGAGCAGATCCAGGAGCGACTGCTTCTCGGCCGTGGACACCATCAGGTGGGCCGCGAGCTGGTCGGTGAAGCGGTCGGGATCCTCGGTGCGGATGGTGGAGACCAGGCCCTCGAAGGCCAGGTGGTGCGACATCTTGGCGTACTGCTCGAAGACCCCGAGGACCTTGGCCACGTAGGCCTGGATCTCCGGGTCCGACGGGAAGCTGGCGGAGTAGGCCTCCACCTCGCAGAGACAGGCTCCGTCCTCCTCGCGCAGATCGAGCAGGCGGGCGCGCCGCAGGCCCTCCACCATCACCTTGACGTTGCCGTTGGGCAGCTTCAGGTTCTGCACCACCCGCGCCACGACGCCGATCTCGTACATGTCGGAGCTCTGGGGATCGTCCACCTTGGGGTCCTGCTGGGCGACGAGGACGATCTTCTTGCCCGGCGAGGCGAGGCTGACCTCCAGCGCCCGGACGGAGCTGCCCCGGCCGACGATGAAGGGCGCCATCATGTGCGGGAAGACCACCATGTCCCGCAGGGGGACCAGCGGCAGCGTCAGGCGCTCGCTCTCGATGAAGCTGGAGGTGCGGCTCATGGTCCGGTCCGGCTTGCTAGACCGCCTTCTTCAAGGGGGTGGGCTGCGTGCGGTTCAGCACCATCTCCTTGGTGATCACGCACTTGGAGACGTCGTTTTGGGACGGAATAGTGTACATGAGGTCCAGCATCAGCTCTTCCAGAATGATGCGCAGGCCGCGCGCTCCGACGTTGCGCTTCATCGCCTCCTCGGCCACCGCCTCGAGGGCGCCCTCGGCGAAGGTCAGCTCCACGTCCTCCAGCTCGAACATCGTCTGGTACTGCCGCACCAGGCTGTTCTTGGGCTCCTGCAGAATGCGGACCAGCGCCTCCTCGTCGAGCTCGTGCAGCGTGGCCACCACCGGCAGCCGCCCCACGAACTCGGGGATCAGGCCGTGCTTGATCAGGTCCTCGGGGGTGACGCGCTCGAGCATCTCGCCCGTCTCGCGGTCCTTCTCGGCCTTGATCTCGGCGCCGAAGCCGAGCTGCTTCTGGTTCAGCCGCTGAGAGATCCGCTCCGCCAGGCCCACGAAGGCGCCGCCGCAGATGAACAGGATGTTCGTGGTGTCGATCTGCAGGAACTCCTGGTGCGGGTGCTTCCGCCCGCCCTGCGGCGGCACGTTGCACAGCGTCCCCTCGAGGATCTTGAGCAGGGCCTGCTGGACGCCCTCGCCCGAGACGTCGCGGGTGATGGACGGGTTGTCGCTCTTGCGGGCGATCTTGTCCACCTCGTCGATGTAGACGATGCCGCGCTGGGTCTTCTCTTTGTCGTTGCCCGACGCCTGGTAGAGCTTGAGGATGATGTTCTCTACATCCTCTCCCACGTACCCCGCCTCGGTCAGGGTGGTGGCGTCGGCGATGGTGAACGGCACCGCCAGGAGCCGCGCCAGCGTCTGCGCGAGCAGGGTCTTGCCCGTGCCGGTGGGCCCGATCAGCAGGATGTTGGACTTCTGCAGCTCCACGTCGCCGCGCGCCTTCTCGAGAAACTCGATGCGCTTGTAGTGGTTGTAGACGGCGACCGCCAGCTTCTTCTTGGCCATCTCCTGGCCGATGACGTACTGGTTGAGGAAGTCCTTGATCTCCTTGGGCTTGGGCAGCGACGCATCCTGCTGCTGCTCCATCATGCGGTCTTCCGCGATGATGTCCAGGCAGATGTCCACGCACTCGTCGCAGATGAAGACCGTGGGGCCGGCGATCAGCTTCTTCACCTCGCGCTGGCTCTTGTTGCAGAAAGAGCACCTGAGCGCTTCGTCGCCGCTGTCTTTCTTGGGCATCCTTCCTCCGGTTCTCCCTACGCGCTACACGATCCCTGCGTCCGGCGGGAGCATACCAGACCGGCCCGGAGCTCAGGGCAGGTCGCGGCGGTTCATGACCTGGTCGGCCAGGCCGTAGGCGACCGCCTCATCGGCGCCGAGGATCTTGTCGCGCTCGGTGTCGTCGTGCACCTCTTCGGCGCTCTTGCCGGTGTGGAAGGCGAGGATCTCGTCGATCCGCTCCCGCATGCGCATCAGGTCCTTGGCGTGGATGTCGATGTCGGTCTGCTGCCCCTGGAGACCGTAGAGCAGCGGCTGGTGGATCAGCACGCGGCTGTTGGGCAGGACCGAGCGCTTGCCCTTGGCGCCCGCGGCCAGCAGCACCGCGGCCATGGAGGCCGCCTGCCCCACGCACAGGGTCGTGACGTCGGGCTTGATGTACTGCATGGTGTCGTAGATCGCCAGGCCGGCGGTCACCGAGCCCCCGGGCGAGTTGATGTACAGGGAGATGTCCTTCTCCGGGCTCTCGGCCTCGAGGAAGAGCATCTGGGCGATCACCAGGTTCGACACGTCGTCGTCGATCGCCCGGCCCAGGAAGATGATGTTGTCTTTCAGCAGGCGCGAGTAGATGTCGTAGGCGCGCTCGCCGCGGTTGGTCTGCTCGACCACCATCGGGATCAGCATCGGGTCTGTCTCACTCCTCTTCCCCCGCGTCGTCCGCGGGCTCCGCCGCCGGCGGCTCCGGCGGCCCGTCTCCCAGAAGATAGTCCACCGCCTTGCCGCGCAGAAAGCGCCGGCGCAGCTCGTCGAGCCGGCCGTCGCGATCCAGCGCTCGCCGCAAGGTGGCTGGGTCGGTTCCCTGCGCTCGGGCCAGAAGCGCCATCTGCCCTTCGAACTCGGCCTCGGACACCGTCAATTCCCGACTTTCGGCCACCGCGTCGAGAAGCAGCCGCGTCTGCACCCGCCGCCGCGCCTGCGGCTCGAGCTCCGCGGCCAGCCTGGGCCAGTCCACCTGGGCGCTCTCGACGTCCACCCCGCGCCGCGCGAGCTCCTCGGCATACTCGCGGAGCATCCCCTGGGTCTCGTTCTCCACCACCTTCTCCGGCAGCTCCAGCGGATGACGCTCGCAGAGCTGTTCCAGCAGCGCCCCCTCGCGCCGGCGGCGGCTCTCCGCCTGCTTGCGCCGCTCGAGCTCCTCCGTGACCCGCTCCCGGAACTGCTCCACCGACTCGAAGTCGCCGATCTTCTTCACCGTCTCTTCGTCGAGCGGCGGAAGCTCGAGCTCCCGCACCGCCTGCACCTCGATGCGGAACGAGCGCTCGACCGGCCCCTCGGGGCCCTCCTCGCGGCGCTCGAAGCGGGGGGTGGCCCCCTTCTTCGCTCCGGTCACCGCCAGCGACAGCTCCTCCCAGACCGTCTCGTCGCCCACCTCGAAGGCGACCTCGCTGGGCTCGCCAGGAGCCTCGCCCGCGGTGAGCTCGGTCAGCGCCCCCTCCACCCGGTCGCCCCGCGCCGCCGGCCGGTCGACCTCCCGCCACTCGCCCACCTGACGCCGCAGGTCGTCGATGGCGCGGTCCACCTCGGCCTCCTCCGGCCGCGTCTCCATCTCGGGCAGCTCGAAGCCGGAGAGATCGCCCAGCCGGATCTCCGGCCGCAGGTCCACCGTGGCCTGGAAGGTCAGGGTCTCCCCGGGGGTGAAGTCGACGTCGCTCACCTCGGGTGGCAGCAACGGCTCCAGCTCGGCCTCGGCCTGGGCCTGCTTCCAGTAGCGCGGCACCAGCCTTTCGACCACCTCTTGCTCGATCTCGTCGTGGAAACGCTTGCGGACCAGCTCCAGCGGCACCTTGCCCTTGCGGAAGCCGGAGATCCGCGCCCGCTTGCGGTACTCCAGGGTGACCCGGTCGGTCTCGGCCGCCACCGCGGCCGGGGGCACCGCGACGGTGAGGACCCGCCGGCCGGTACCCGCCTTTTCGTTCGAGGAAACGACGCTCATCTCGGAAGGGGAAGCTCGGGGAGGGAGGGGGGTTGGTGCGAAAGGGGGGACTCGAACCCCCACCCCGTTTCGGGACTAGATCCTAAGTCTAGCGCGTCTACCAGTTCCGCCACTTTCGCGAGGGGCCCGCGGCGACGGCGCGCGAGGGAGAGTTGCGATTGGTGAGCCGCCAGGGACTCGAACCCCGAACCCGCAGATTAAGAGTCTGCTGCTCTACCAGTTGAGCTAGCGGCCCCACCAGCGGCGGATTATACCCACGCGGCCCCGGGTGGGCTACCCGCCCTGGACGAACCGCACGATCTCCAGGCGGTCTCCGTCGCGGACGCGGGTGGCGGGGAGCTCGGCTCGCTTGAGCACCCGGCCGTTGAGCTCCACCGCCACCGCCCGGGGGTCGTGGCCGAGCCCGGCGAGGAGCTCCGCGAGCTCCATTTCCCGGGCGAGCTCGCGGCGCTCGCCGTTCACGGTGATGGCGCCGGCGGCGCCGGTCCGCTGCTCGACCATCGGCGACACGATGCTAGATCAGGTGCTTGATCTCGGCCTCGCCCACCGAGCTCTCGGCGCGGACGATCAGGGCCGCCGTGGTGCCCGTCACGGCCGGCAGGCTGACCCGCAGCTCCAGGCGGCCCTCGTGGTCGGTGGTTCCCTCGCCCAGGTGCGTGGGCTCGCTGGACGGCGAGATCATCTTGACCCGGATCGAGGCGCCGGGCACGGGCTCGTCGGAGAGGCTGGTGCGGGCGTCGAAGCGGAGCGTGACGACACCGCCGGGGGCCAGGTCGCTCTCGGCGTCCATGAGCAACACCAGGTGCTCCTGCTCGGCCTCCGCGTTGAGGTAGTCCAGGATCACCCGGTCCAGGGTGGGGCCGCCCTCGTCCGCGGCGGGGTGCGGCGCCGTGCCCTCGTCCCCGATCGGATCCTGCGGCGAGGGCCGGAGAGCCCCCAGCTCCACGAGACGCGAGTCCGGGCCGCCCGCCTGGATCTGCTCGATCAGCGCCCGGTGCTGGCCCTCCATGAGCTGGACGACCGCCGACGTGCCGCCCTCGGCCAGGGCCTCCCTGTAGCCGCGGCGCCGCCGCTCGAGGATCTGCCCGCCGACGTACACCAGGGTCTCGATGCACGGGTTGAGCTCGCCCTTGTCCTCGGTCTGCACGTGCAGCACCACGTCCCGATGCCGGACATCGGTGTTCAACCCGGTGATCATGGCCTGTTCTCGATGCGCAAACTCGGCGCATTTTAGGCCCCCGGCGGCGACGCCACAACCTCCCCCGGCGCTTCCGGGGTCTGGCGCCCGCGGTCTCTTCGTGGCAGAATCTCCCCTGCTAGCCCGCGCGCCGCCCGGCGCGCTGTTCGATTCACCCTCCAGAACAAACGAACGGAGGTCCGACCATGGCGGAGCCCATTGGCGAGACGGGCCAGGAGAAGAGGCTCGTCCACTACGAAGTCCGCGACGGAGTCGCTCTGCTGACGCTCTCCGACCCACCGGCCAACACCTACACCTACGAGATGATGCGGCAGCTCGACGAGGCGATCCTCAAGGCCCGCTTCGACCAGGACGTCCACGTGCTCGTGCTGACCGGGCTGGGCGAGAAGTTCTTCTGTGCCGGCGCCAACATCAGCATGCTGCAGACGTCCGACCCCTACTTCAAGTACTTCTTCTGCCTGCACGCCAACGAGACCCTGAACCGGCTGGAGCAGACGCCCAAGCTGGTGATCGCCGCCCTCAACGGCCACACCGTGGGCGGCGGGCTCGAGATCGCCATGGCGGCCGACCTGCGGATCGCCAAGCGCGACGCGGGAAAGATCGGGCTGCCCGAGATCAACCTGGGCGTGCTCCCCGGCACCGGCGGCACCCAGCGGCTGGCCCGCCTGGTCGGCAAGACCCGGGCGATCGAGCTGATGGTCACCGGCGAGCTGATCTCCTTCGAGCGCGCCTGCGAGCTGAACGTCGTCAACCGGATCTACGACGGCGACGACTTCCTCGACCAGGTGGTCGAGTTCGCGCGCCGCTTCTGCCCGCCCAACACCGCCTCGCGGGCGGCCGGGCGGATCAAGCGGGCCGTGCAGTCGGGCGCCGAGGTGCCCTTCGAGAGCGGCCTGGCCATCGAGCGCGAGCTGCAGCAGCTCCTCTTCCAGGGCGAGGACGCCCGCGAGGGGCTCGCCGCCTACGTGGAGAAGCGCAAGCCCGAGTTCAAGGGAAGCTGAGATGACCACCGCCGCGTCCGAGGCGCCCGTCGCCAAGCTGCCACCCGAGGGCCTGTTCATCGGCGGCGAATGGGTGCGCCCCGAGGGCGGGCGCACCTTCCCCACCGTCAACCCGGCCACGGAGGAGGAGATCTGCGCCGTGGCCGCCGCGGGCGCGGCCGACGTGGACCGGGCGGTGGAGGCGGCGCGCGCCGCCCTCGCCGGCCCCTGGGGAAAGATGTCGCCCCGCGAGCGCGGGCGGCTGCTCTGGCGTATCGCCGACGCCCTGGAGGAGCGGGCGGCCGAGTTCGGGGTCGTCGAGACCCTCGACAACGGCAAGCCGATCTTCGAGTCGCGGTACGTGGACGTTCCGGCGGCTGTGCAGTCGCTGCGCTACTTCGCCGGCTGGGCCGACAAGATCGGCGGCCGCACCTTCCAGCCGGAGGGGCCGTTCGTGCTGGGCTACACCCTGCGCGAGCCGATCGGCGTGGTGGCGGCCATCACGCCGTGGAACTTCCCCATCATCCAGGCGCTGTGGAAGATCGCGCCGGCCCTCGCCTGCGGCAACGCCGTCATCCACAAGCCCGCCTCCTACACGCCCCTCTCGGCGCTCAAGTTCGCCGAGCTGGCGGCCGAGGTGGGGCTGCCCGCGGGGGCGCTCAACGTGCTGCCGGGCGGCGGCTCGGAGGTCGGCGCGGCCCTGGTGAAGCACCCCGGGGTGGCCAAGATCTCCTTCACCGGCTCGACCGAGGTGGGGCGCGGCCTCATGCGCGACGCCGCCGAGTCGATCAAGCGGGTGACCCTCGAGCTGGGCGGCAAGTCGCCCAACATCGTCTTCGCCGATGCCGACCTCGACAAGGCGGTCAAGGGGGCCTACAACGGCATCTTCTACGGCAAGGGCGAGGTCTGCGCCGCGGGCTCGCGTCTGCTGGTCGAGCGGTCCGTCCACGACGAGGTGGTCGAGAGGCTGGTGGAGCGCACCCGGGGGCTCCAGCCCGGCGACCCGCTGCACCCCAAGACCCGTCTGGGCGCCCTGGTCTCCGGCTCGCAGCGCGACAGCGTCCTCTCCTACGTGGCGATCGGCCGCGAGGAGGGAGCCGAGGTGGCGACCGGCGGCGAGGCCGCCGAGGTGGACGGGCGCGGCTACTTCATGCAGCCCACCGTCCTCACCGGCGTCGCCAACGAGATGAGGGTGGCCCGGGAGGAGATCTTCGGACCGGTGCTGGCCGTGATCCCCTTCGACGAGCCGGAGGAGGCGGTGGCCGTCGCCAACGACTCGATCTTCGGTCTGGCGGCCGCCGTCTGGACGCGCGACGTGGGTCGCGCCCACGACGTCGCGGGCCGGCTCGAGGCGGGAACCGTGTGGATCAACCAGTACAACTGGTACGACGCCGGGGCGCCCTTCGGCGGCTACAAGCAGAGCGGCTTCGGCCGCGAGCTCGGCGCTGCGGCCCTCGAGTACTACACGGAAACCAAGTCGGTCTTCGTCGGCAGGTAGACGTGCCGGAGACCGGCGCGATCCTCGCCGCCCCCGTCCGCACGCCGATCGGCAAGTTCGGCGGCGCCCTGGCGGCGCTGTCGGCGGCGGACCTCGGGGTGGCCGCGGCCCGGGCCGCCCTGGAGCGCGCCGGGTTGCCCGCCGAGAAGGTGGACCAGACGGTCTTCGGCCACGCCCGGCAGGCGGGCGGCGGACCCAACACGGCGCGGCAGGTCGCCCACCGCGCGGGAGTGCCCGACGACCGGCCCGCCTTCACCGTGAACCAGGCGTGCGGCTCGGGTCTGCAGGCGGTCCTCTGCGCCGCGCGGGCGATCCGCCTGGGCGAGGCCGAGGTGGTGCTGGCCGGCGGCACCGAGAGCATGTCCAACACCCCCTACCTGCTGCCCCGAGCCCGCTGGGGTCACCGCCTGGGCCACGCCGAGCTGGTGGACGGCATGTACCGGGACGGCTTCGTGGACCCGCTCTCCGAGCTGGTCATGGGGGAGACGGCCGAAGAGCTGGCCGCCGAGCGCGGGGTCACCCGCGAGCGCGCCGACCGGTGGGCCGCCGCGTCGCAGCAGCGCAGTGAGGCGGCCAGGGGGCGCGGTCGCTTCGACCCCGAGATCGTCCCGGTCGCCGCGCCCGGCCCCAAGGGGGCGACCCGCGAGGTGGCCCGGGACGAGCACCCGCGCGACGGCGTCACGCCCGAGGGCCTGGCGCGGCTGCCCACCGTCTTCCGCGACGGAGGCACCGTCACCGCGGGCAACGCCTCGGGGATCACCGACGGCGCGGCGGCCCTGGTCGTGGCCTCCGAGAGGGCGGCGGAGCGGCTGGGCCTCGTCCCCGCGGCGCGGCTGGTCGACTGGCAGGTGGTGGGCGTCGAGCCGCGGATCATGGGGATCGGCCCGGTGCCGGCCACCCGCCGGCTGCTCGAGCGACGCGGCCTGGAGCTCGGCGACGTGGACGAGGTCGAGCTGAACGAGGCCTTCGCCAGCCAGGTCCTCGCCTGCGTCGACGAGCTGGGCCTCGATCCGGCGCGGGTGAACCCCGACGGCGGCGCCATCTCCCTGGGCCACCCCATCGGCTGCACCGGGGCGCGCATCCTGGTGACGCTGCTGCACGGCATGGCCCAGCGCGGCGGCCGTCTCGGGCTGGCCACCCTCTGCGTCTCCGGCGGCCTGGGTCTGGCGGCGCTGGTCGAGCGCGAATGAGCGGCGCGGTCCGGTTGGAGCGCGAGGGGCGGCTCGTCCGGCTGACGCTGGACAGCCCACCCCTCAACATCCTCGACCTCGGTCTGCTGGCCGAGCTGGAGCGGGCGGTGGCGTCGCTGGAGGACGACCCCGAGCCGCACCTGGTGGTGGTCGCCGGAGCCGGCGAGAAGGCCTTCTCCGCCGGCGTCGCGGTGGAGGACCACACACCGCAGCGGGTGCCCGAGATGCTCTCCCGCTTCCACGGCGCGCTGCGGCGGCTGTCGGCCCTGCCGGCGATCAGCCTGGCGGCGGTGCGCGGCCACTGTCTGGGCGGCGGCATGGAGCTCGCGGCCGCCTGCGACCTGGTGCTGGCCGACGAGGGCGCCACCTTCGGCCAGCCGGAGATCGAGCTCGGCTGCTACCCGCCCTACGCGGCGGCGCTCTACCCCGCGCGGCTGGGCCGCGGGCGCACCCTGGAGCTGCTGCTGACCGGGCGCCGGCTGACCGCGGCGGAGGCGGAGCGGCTGGGCTTCGTCCACCTGCGGGCGCCGGCGGGCCGCTTCGAGGAGGAGCTCGAGAGGGTGACGGCGCGCCTGCTGGGGTTCTCGGCGCCGGTGGCGCGTCTGCTCAAGCGGGCCGTGGAGGCGGGCGCCACCCGCCCTTTCGAGGAGGCGCTGGCGGAGAGCGAGCGGCTCTACCTGGAAGAGCTGACCCGGACCCACGACATGAGCGAAGGAGCCGCGGCGTTTCTCGAGAAGCGGACGCCGCGGTGGCGACACGAATAAGGAGCAAGAGATGAGCGAAGCGATCCTCAGAGAGACCAGCGGCCGTACGGCCATCCTGACCGTCAACCGGCCGGACAAGCTGAACGCCCTGAACCAGCAGGTGCGCGACGAGATGCTCGCCGCCCTGGCCGAGATCGAGACCGACGACGCGATCGGCGCGGTCGTGATCACCGGCGCGGGCGAGAAGTCCTTCATCGCCGGCGCGGACATCGGCGAGTTCGAGGGCCGCTCTCCCTTCGACCAGCGGCACGCCATGCGCAGCCCACGCGTCTTCGACGTGATGGCCAACTTCCCCAAGCCCGTCGTGGCCATGATCAACGGCTTCTGCCTGGGCGGAGGCTGCGAGCTGGCCATGTCGTGCGACATCCGGGTGGCCTCGGAGACGGCCCGCTTCGGCCAGCCCGAGATCAAGCTGGGTCTCATCCCCGGCGGCGGCGGCACCCAGCGGCTCCCCCGGCTGGTGGGGCTGGGCCAGGCGATGCGGCTCATCCTCACCGGCGACATGATCGGCGCCGAGGAGGCGAGGGCCATCGGCCTGGTGGAGATCGTCGCCCCCGCGGACGAGCTGCGCGACACCACCCTGGCGCTCACCGAGAAGATCGCCGCCATGAGCCCCCTCACCACCCGCGTGGCCAAGGAGGCCCTGCGCGCCTCCGAGCGTCTGTCGATCGAGGACGGAATCCTCTACGAGCGCGACCTCTTCTGCCTCTGCTTCTCTTCCGAGGACAAGGCCGAGGGGGTCGAGGCGTTCCTGCAGAAGCGCCCGGCGGAGTGGAAGGGGCGGTAGGGGCCTGACGAGCGGCCGGCGCTCAGGGGCGCCAGCCGTCGAGCAGAGCGTCGCGGACGAACCCCAGCCGGGCGGCGAGACCGAGGGAGGCCCGGTTGTCGAGCATCGCGCCCCAGGTGGGGGTCTTGCCGAGAGGGGACAGGTGGCGGGCCAGGAGGAGGAAGCAGGCGCCGGCCAGGCCGCGTCTCCGGTAGGGCTCGGCCGTCTCCACGGCGACGTCCCACAGCCGCTCCGTCTCGAAGGCGGCCCAGCAGTAGGCCGCCGGGCGGCCGTCGGCCATCGCCACCGCCATGGGCCGCCGCCGCACCCAGTCGAGCGCCAGCTCCCGTCGGCTGGCGGCCGGAAAGGCGTCGAAGTCCAGCCGAGCGGAGGCGTGGCCGCGGGCGAGCAGCACGATCTCCGACGGCGCGGAGGGGCGCGGGAAGGAGCCCCCGGGCCAGCGGTGGACGACAATGGACTCCCGTCGCCAGCCGGGGAGGGCCGCCGCCACGAGCCGGCGGGCCGACGGCGGCGCCAGGAGCTGCCAGCCGTCGTCCACGGCGACCCCTTCGAAGGCGGCGAGGCCAGCCGCGGCCGCCCGCTGAATCGACAGAGAGCCGGGGCGGCCGTAGAGGGCGGCGAACGGGAAGTCCCGCGACGCGGCCACGAACCCGGCCTCCGGGCTCTCCGCCCAGAGGTCGCAGCGCCCGCTGAGCAGGAGGCCCTTGAGGTCGATCCAGGCGGGCTCGTCGGGGACCCGCGCGGCGAGGCTCTCGGCGCTCTCGGGCGTCACCGGCATCCACCGCCATCGTATCCCGGTGACCGGCCGTCGGCCGGGCGACCGGGCGGGCTCAGGGGATCCCATACCGCTTCCGCCGCTCCCAGAGGGACTTGCGGCTGATTCCCAAGAGCTCCGCCGCCCTCCCCTGGTGCCCGCGGGTGTAGGCCAGGGCCCTGCGGATCTCCCTCTCCTCCACCTCGGCCAGGCGGCGAGGCCGGGCGCCGGCGAGACCGGCCGGCTCGGCGGGGGTCACCACGGGGCAGTCCCCCAGCACCACGGCGCGCTCCAGGACGTTGCGCAGCTCCCGCAGGTTGCCGGGCCAGCGGTAGTCGGCCATCCAGCCGCGAGACGCCGGGTCGAGGCTCAGTCCGGGTCGGCCCGCGCGCTCCCCCAGCTCGGCCAGGAAGTGCTCGGCCAGGGGCGCGAGGTCCTGCGGCCGCCGGCGCAGCGGCGGCAGCTCGAAGGTCACGACCTCGAGCCGGAAGTAGAGATCGCGGCGGAAGACCCCGCGCCGCACCCGCGCCGGCAGATCGGCGGCCCCTACCGCCAGGATGCGCGCGTCGGAGACCGCCTCCCTCCCTCCCAGCGGGGCGTAGCGGCCCTCCGACAGCAGCCGCAGTAGCTTGGGTTGGACGCCCCTGGGGATCTCCTCCACCCGGTCGAGCAGCAGCGACCCGCCCGCCGCCCGCGCCACCCGGCCGGGCGCCCCCTCCCGGGCGCCGGTGAAGGCGCCGGCGACGTGCCCGAAGAGCTCGCTCTCGAAGAGCGCGCTGGGCACCGCCCCGGCGTCGAGCTCCACCAGCGGTCCGGCGGCGCGGGGGCTCGCGGCGTGCAGGGCCCGGGCGAGAGCGCTGCGGCCGGTGCCGGGCTCCCCCAGCAGGAGGACCGTGGCCGGGCTGGCGGCCGCCCGGGCCGCGGAGCGCAGCAGCTCCGCGAGGGAGGGGGCGGCAGTGCGGAGAGCGTCGAGAGAGGGCGGCAGCGGGCCGGAGCCCGTCACCCCGCGACCCGGTCGGTGACGTCGTGGCCGTCGGCCCAGAGCTGCTCCAACCGGTAGAACGACCGGATCTCCTCCAGGAAGACGTGCACCAGGAAGTCGCCGTAGTCCAGGAGCATCCAGCGGCCCGGCTCGCGCCCCTCGATGGACAGCGGCCGGACCCCGCGCCGCCGCAGGCTCTCGTCCACCGCGTCGCCGATGGCCTGCACCTGCCGCGGGTTCGTGCCGCTGCAGATCAGGAAGTAGTCGGCGAAGTCGCAGAGCCCCGACAGGTCGAGCACCTTGAGCTCGGTGGCCTTGCGCGACAGCGCCGCCTCCGCGACGGCCCGGACGGTGTCCAGCGCGTCGGGCGCTTCTCGGGCGTCGCTTCTCATCGATAGAGGTCGTACTTCTGGCAGTACTCTAGCACCAGGGGGGGCAGCCATCCGGCCGGCGGCTCCTGCCCGGCGGCCAGGAGGTCGCGGATGGCGGTCGAGGAGGCCTCGACCGGCGGGCTGTCCAGGAACCGCACCCGGTCTCCCGCCGCCAGCGCGCGCAGCTCCTCGGGCACTCCCCGGCCGTCGGCGCCCACCTCCCAGCCGGGCCGGGAGAGCACCACAAGCCGGCACCTCTCCACCAGCTCGCTCCACCGTCGCCAGGCCGGCAGCTCGACGAAGGAGTCGGCGCCGATCAGCAGATGGAGGTCGGATCGCGGAAAGCGATCGCGGAAGTGGTTCACGGTGTCGATGGTGTAGGAGGGCCGCCCGATGGTGAGCTCGAACGAGGAGGCCGAGAGCCCCGGCTCGCGCAGCAGCGCCAGCTCCACCATGGCGTAGCGGGCGTGGGCGGGCGCGAACTGACGGTTCGGCTTGTGGGGTGGCTGCGCGGTGGGAAGGAAGATCACCTGCTCCAGCGGCACCCGCTCCCGGGCCAGCCGCGCCAGCGCCAGGTGGCCGCTGTGCACCGGGTCGAAGCTGCCGCCCAGAAGCCCGATGCTCACGACGCCGGCGTCTCCTCGAGCCGCCGCCGCAACGCCCGCGTCAGCTCGGCCACTCCCTCGCGCCGCACCGCGCTCACCTCGTGGTACGCCAGCCGGCGGGCCGCCGCCGCCGCCGCCAGGTCGCGTCGCCGCTCCGGGTCGGCGACGTCCAGCTTGGTGCCCACCACGATGCGGGCGCGCCGCAGCAGGTCGGGGTCGAAGGCCTCGAGCTCCCGCTCGGTGGTGGCCAGATCCTCGTCCGCCGCCGCCTCTCCCTGCGACAGGTCCACGAGGTGGGCGAGCACCCGGCACCTCTGCACGTGTCGCAGGAAACGGTGCCCCAGACCGGCGCCCTCCGAGGCGCCGGCGATCAGCCCGGGGAGGTCGGCGACGACGAACGGCTCCTCGTCGGGATCGCCGGCCACCACGCCGAGGGCGGGAACCAGGGTGGTGAAGGGATAGTCGGCCACCTTGGGTCGCGCCGCGGAGACCACACCGATCAGGGTGGACTTGCCGGCGTTGGGCAGCCCCACCAGCCCCACGTCCGCCAGCAGGGCGAGCTCGAGCCGGAGCGCCCGCTCCTCCGGCTCCTCGCCGGGGTCGGCCCGCCGCGGGGCGCGGTTCGTGGGAGTCGCGAAGCGGGCGTTGCCACGTCCCCCCCGGCCTCCGGCGGCGACCTCGAGCCGGTCCCCGGCCGCGAGCAGCTCCCCCACCAGCTCGGGCTCGGGGCCGTCGTCGAGCCAGACCCGGGTGCCGGGCGGCACCGGGATCTCCAGATCGGCGCCGCTTCTCCCCGTGCGGTTCGACCCCTCGCCGTGACGGCCGCGCTCGGCCACCCTGAGCTCCTGGAAGCGCAGATGGTGCAGGGTGTTGAGCCCGGGCTCGGCCACCAGGAGGACGGCGCCGCCGTCGCCGCCGTCGCCACCGGCCGGGCCACCCCGCGGCACGAACTTCTCGCGGCGGAACGCCATGCAGCCGTCACCGCCGCGGCCGCCCCTCACCCGCAGGCGGACCTCGTCGACGAAGATCAACGGGGGCCGGGCCGCCGGGCCGCGCCGGGGGGCCGCCTCACTCCGCGGGTACGACGTCGACCCAGGTGCCGAGACGGCCGCGCTTGCGGAACTGCACCACGCCGTCGATCTTGGCGAAGAGGGTGTCGTCCTTGCCTCGGCCGACCTGGTCGCCGGGCTTGATCTTGGTGCCGCGCTGGCGCACCAGGATGGTGCCGCCGGTCACCGTCTGACCGCCGAACCGCTTGACCCCGAGGTGCTGCGGATTGGAATCGCGCCCGTTGCGGCTGGAGCCCTGTCCCTTCTTGTGAGCCATCGTCGCTTCTCCTTGCCGGGCCTAGCCCTCGATCACCTGGATCTTCACGCGGTGGAGGTCCTGGCGGTGGCCGCGGCGACGCTTGTAGCCCTTGCGGCGCTTCTTCTTGAAGACCACGATCTTGGGGCCGCGGACCTCGCCGACCAGACTGCCGGTCACCTTGGCGCCCTCGACCACGGGAGCGCCCACGCGGACCCCGTCGTCGTCGCCCACCAGCAGGACGCGGTCGAACTCGACCGTCTCGCCGGCCTCGCCGGAGCGCTCCACGTCGAGCACGTCGCCGGGCTCGACGCGGTACTGCTTTCCTCCGGTCTCGATCACTGCATACATGACGCGCAAACCTCCATCGCCCACCGCTCGCGGCGGACTGAGGAAGGTACCACGACCCGCCGGGCGCGTCAATCCGCGGGGCGGGCGCGGCACCCGCCGCCGGGGCCGCCACGCCCCCTCCTCCGCCCCGTGCTACCCTCCCCGCCCGGACCGCCCCGGCGGATCCCTCACGGAGGCTCTTCGACTGCCAGGCATCCTGACCCGTCTCGCCGCCCTCTCCCTGGGCGGACGCAGCTTCCGGCACCGGGTGGGGCCGGTCTCGCTCCTGGTGCACGAGCTGGGACCGCGCGACGGCGAGCCGTGGGTGCTGGTCCACGGCCTCGGCTCCACCTCGCTCGGCTGGTACCCGGGGGTCAAGCGTCTGCGGAGAGAGTGCCGGCTGCTGGTGCCCGAGCTGGCCGCCACGGGGGGTACCTCGGCGCCGTTCGACGGCCTGACGGTGACCGAGGCGGTGCCGGTGATCGCCGACCTGATCGAGCGCCGTCTGGGCGGCGGGCCCGTCTCCGTGGGGGGCATCAGCCTGGGCGGCTGGGTCGCGGTCCGGCTGGCTCTCCAGCGGCCGGAGCTGGTCGGCGCTCTGCTCCTCGTCGCGCCGGCAGGCTACCGCAACCAGGACTGGATCCGGGTGCGCGAGCTCCTGGCCGTGGAGAGGCCCGCCGACGTCGAGCCGCTGATCGGCGCCCTCTTTCACCGGCCGCGGGCCGCGGTGCGCTTCGGCCGGCGGGGGTTCTACCGCACCTACCGCAGCCAGGCGGTGCGCTACGTCCTGGACAGCACCACCGGCGAGGAGACCTTCGGTCCCGAGGCCCTGCGGCGGATCCGGGTTCCTGTGGGGATGATCTGGGGCGAGCGTGACGGCCTCTTCCCACCCGACGTGGGCCGTGCCATGGAGCGCTACCTCGAGCGCAGCCGGCTCACGGTGATCGCCGACTGCGCCCACGTCGTCCCCTGGGACTGCGCCGACGCCTTTTGCGCCGCGCTGGACCGGCACCGGGCCTGGATCGGTGCCGAACGCGATAAGCTGGAGGAGCCGTGGCGGAGCCCGACTACCTGATCTGCCTCGAGTGCGACTCCCCGACCTACACCTTCGAGTGGGGGGAGGAGGGCGCGACCGAGATCGTCTGCGAGACCTGCGGCAACGACGACCTGGATCTCTTTCTCACGGAAGAGCAGTTCGACTCGCTGGCCGACGAGGCCGAGTCGGCGAAACAGCCCCGGCCGCCGCGTCGCGGGTCTCGGCCGTAGCCCCGGGGGCGCGGACCTCGTCGAGCTCGAGTCGCATCCTCGTCCCGCCGCTGCGCCCGGCGAGGACCTCGATCCGGCCTCCGTGGACCTGCGCGATGCGCCGCACCACGGCGAGGCCCAGCCCCGTGCCGCCTTTGCGGGTCGAGTAGAAGAGGTCGAAGATCCGCTCGCGATCGGCCGCGGAGATGCCGCCGCCGTTGTCCTCGACCTCGAGGGCGATCCGGCCGCCGCCGCGCACGGCGCGCAGCACCACCCGCGGATGCGCGACCCCTTCCACGGCCGCCAGCGCGTTCTGGGCCAGGTTGACCAGGAGCTGGGTGATCTGCTCGCGGTCCACCTCGACCCGGGCCCCGGGTGCGCGGTCGTCCACCTGGAGACGCACGCCCCGGCTCTCGAACTCGCCGGCCAGGAGGTCGCGGCAGCGCTCCAGCAGCTCGCGGCAAGAGGTGGGCTCGGGCTCGATGGGCCGCGGCTTGGCGTAGAGCAGAAAGTCGGTGACGAGGCGCTCCAGGCGGCCGATCTCGTCGCGGGTGATGGCCAGCAGCCGACCGGACGACGACCCCGCGAGCCGGCCTCCGCTCTCCTCCTCGAGAAGCTGGATGTTCAGGTTGAGCGAGTTCAGCGGGTTGCGGATCTCGTGCGCCAGACCCGAGGCCAGGGTGCCGATGTAGGCCATCCGCTCGGCCTCGATGGCCTTCTGCTCGAGCCGCCGGCCCCGCTTCCAGAGGGCGGCGATGGTCAGGTAGGCGAGGATGAGCACCACCACCGTCACCGCCCCGATGAGCAGGGTCTGGTCGACCAGCTCGCCGCGCAGCACCGCCACCCGGCTCTCGAGCTCCTCCGGGCTGATGCCGACGTGGAGGAAGCCGAACTCGCCGATGGGCACCTCCATGTCGTAGGGGAAGGACTCCTCGCTGGTGACGGTCTTCTCCTCGACGCGGGGCTCGAGCTCGCCGGCGACGATCTCGGGCAGCTCCGGGTTGCGTGGCGGTGAGAAGCTCTCGGTGGCGGCGCGGAACACCAGCCGGCCCTCGCTGTCCCGGATCTCGATGTTGCGCACCACGTCGCGCTTCTTGAGGATGGCGTCGAGATAGGTCTGCTTCTCCTGCTCGACGGCGATCAGGGTGTAGAGGTCTTCGCCGCTCGCGGCGGCGCCGCCGGCGATCTCGTCGGCCACGTCCTCGGCCTCTTCACGGGTCTCCAGCAGCACCCGCTCGATCTCGCGCTGCGACAGCGAGCGGAAGCTCAGCCATCCCAGCAGGGCCAGGTCGAAGAGGATGAAGACGCCCAGCAGGAGCGAGGCCCAGAGAATCCTTCTGGTCACCGGCGAATCGGCCGGTCCGCCGTCGCGCATCGCAAGGAGGATAGCACCGGGGCGCCGCCGACCGCCTGCTATCGTCGCCCTCGATGGCCGCCTATGTCGCTCGCCGCGTGGCCGCCTCGCTGCTGCTGGTCCTGCTGGTTCTCACCCTCGTCTTCTTCTTCATCCAGCTCGCCCCCGGCGACCCCGCCCTGGTGTTCGAGGACCCGCGCGTGCCGGTCGGCCACCAGGAGCGGCTGCGCGCCGTCTACGGTCTCGACCGCCCCCTGGCCGAGCAGTACCTCGCCTGGCTTCGGGCGGTGGTCCTCGACTTCGACTGGGGGACCTCCTTCAGCCACAGCCGGCCGGTGCGGGCGGTGATCCTCGACACCGTGCCCAACACCCTGCTGCTGGCGGCCGCGGCCCTCGCAGTGCAGTTCGGTCTCGGCATCCTGCTCGGGGTGGGCGCGGCGCGGCGGCCCGGCTCGGCCGGCGACCACGCCATCCGGCTCGGCTCGCTGCTGCTGTACGCCCTGCCCTCCTTCTGGCTCGGTCTCATGGCGGTGCTCCTGCTGAGCCACACCCTGGGGATCTTCCCGTCGGGTCAGATGCGCTCGGTGGACGCCGCGGAGATGGGTCTCCTGGCCCGCGGCGCCGATCTCCTCCGCCATCTGGCCCTGCCGGCGCTGGTGCTGGGGCTCTCGACCGCCGGCGGCGTCAGCCGCTTCGCCCGCGCCAGCCTGCTCGACACCCTGCGCGACGAGTACGTCACCACCGCCCGCGCCAAGGGCCTCGCCGAGAGCCGCGTGCTCTGGGTGCACGCGCTGCGCAACGCCCTCCCGCCGCTGGTCCAGCTCCTGGGCCTGTCGCTGCCCTTTCTGCTGAGCGGCGCCCTGGTCATCGAGATCGTCTTCTCCTGGCCCGGCATGGGGCGTCTCGTCTTCGACGCGGTGGGCAGCCGCGACTATCCCCTCATCCTGGGCGCGACCGCGCTGGCCGCCCTGCTGGTGGTGACGGGCAATCTGGTGGCCGACCTCCTCCAGGCGGCGGTCGATCCGCGGGTGCGGCGACGTGCCTAGGGCCCGGCCACCGGCCGAGCTGGTGGGTGGCGTGGTGCTGGTGGCCCTGCTCGCCGCGGCCGCGCTGACCGCCCCCGCCCTGGCGCCCGCCGACCCGGTAGAGCAGGTGGACGCCCCCGCCGGCCGCTTCCTGCCCCCGGGCAGCGGGCGCTTCGAGGTGCGGGTGGACGGCCGACGCACGGTGCTCGCCGAGAGCGCCCGCGCGGTGCCCGGCGGCGTCGAGATCGTGCGGAAGGGGGAGACCGAGACGATCGCCTCGGAGCGCATCGCGGAGCTCGGCCCCGACGGGCTGCCGCCGCGGCGCCTCTTTCTCCTGGGCACCGACGGCTTCGGGCGGGACGTGGTCTCCCGGCTCCTGTGGGCCGGGCGGACGTCGCTCAAGATCGGCGCCCTCGCGGCGCTGGTCGCCATGCTGCTCGGCACCGCGGTGGGCGCCGTGGCCGGCGCGGCGGGCGGGTGGGTGGACGGCATCCTCATGCGGGGCGTGGACGCGCTGCTCGCCTTTCCGCGGCTCTTCCTGGTGATCGCCCTGGCTGCCGCCTTCGACAGCACCGCCGCGGTGGTGGTTCTGGTGCTCGGTCTCACCGGCTGGATGGGGGCCGCCCGGCTGGTGCGCTCGGAGGTCCGCGCTCTCCGGGAGCGCGAGTGGGTCCTGGCGGCGCGCGGCGTGGGACGGGGCCCGGCGGGGGTCCTGGGACGGCACCTGCTGCCCCACGCCCTGACGCCGGTGATCGTCGACACGGCGCTGCGCACCGGCGAGATCATCCTGGTGGAGTCCGCCCTCTCCTTCATCGGCCTGGGCGTGGACCGCCCCACCCCGAGCTGGGGCGGGATGATCGCCGAGGGCATGCCGGCCCTGGCCTCCGCCTGGTGGATCTCCGCCTTCCCCGGAGCCGCCATCGCCCTGACGGTGCTCGGCCTCAACCTCGCCGCCGACGGCCTGCGGGACTGGCGCGACCCCCGGCTCCTGGCCCGCGGCCGGCCGGCCTGAGCGGACCGGAAGGTGCTGATCTCCGACTTCAGCTACGAGCTGCCCGAGGAGTCGATCGCCCAGCAGCCGGCGCCCCGGGGGCGGAGCCGTCTGATGGTGCTCGAGGGAGAGCGGCCCGAAGACCGGAAGATCGGGGACCTGCCGGACCTGCTGCGACCCGGCGACCTGCTGGTCGTCAACGACACCCGGGTGATCCCCGCCCGCCTGTTCGGACACAGCGAGCCCGGCGGGGCCCGGGTCGAGCTTCTGCTCGCCCGGCGGCTCGGCGAGCGCGACTGGCTCAGCCTGGCCCGGCCGGGGCGCCGTGCCCGGCCGGGCCGCCGGATCCGCTTCGACGACGGCCTCTGGGCCGAGGTCGTCGGACGGCCCGCCTCGGGGCGGTTCCATCTCCGCTTCTCCGAGCCCGTGGAGTCGCACCTCGAGCGCATCGGGCACGTGCCCCTGCCCCCCTACATCAGGCGGCCCGACGCGCCCGACGACCGGGAGCGCTACCAGACGGTCTACGCCCGGCGGCCGGGCGCCATCGCCGCCCCCACCGCCGGGCTGCACTTCACCCCGGAGCTGCTGGCGCGGGTCGAGGAGCGCGGCGTGGGGATCGCGCGCATCACCCTGCACGTGGGCATCGGCACCTTCCAGCCCGTCCGCGCCAAGCTGGTCCACGAGCACCGCATGGAGGAGGAGGAGATCGAGATCTCGGAGGAGACCGTCTCGGCGGTGCGGGCCACGCGGGCGGATGGGGGACGGGTCGTGGCCGTGGGCACCACGGTGGTGCGGGCTCTGGAGACGGCGGCGCGGGCGCCCGGCGGGCTGGCGGCGCGCAGCGGGCCGACCGGGCTCTTCATCACCCCGGGCTTCGCGTTCCGGGTGGTGGACCGGTTGCTGACCAACTTCCACCTGCCGCGCTCGACCCTGCTGCTGTTGGTGTGCGCCTTCGGCGGGCGGCGGCGGGTGCTCGACGCCTACCGCCAGGCGGTCGCGTGGGATTACCGCTTCTATTCCTACGGCGACGCCATGCTGCTGTCGCCGCCGCCGGGCGGCCCGTCGAGCGACGTCAGCGGCGCAGGGTGAGCGGAACCAGGAAGAGCACGGTGAAGACGCAGAAGGCCCAGAAGG
>JAWWBN010000033.1:0-24254 GCA_033720955.1 Thermoanaerobaculia bacterium | reverse complement strand
TCGGCGAGCACCTGCCGGCGGCCCTCGATCCCGTCCCCGAGCTGGTCTACTACCTGGCCGGCACGGATCCCGCCCACGACGACCGGCTGGGCAACTGGCAGATCAGCGACGCCGGCATGCTGGAGCGCGACGTCCGGGTGGTCGAGGCGGTGCGACAGCGGCTGGGGCGGCGCGCGCCGCTGGTGGTGGTCCTGGCCGGAGGCTACGGCGGCGACACCTGGCGCCACAGCGCCCGCTTCTTCGCCTGGCTCCTCTCCGGGCGGCGCGACCTGCCCGTCCCCACCACCAACCAGGCGACCCTCGCCCGCCTGCGCGAGATCGCCCGCTACGTGGAGCCGCCTGGAAAGACCGACGAGGAGGGCTGGGGCCTCACGGAGGAGGACGTCTACGGCAGCCTGGGCGAGGTCTCCCGGCGGACGCGGCTGCTGGACTACTTCTCCCCGCACGGCGTCGAGCTCATCCTGGAGCGCTCCGGTCTCTTCGACCAGCTCCGCTCCCTCGGCTTCGCCCACCCCACGCCCGTCTTCGAGCTCGACAACCCGGCCGGCCAGACCCTGCGCGTCTTCGGCGACGCCGACCGCCGGGAGCTCCTGATCGAGGCGCGGCTGGCGCGCGACCGGGCCACCCTGCCCGACTTCGAGCTCCTCCTGCTCCAGTGGCTGGTCAGCCAGAACCCACGCGCCGAGTTCCACCCGGAGCGGCCGCCCCTGCCCGGCCAGAGCCACCCCGGTCTCGGGCTCCTGCGGGACCTGATGGCCCTGCTGGTGCTGCTGGCCGAGCGGCTCAAGCTCGACGGCATTCTCTTCGTGCCGTCGCACTACCACCTCGCCGCCAAGGGGAAGCGCTACCTCCGCTTCGCCGATCCGGCGGACGAGGGCTGGTTCCTGGCGGTGGCCGGCGCCGTCTCGGGGTTGGACCTGGGCGAGGCCAGCCGTGCCGTGCGCGACGGCCGGGTGGTGGCCGAGGGCAGCGGCGAGCCCGTCGCCTGGCGGCCCATGCCGATGGTGATCCCCCTGAGCCGGAGGCTCGAGCGCCACCTCGAGAGCGCCGCCTACGAGGAGCGGGTCGAGGCGGAGCGCCGGGCGCACCGCTTCCGTCTCGAGCCCGAGGCGTGAGCGCCGCGGCTCAGCCGCGCCCGAGGAGCCGCAGAAGCCCCAGGGTCAGCCAGGGGACGTAGGTCACGAGCAGCACCCCCACGCCCAGGATCGCCAGTGGCGGCAGGACCGAGCGCCAGATCGCGAGCAGCGGCCGCTCGAAGCGGTAGGAGGCCAGGTAGAGGTTGAGACCGACCGGCGGGGTCAGGTAGCCGAGCTCGAGGTTGGCTACGAAGATGATCCCCAGATGCACCGGGTCGATGCCGAAGGCGACCCCCAGCGGCACGATGAGCGGCACCACGACCACGATGGCGGAGAAGATGTCCATCAGGCAGCCCACCACCAGCAGGAAGAGGTTGAGCCCCAGCAGGAAGAGGAGCTTCGACCCCAGGTACTTCTCGGCCCACTCGAGAGCCAGCATCGGGAACTGGGCGTCCACCAGGTAGCTCGTCAGACCCATGGCCACCCCGAGGATGATCAGCACCCCGCCCACCAGCACCGTGCACTCGGTGACCACCCGGAAGAGGTCGCGACGCAGCGAGATGTCGCGGTGGACGAAGCACTGGACCACGAAGGCGTAGGCGGCGGTGAGCGCAGCCGCCTCCACCAGGGTGGCGATGCCGCTGAAGATGGCGGTCAGCACCAGGATCGGGATCGCCAGCTCCCACTTTCCGGCCCAGAGGACCCGGAGCGCCTCCCGGCCGCGGAAGGGCTGACGGCGGGTCTTCGACCGGATCCCCTCGCGCACCCCCCAGGCTGCGATCAGCCCCACCATCAGCGCTCCCGGCAGCAGGCCGCCGACGAAGAGGTCCTGGATGGGCACCTGCGCCACGATGCCGTAGAGGATGAGCGGCAGGGCGGGCGGGAAGAGCAGCCCCAACGAGCCGGAGGAGGTCAGAAGCCCCAACGAGAAGCGATCGCGGTAGCCGTCGGCCTCGAGCGCCACCACCAGCAGCCCCCCCAGGGCGAGGATGGTCACGCCGGAGCCGCCCGTGAAGACGGTGAAGAAGGCGCACAGCACCGCCGCGACCACCGCCGTGCCGCCGGGCATCCAGCCCACCCAGGCGCGGAAGACCCGCACCAGTCTCTCGGGGGCCTTCCCCTGGGCCAGGAGGTATCCCGCCAGGGTGAAGAGCGGGATGGCCGGCAGGGTGGGCGAGACGGAGAGGCGGTAGGTCTCGATGGGCACCGCGGCGGCGGGGATGCCCTCGCTCAGGAAGAGGAAGACCGCCACCCCACCCAGCACGGCGAAGATCGGAGTGCCCAGAAAAGCGGCGACCACCAGGAGGAGGAGGCCGGGGAGCTTGGCCGCTCCGTCCAGCCAGAGCGGGAAGACCGCCAGCAGCCCCCCGACGGCCAGGCCGGAAGAGGCGACCAGCCTCCCCGGCCAGGAGTCGGCGGCCCGCCAGACCAGCCGCAGGGCGATCAGGGCGAAGGCCACCGGCAGGGCGAGCTGGGCCAGCCACACCGGGATGCCGAAGCCGATGGTGGCGCCGTCGGCGCGATCGATCTGCACCAGCTCGATCGAGGCGCCGCAGAGGAGGACCGAGGCGGCGGCGCCGACGAAGGCCGACGCCACCCGGACGACGCTGCGGAGCCGTCCCCCGGAGAGCATCTCGCCGGTGGCGAGCGCCAGGAGCTTCCCCTCCCGAGCCGCCAGCGCCGCCCCCAGGAAAGCCACCCAGAGGGTCAGATGCTGGACGATCGCCGCGGCGCCGGGGATGCCGGTGCGAAACGGTCGGAGCGCCGCCTCCACCAGGGGCACCGCGACCATGGCGGCCAGGGCCGCGTTGGGAACGGACTCCTCGACGCGGCGGAGGGCCCGCGCCGCCCCGCCGAGACGGATCAGCGGGCGCCCCCGGCCGCGGCGCGGCCGCGGTAGGCGTCCCTGGCCGCCACCGCCCGGTCGTAGATCTCCTGCGGCACGCGCAGCTTGACCATCGTCGAGGCGAAGGTCTCGGCCGCCTCACGCCACGCTCCCTCGTCGTACTCTCTGACCACCGTCAGGCCCCGCTTCGACATCTCTTCGATGGCCTGGCTGTCCTGGCCGGGGATCTCCTTCTCGAGCCGTGCCTCCACGCTCTCGGCCGAGGTCAGCAGCGCCCGGCGGTCCGCCTCGTCGATCCGCTCCCAGGCGCGCTCGGTGACGACGGTGGCTCCCACCAGCGGCGCCAGCCCCAGCCCGTGCATGTAGGGCGTCTGCCGGAACCACTGCAGCGAGAGCGCCGCCAGCGGCGTCGCGGGGTAGACGTCGATCATGCCCGTCTGGAGCCCGGTCAGGATGTCGGTCACCGACAGCGGCACCGCCCGGAAGCCGTTCTCCTTCCACCACTGCGCCATCTTGTCGTCGCTGGCGCCGACGAAGATCTTGAGCTGCCGCAGGTCGTCGATCTCGACCACCCGTCGGGTCGAGAAGACGTGGATCCAGCCGGCGTGGCCCCAGTTGAGGAAGCGGTAGCCGCGCTCCTCCAGCCGCCGGACCAGCAGCGGCTCGAGCTCCCGGGTGACGTGGAAGAGCTCCTCGTAGGAGTCGAAGAAGAGGGGGATCGTGAAGACGTTGAAGGCCGGGTCGATCTCGCCCAGGCCGCCGCTGGTGAGGGTGGCGGCGTGGAGCTGGCCGATCTTCATCTTGCGCAGCACGTCGCCCTCGTCCCCGGCCACGCCGCCCGGGTAGATCCTGAGCTGGACGCGGCCGGCGGTGGCCTCGCGCCACTCCGATCCCATCCGGGAGAGGGCCTTCTCCCACACCGAGCCGTCGGGCACCAGGGTGGCGAGCTTGATCACCGCCGCGCCCGCCGGCGGGGCGGCCAGCAGCGGCAGCAGGAGAACGGCGGAGAGGAGCTTCCTGGTCATCGCCTCATCCTACCTGCCCCACCCCGGCCGAATTCCCGCCCGCCTACAGAAAGAGCTCGTCCACCCGCTCGAGCAGCCAGCGCGCCCGGCGCTGCGAGAGGATGTTCTGCAGCCGGTTCGCGGGCTCGGCGTCGGGGTCGACGGCGAGGGCCGTCTCGAGCAGCCGCTGGAACTCCTCGCGGTCCTGCTGCTGGATCGAGACCTTGACGGCGAAGCCCACGTAGGGGCTGGCCGAACGGCCGCCGGAGAGCTCGACCGCGCGCTCGAAGTGGTGGCGGGCGCGCTCCGGCGAGCCGCCCATGGCCGGGGGCAGGGCGGCGAGCGACATCAGGGCCTCGTGCACCGCCCCGTCGCCGTAGCTCTCGTCCAGGGCGGCCGCCCGCTCGATCAGCGCCTCGACCGCGGGCAGGTCCACCGTCAGGTCGGGGCGGTCGAGGGCCAGGCCGAGGGCCGACCCCCACGCCGCCGCGGTCCAGAACAAGAGCGGCACCTCCTCCTCTCCCAGCCCCGCCACCGCCGCCTCCGGCTCCACCTGGAGCCGGCGCCGGATCCCCGGGTCGATCTCGGCCAGCGACCGGACACAGTAGTCCCGCGCGCGCAGGTAGAGCTTGAGCGCCCGCTCCGTCTGCCGCTCCGCCGCCTCGTAGTCGACCTCCTCGAGCTCGAGGGCGTCGAGCTCCACGAAGGCGTAGGCGTAGCCGGCGAAGCCGCGGCAGGCGGAGAGCAGCAGCCCCCGGTGGCTCGGCTTCTCCGCCAGCAGCGCCTCGATGGTCTTGAGCGCGAAGGGCGTCGCCTCGCGCACCAGCTCCGGATCCTCGTCGGAGGCGAAGACGTCGCCGCTCTTCGCCAGCGAGTCGGCCAGGGCGTTGATCGCCAGGCCGCGGATCGAGCAGCCGCCCAGGAGCAGCGCCAGCGCGGTGGCGAGACCAGCCGCCAGCCACGTCCGCCGCGCGGGAGGGTCGCTGACGGCGCGCTGGGTCGGGGCGGGCATGGGGAGACGAGCGGTCAATCTAACCGCGCCGCCCGGGGAGGGTCAAGAAAGGGGTGCGGGGCGATGGCGGCCGCGGGGTGAGCCCCGGCGGCCGCGATCGCCCCGCGTCAGGTCAACGCGAGCTCTTCAGTGCATACCGGCGGCGGCGACCTGCGCCCCCGACCGGGCGGCCCACTCCTCCTGCGGGAGCTCCGCGGCCATCCGGTCGAGCCCGTCCCGCAACTGCCAGACCACCTCGTCCGAGACCTTGTGGGCCGGGACGGGGTTGCGGATCGCCGGGATCGAGTTCAGATAGGCGTAGACCGCCTTCAGGTCGTCGTCGGTCATGTTCCGGATCCAGAACCACGGCATGGGGGGAAGCACGCCCCTGCCGTCACCCCCGAGGTGACGTCCCTTCCGGAAGATGTCGACGAACATCTGCTCCGTCCAGCTTCCGATGCCGGTGTCCACGTCCGGTGTCAGGTTCGCCGAGTAGAGGACCCCGAACGGCAGCGCGAAGCTGGTGAACGTCGGACCGATGAGGCCCATGTCGTAGGCGCCGAGGGTGCCCGTCGGCTCGGGGCCGCCGTCGGGATGACCCGAGAGCATCCGGCTCATGTCGGGCTTGGCCACCCCGAGCTCCTCGTCGAAGACCCAGGGCGTGTGGCAGTCGTTGCAGCTCCCGATCCGGACCAGATACCGGCCCCGGAGGACCTGCTCGTCGGTCGATCCGACCGCGACGGTGCTCTGCGGGAGAGCCCCGACCTGCTCCACCGCATCGGCCTGCGAGGCTCTCTGCACGGCGAAGGCGAAGAAGACGATGGTTGCGAGCGCTACCCCAACGACCATGAAGATGCTCGCCGAAGTACGCATGGCTGAACTCCTCCTTCCCAGGACTCGCCTGGGACACTGCTGCCGGGCACACTGCCTGGGCAGCCGGCCAGCCGCCGCCGCTGCAGAGCGGCCGGCGGCTCTGGGCCGCGCACTCTACACCAAATCCGTCGGGTTTCGTCAAGCTTTCTTCGTGCCCGCGGGCACCGCGACGACGCCGGCCGCAGGCCGCTCGCCGAGGTCCGCGCAGGGCGGTCCGGGGGCCCGCCCCGGGGCCGAAACCCGGCTCCGAGCCGGCCGTAGTTAGACTGGGATCACCGTGACGAGAGCCTCCCGCGCCGCCCGCTACGTGGACCGGACCCGCCGCTTCCTCGTGGACTACACCCAGGGTCTCAACGTCCGCGACTTCAAGCAGCTCTTCGATCGCGACGCGCCGCAGGCCTATGCGGTGCTGGCCCGCGACCAGGAGACCGAGCTCCCGGAGGGCCGGCTGGCGCGGCTCGCCTACGGCGCCAAGGTGGTCTTCCTGGGAATCTCGGCGAAGCTCTCCCCGGTGCGGCGCATCCTCTTCGCCGGCGCCCTCGTGGCCGCCCTGCTCGGCGTCCTCCGCTCGAGCTCGTTCCAGATCGCCGGATGGGGCTTCTCTCTGTCGGTGGAGGCCTCCCTCTTCTGGTTCTCGGCCAGCGTCGCGCTGCTGGTCTTTCTGCTGGTGGTGGAGCTGGTGGACCGGGTGCGGGTGCGTGACGAGCTCGAGGTCGCCCGCCAGCTCCAGGCCGACCTGATGCCACAGAGCTCGCCGGATCTGGCCGGGTACGACTTCGCCCACTCCTACCGCAACGCCAACGAGGTGGGGGGCGACTACTACGACTTCCAGACCCTGCCCGGAGAGCGGCTCGCCCTGATCGTGGGCGACGCCAGCGGCCACGGGATCGCCGCCGGGCTGCTGATGGCCATCGCCAACGCGACCCTCAAGACCGCGATCGACGTGGACCCGTCGCCGCAGCGGGTGGCGGCCCTGCTCAATCGGTCGCTCTTTCGCACCGGGGACCGTCGCGCCTTCATGACCCTCTTCTACGGCCTGCTGGACCCGGCTACGGGACGGTTGGAGTACGTCTGCGCCGGGCACCCCTTCCCGCTCCTGCGCCAGGCCGGCGGCGTGGTGCGTGAGCTGGGGACCGGCACCCTGCCCCTCGGGCTGCGGCCCGAGATCGAGCTGCCGACGGGCGAGGCGCGGCTGGAGCCGGGGGACCTGCTGGTGCTGTTCACCGACGGCCTGGTCGAGTCGATCGCCGGCGGGTCCGGCGAGTCTTTCGGCTTCGACCGCCTGCGCCGGGTCATCGGACCCCCCGGCTCACCCGCCAAGCTCCACGACCGCATCCTCCAGGAGTTCGACCGGCACGTGGGCAACGAGCCCGTGGTGGACGATCTGACCCTGGTGCTGGTGGGGCGCCGGCCCGTGAGCGCCCCGCAGCCGGCCCCGGTCGAGAGGAGCTAGCCGGGCGTGCGCCCGGTCTCCCTCTCCCGGCCGCCGAGCTAGGCGCGCTCGACGACCATCGCGAAGCCCACTCCGCCGGCGGCGCACACCGTCATCAGACCCAGCTCCACGCCGCGCCGCCGCATCTCGAAGAGGAGCTGCATGGTGACCCGGGCGCCGGTGGCTCCGAACGGGTGGCCGATGGCGATCGAGCCGCCGTTGACGTTGGTGCGCTCCAGGTCGATCTCCCCGAGCGGCTCGCTGCGGCCGAGCTCGTGGGCGGCGAACTTCCGCGAGGCGAAGGCCTTCATGTTGGAGAGGATCTGGGCGGCGAAGGCCTCGTGCATCTCCACCAGGTCGCAGTCGGCCAGGGTGACGCCCGCCTTCTCCAGCGCCATCGGGGCGGCGTAGGCCGGCCCCTGCAGAAGCTGGCTCCCCGGGTCCAGCGCGGCGTAGGCGAAGGAGCGCAGGTACCCCAGCGGCTCGATCCCCAGCGCCTTGGCCTTCTCCTCGCTAGCCAGCAGCACCGCCGCCGCGCCGTCGGTGATGGGGCTGGCGTTGCCGGCCGTGATGGAGCCGTACCGCTTGTCGAAGACCGGCCGGAGACCCGCCAGCGCCTCCATGGAGGAGTCGGCGCGGACCCCGTTGTCGCGGTCCACGGTGCGGTCGTAGCGCGGCTTGGGGAAGGTGGCGACGATCTGGCCGTCGAAGCGGCCCTCGGCCTGGGCGGCGGCCGCCCGGGTGTGGGAGAGCAGCGCGATCTCGTCCTGCGCCCGACGGGAGATGTCGTTCTCCTTGGCCATCTTCTCCGCCGACTGCCCCATCGTCTGGCCCGTGGTGTGCTCGGCGATGGCGGGCGGCACCGGCGCGAGATCGGCGGGTCGGACACTGCCGATCACCGACAGCTTCTGGGCCGCCGTCTTGGCGCGGTTGAGCTTCATCAGCTTCTTCGCGCCCGACCGGGGGTACTGGATGGGCACGTTGCTGAGGGACTCCGCGCCTCCGGCGAGCACCACGTCGCACTGTCCGGAGAGGATGGCCTCGGCGCCGGAGGTGATGGCGCGGTTGGAGGAGGCGCAGGCGAGATTCACGGTGGTGCCGGGGATGGTCATGGGCAGGCTGGCCCGGAAGAGCGCCTCCCGCCCCAGGTTGGGGGCGTGGAGGGCCGGCATCACCACCCCGAAGATGGAGAGATCGATCTCCCCGGGGTCGATGTCGCTGCGGGTGACCAGCTCGGCGACGGCCACCCCGGTCATGTCCACCACGTCCATGTCGGCCAGCTCCGTGCCCGCCTTGCAGAACGGAGTGCGGCACCCGTCGAGGATGGCGACCCGGCCGCCGGGGCCCGAGAGCCGGTTGGTGGCCACCCGCGCCGGGGCCGGGACGGCGCCCGCCCCGCGGGTCCACACGGTGTCGGCGCGGGGGCCGATCTCCTCGGCCGCCGAAGCGTCGTTCAGGGGGGGCAGCGGAGTCTCCGGCGGCGGCGCGTCGCCGCCTGGGGCTTCGTGCACGGACATGGGGAACCTCCCGGGTGGATCGCCGCTCCGGGGCGGCAGCGGCTACGCCTAGATTGTACGCGAGCCGTCCGGCCGTCGCAGAGCTCGCGGGCGCGTTGATAGGCTGCGGCCCAATGTCCCACGCCACCTCGGCCTCGACCTCGCGCCCGACCCTGGCCGTGCGTATCCGCCGCCTGCTGATCACCGGGCTTCTGACGCTGATCCCCGCGGCGCTCACCGTGTGGATCGTGGTGCGGCTCTTCCAGTTGATGGACGGGGCCTTCGCGCCCCTTCTCTACTCGGTCGTGGACCGCTGGTACCCCGGCGTGCGCATCCCGGGGCTGGGCGCCGCCCTCACCCTCACCGTCATCCTCACCCTGGGCTGGCTGTCGACCAACGTCTTCGGCAAGCGGCTCATCGTGGCGGTGGAGCGTCTCATCGACAAGATCCCGGTGGCCAAGTCGGTCTACTCCTCCACCAAGGGGATCGTCGGCGTCTTCTCCGAGGAGCAGCGGGAGGCGTTCAAGCGGGTGATCCTCATCCGCTATCCCCACCCCGACACCTTCGCCATGGCCTTCGTGACCGGCTCGGCGCGCTGGGGCTACCTCCACCCCGAGCTCGGCGACCTGCTCATGGTCTTTCTCCCCACCACTCCCAACCCGACCGGCGGCTACCTGCTCATGGTTCCGCGGAAGGACACCATCGACCTCCCGATCAGCGTCGAGGCGGGGGTGAGGATGGTGATCTCGGGAGGGATCCTGGTGCCCGATCCGAAGGCGGTCCCAGCGGGCGACCCGCAGCCTGGCTGAGGCGGCCGGGGCTCCGGGGGCCGCTCGCGGCCGGCTCGGCCCGGCCGCCTCCGCATCCTCAGCGAGTCGCGGATCCAGGCGATGAAGATGACGGCCGCCCCGAGCGCCATCGGAGCCATGCACTCCCCCGCCCCCACTTCCTCGCCACGGAGACGGCTGGAAAGAACGGGGACCCCCTCGCCCGGGTGGCTCTGGGCGGGCTCGCGGCCGCCGCTACCGCCGTCCGCACTCTGACTGCGCCGCCGCGGAGACTGTCGCCTCCTTCTCGGCCTCGGTGATCAGGCCCAGCTCGAGGAACTCCTCGGCGGCGTGCGCGGTGCAGGAGACGTGCTTGCCATGGTTCCTCCAGGGCTGGTTGGTACCTCGTGGTCCAGCGCACGGGCAGAGCTGGCCGATCGAGCAGCCGGTCGCGGGATCGACCAGCTCGCCGAGGAGAGTCCCGGGGCACAGGTCGCTCTCGTTGGCGACGGCGTCGCCGTCGATGTCGGCATCGCAGGCGTCGCCGACCAGATCGCCGTCCAGGTCGTGCTGGTCGGAGTTCGGAACCCCGGGGCAGTTGTCGGAGTCGTTGTCCACGCCGTCGCCGTCGAGGTCCAGGTCGCAGGCGTCGCCGTTGCCGTCGCCATCCAGATCGGCCTGGTCGGCGTTGGCGACAAACTGGCAGTTGTCCTCCCCGTCCTCCACGCCGTCGTCGTCGTCATCCCCGTCACAGGCGTCGCCGGCGCCATCGCCGTCGGTGTCGTTCTGATCCGGGTTGGCCGTCACCGGGCAGTTGTCGGCCCCCTCGGCACAGGAGCCCACGACCGGGTCAGGTCCCTCGCAGACGCCGTCTCCGTCGATATCCGCGTCGCAGGCGTCCCCGATGGCGTCACCGTCCAGGTCGGCCTGGTCCGGGTTGACCGCCGTCGCGCAGTTGTCGGGTCCGGCCCCACACACCCCCGACAGCTCCTGCGCGGTGTCGCACACCCCGTCGCCGTCGTCGTCGGCGTCGCATTCGTCACCCAGGCCGTCGCCGTCGGTGTCGTCCTGGAACTCGTTGGGCACCTCCGGGCAGTTGTCGGCGCCGTTGTCGAAGCCGTCGCCGTCGAGGTCGAGGTCGCAGGGGTCGCCGAACCCGTCGAGATCGGAATCGAGCTGATCGGGATTGGGTGTGAACGAGCAGTTGTCGGCGTCGTCGGGAACGCCGTCACCGTCGTCGTCGGCGTCGCACGCGTCGCCGCTGCCGTCGAGATCGGTGTCGGTCTGGTCGGGGTTCGAGACCGCCGGGCAGTTGTCGTCGACGTCGGGGAGGCCGTCCCCGTCGCCGTCGGGGCTGACGTCCTCGATCACGACCACGGTTCCGTTGGGCTCCGGCACGCCGTCCGGGATATAGACCCGGTGGGTGGTGGAGTTGACGCCGACCGGCCGTCCCGTCGGATCCCCTGTGGGCACGAAGGCCACCACCGACAGGGCAGCGCCATCCACCACGGTCACCCCCCGGGTGGGAAAGACGCTGCCCGACCCGGTGTAGACCCGGTGGCTGCTGCGGTCGACTCCGACGCCTTCGGTCCGGGGGCCCACTGCGATCGTGGCCACGGTGGTCCGGCTGGCGGTGTCGACAACGAACATCTGCGCCGGGGTCGTGGTGCCGCGCTGGGTGAGATAGGCCCGCCCCAGGCCGGGATCGACCGCGATGTCCAGGGTGAAGTTGTTGACCGGAACCGTTGCGGCCAGGGTGTCGGTGGCGCCGTCGATGACCACCAGGCCGAAGGGCGAGATGGCCAGGTACACCTCGTTGCGCGCCTCTTCGACCTCGAGGTCGCTGGGGATCCCCGGCAGGGCGACGGAGGCGACCACCGCCTCCGTCGCGCCGTCGATCACGAGCAGTTGGGGCGACGGCGAGAACGCCGCGTAGTAGACGCGGTGGGTCAACGGGTTGACGCCGACCACGCTCGGTCCCGCGGGCAGGCCGATGAAGGAGCTCGGAGCCAGGGTGCTCGCATCGATCACCTCGAGGCCCGACGGCGAGGAGACCGCCGCATACACCAGACCCGTGCCCTCGTCGACCGCAAGACCAGTCTGGCCGATCCCCCCGGCGACCGATATGGCGGCGGCGATCGTCTGGGTGGCGCCGTCGATCACCTGCAGCTCGGAGACACCCCCGCCGGTGCTGTCGCCCTGGCCCACGAAGATCAGGTTGCGTGTCGCGTCGACGGCCACCGAGTGCGGACTCAGGGTCGTCGGAACCGTGGCAATGACGCTCTGCGCGACGGCCGGCTGCGAGCCGGCCAGGAGCAGCACCGCCAATGTGCCGCCCGTCACGACGGCGCGCACCCCCACCCGGGATTCGACTCGTGCCCACATCTCGCGATCCTCCTTCTTCGTTGAGAGGCAGTGCTTCAGGAAGGCGGTCGCCCTCCTCGGTCCGAGCCTGCCGCCCTTCGGCAGCTCGGTGGTCCGTCGGATCCTGCCGGTGCTCTCGCCCTCCCCTGCGGCATGGAAGCGAGGACCCGTAGCTCTTTCGCCCTGGGTCTCCCCAGGGTCCCCCTGCTCGTGGCTTAACGCGGATAGTAATCCGGGTGACCCGGGCCGTCAACTCGAATCGATGGCGGCGCTCGTCCACCTGCCGGCCTCGGCCGGATCGGTCGGGAGGCCGACCGGCTCGCGGCACAGATCGTGCTACGTTGAGCGCCATGACGACGAAGCGGGTCGCGGCGGCGTTCTCGGTCGCCCTCTTCGCCGTGGCTCCTGCCGGGGCGCAGCGCATCGACAACCCGGACCTCTTCGGCAAGAGCCTCGAAGCGGCCGAGCAGGCCATGGTCTTCTACGGCCGCTACGACCATCGCGACGAGATGAGGCGGGTGGCCGAGATCGGCTACCGGGTCGCCCAGGAGTCGGGCTTCGAGAAGATGCCCATGAGCTTCTACCTGGTGGACATGCCGGTCCCGAACGCCTTCGCCCTGCCCGGCGGCCAGATCTTCCTCACCAGGGGGATGCTCGACCTGGGTCTGGACGACGACATGCTGGCCGGTCTGCTGGGACACGAGATCGGCCACGTGGTGCGGGAGCACGGCACCCGCATCCAGCGCCGGGCGACCCTGCTGAACGCCCTCTCCCAGGTGCTGCTGGCCGGGGTGATGATCACCGCCGGCAACAGCGGCGGCCAGTCTCCGGTGCCCGGGCCCGCCTACGATCGCGGCGCTTCGCCCGGCGACCGGGTGGTGGGCGCCGCCGCCACCGGGCTGGTGGTGAGCGAGCTGCTGCTGCGCAGCTACAGCAGGGAGTTCGAGGACGAGGCCGACGCCGAGGGTCAGCGGATGGCCGCCGCCGCGGGCTACGACCCCGACGGCACCCGCAAGCTCATGGCCCTGATGCGCGAGCGGCTGCCGGAGAGCAAGCAGTACGGCTACTGGCGCACCCACCCCTTCTTCGACCAGCGGGTGCGGGCCGCCGCGATCCGCGAGGAGACGCTGAAGGTCCAGGAGCCCTCGTCCGCCGACGACTACCGCCGGACCACCCAACAGGTCCTGGTGACCTACCGCGACGAGAACCCTCCGGGCTCGCGCCGCAGGGGACGGCGGCCGGAGCCCGAGCCCGCCCCCGAGCGCCGCTCTCCCACCGGCCTCGCCCCCGACCAGCCGTCTCCGCCGCCACCCGATCTACTGGCCCTGGCCGCCCTGACCGCGTGGCCTGTCGGGCCCACGGCCGAGCAGCTCCGCCTCGAGCGGCTCCACCGAGAGAGGGACCGCGAGATCTCCCGGCGCGAGCTCTACCGAGACCTGGGGCGGCTGATCGATCTCTACCAGGAGGAGCGCGACGAGGTCGCCGCGCTGGATCCCGACTCGGGGCTGCCCGACGCCCTGGACCGCGAGATCGGCGCCTTCCGGCGGCAGCTCGAGAGCACCTACCCCGAGGCCGTGGAGGTCTTCCGCCGCGGCGTCTTCGAGACCGAGTTTCTCGAGACCTTCGCCAGCAACTACCCCGACGCCCCGGAGAGCGCCGAGGCGGCGCTGGCCCTGGGTGACGCCCAGGCGCGTCTCGGCCGCCCGGACCGTGCGGTGGACCACTACCTCGCCGCCTGGCGGGAGGGACCCGATTCCGAGACCGGACGCAGAGCGCGGCTGGGGCTGCGCAACCTGGCGGGTATCCTCGACTCGCTGGCCGCGCTGCAGCGGCTGGCCGACTTCGAGGAGGACGCCGAGCTGGCCGGCCTGGCGGCGGAGCGGCTGGCCGCCCGGGTGGGCAGGTTCGAGAAGCTGGAGAACGGCTCCGAGTTTCTCAAGCGCTACCCGGGCAGCCCCCACGCGGCGGCCGTCGAGGCGCGGCTCGACACCCTGGCGGAGAACCTCTACGGCGAGGTGATCCTCTACCAGGAGGTCGGCGACCACGCCAAGGCGCTGGACCGCATCCAGAAGATCCTCACCTCGGCGCCCCTCTCCCGGGCCGCCGAGCGGCTCCGCGCCCAGGCCGAGGTGGCGAGCTAGGCTCGGAAACGCCGATGCGCCGCGTCGGACCCGCCCCCCGAGCCGCTCTCCTCGCCCTGGGGCTGGGGGTTGCCGCCCTGCTCGCGGCCTGCGGCGACGGCGAGGAGAGGCGGATCCGCCGCGCCCTCGCCGAGATCCGCGGCCTGGCCGCCAAGGCCCCGGGCGAGTCCGAGCTCGCCGGCCTCGCGACGGCGCGCAAGATCGCCCTCCACTTCACCGACCCGGTCTCCGTGACCGCCGAGCCGGTGGGGCTGGCGACGCGCGACCGCCGCGGCCTGATCGGCGCCATCCACCAGTACCGGTCGCGCACCGACGCCCTCTACGTGCGCACGTACGACGAGGAGCTCGAGCTCGACCCGGCCGGCGGACGGGCGCGGATGACCCTCACGGTCGAGTTCGTCCGGGAGCTGGCCGATCTGGCGGGGGCGGAGCGCTACGCGGTGGTGCTCTACTGGGTGCGCGGCGACGGGGAGTGGCTCGTCGAGGCGGCCGAGGTGCGCCGGAGCGGCTAGCTCCCCCTGGGCTCCCCGCTCGCCTCCGCGGTGCCGGCCGCCTCGCCTCCCGGAGGGACCGGCGAGAGCCCCTCCGCGCCCCGTTCTCCGGACACTGCCGGGCCGCGTGGTAGGATCACTCTCGATACCCCCCAAAGCGACGACGGGCCGTGGGCGGGTTCCTCGGCCCATTCCGGTCGGCCAGACGGCCACGAAGGAGGCGACCATGAAGCCGCAGTCGTACTCGGTGATCGAGCAGCTCACCGCGGAGCGAACCACCCTCTTGCGCGCTCTGCTCGCGCTGGTGGTCATCTCGATCACCTTCTGGCTCACCCTCACCGCGGCGGGGATCCCCTCCAACTGGGAGGCGGTCTTCCTGATCGTCATCGGGTACTACTTCAAGGACCGGCCGGCCGAGGACCGGGCGTTCCTGGCGCAGCGCAGCGATGACGCGGCGGCGATGGGCGAGCTGCTGTGGCAGCTCGCGCTCGCCACGGTGCTGATGATCGGCGCCGCCGCGAGCTTCGTCGGGCCCCCGTTCAAGAGCGAGATCGACGGGTCGTGGATCGGCGCCGTTGTGCTCGCGGTCGGCTTCTACTTCAAGGACGTCAAGGCGTCCTCGGGGAAGACGGTGGACCGGCACCGCCGGTACCGGGCGATCATCGCCATTCTGGTGGTGGGCCTGACCCTTCCCATCGTCTTCGCGGCCCACGCCGCCGGGTCGCCCACCGTACCGGTCCAATGGGGCGGTGTCGTCTTCGTGGTCGTGGCTTTCTATTTCAAGGACAAGGCCCTCTCGACGGCCGATGCGCCGTCGCCGGAGAGGGTGGCGGCGGACGGAGACGACCCCGGGCGCTCCCCCGGCGCCTCCGGCCCCGCGGCCGGCGGCTGAGGTCGATCTAGCCCAGCGAGACCGAGATCTCGCCGATGCCCAGGTCCACCTCGACCTGGGCCCGGCCCTCCCCCTCGTCCCAGGAGAGCTCGCTGCCGATCAGCAGCGAGCGGCGCTCCCGCACCCTCGGGCTCACCCCGGAGAGACGGGACTCGCCGATCCCGGCGTCGAGCTCGACGCTGCGCACCACCGCCTCCGCCATCCGCACGCCGACCTCGCCGATGCCCATGTCGATCCGGACGTCGTTCTCGAAGCCTTCGACGCGCAGCTCGCCGACGCCCATCTCGATCTCGAGCGCGGCCCGGCGGGGCACCCACACCACCGCCTCCAGCTCCAGCCGCGAGCTCTTCCACGACCCTCCCGGGCCCACCTCGACCTCCAGACGGCGGGAGCCGGAGCGCGACCGCACCTCCAGCTCCGCCAGCCTCTCCTCACAGCGCCGTGATCGGTGGCGGCATTCGGCCTCGAGCTCCACCCGCACCTCGTCGCCGTCCCAGCCCTCGACCGTGAGCGAGCCCACCGGAAAGTCCAGCATCACCGACTGGCCCGGCTCGAGCGGAAAGGAGCGCTCGATCTCGCGCTCGCCGCCCGCGAAGGCCACCGCGGGAAGGGCGACGCAGAGCGCCGCGATCGTCACGATTCTCTTCATACCGGTCACCTCCAGCGATCCCTACGGCGGCCGGACGCCGTTTGTTTCCCGCCCTACTCGACCTGCACGCTGAGGCCGCCGCGGCGCTGCGGCTCGCCGAGCTCGAAGGGGCTCGCGGCGGCGCTGTAGGAGGCCTCGAGGCGTTCGCGGTACGGCTCCAGAGAGTCCCGCACCGACCGCGGGAGATCCTCGGCGAACGGCACCCGCCAGCGGTTCCGCTCGAGCGCCTCGATCTCCGCGAGGAGCGCCGACCGCAGCTCCGCCAGATCGGCCCGCCCGGCGGCGTCGATGGCCTCGACCTGGTTCCCGAGAATGGCGACGAGGTCGTCGCGCACCCGGCCGCGGGTCCGGCGCATGTCGCGCCCCAGGTCCACCTCCACCTCCTCCCTCGACTCGCCGCCGGGACCGTCGTCGGGGGGATGGCCGAGGAAGCTCTGGTAGGCCAGCAGGTAGATGTAGAGATACTCCCCGGGCCCCATCCCCAACCGCGCCAGGGCCGCGTTGCGGGCGGCGTAGAGCTCGCCCAGGTCGCCGGCGAAGCCCACCGCCGCCCGGGTGATTCGGAGGGCGGCGCCGATCTTCTTCAGCACCCCCTCCCTCTCGAGCTCCCGCGCGGCCTCCTCGGTGAGCGGGATCGAGTCGAAGAAGGCCTCCACCCCCCGACGCGCGTCCCCGGTCTCGTCCCGCACCGTCAGGAAGATCTCCATTCGCTCCGGGGCGATGGCGCCGTCCGGCGGCGGAACGTAGTCGGCGGCTTCGCCCAGCGCTTCCTCGAGCGCGGCGTGGCTCTGCTCCGCCTGCTCGAAGCCCACCAGGGTCGAGCGGATCCAGGCCACGCCGCCGGCGCCGGCCAGGATGACCAGCACGACCAGCACCGCACAGCCCACCCCGCATCCGATCAGCCACTGGGTCGACCTGGAGCTCGCCATCTCGCCTCCTCTCCCACTGTACGCAGCGGAGGGCCCCGCGTTTCGGGGATCGCCCGCCGCCCGAGTCCCCTCGAGGCTCGCCGTCAGCCGCCCGGCGGCAGGTCCAGCGCCGGATTGCGGTCGAAGAAGTCGAAAGGGACCAGCTCGAAGCCACGGCGGAGGGTGGGCTGCACCGGCCACTCCTCGGCCCGCACCACGTGGTGCATGCCCAGGGTGTACCAGAGCACGAGGTCGGCGCCCCGGATCGGGCGGTCCTTCTCCGACCAGGCCGGCAGACCGTCGCCGCCCGCCCCCTGGTTGGGGTAGAGACCGGCGGCGTAGACCTCTTCCGGATGGTGCGGGGTGGCCCAGAGGTGGTAGCCGAGGAAGCCGGCCCGCCGAAGCAACGGCGCGCCGGCGGCGAGGAGGGGCCGGGCGTTGGCCCCCGGCACCAGGCGGTAGCTCACCGGGTGGCCCAGCGGCCCGCGCACCCCCTCGTTGAGCACCCGCCACAGGGCCGGCCGCTCGAGATCGATACGGAGCCGCGCCTCGCTCTCGCTCGCCGGCGTCCAGGGCTCCACCGTCCAGCTCGCCCGGCGGGGGCCGTCGCCTTCCAGGGCCACCGGCCGCAGCCGGTCCACCCGGAGGGTGTTCTCCCGCCCGTCGACGTCGAGATCGAGCCGGAAGGAGAACCAGTGATCGTGGTGCACCGCCACGGTGTACGGCGCCACCCGCCGCCCCCAAGCCGCCTCGCCGTCGGGGCCTTCGGGCGGAGCGACCCGAGCGGTCACCGCCTTGACCTGCGGCACCCCGGTGGCGCCCACCTCGACCCGGATCGAGCCGTCGGGCCGGAAGATCCAGTCCAGCAGGTAGTCGTAGTTGCCCACCGCCGGTACCGAGCGCAGCACCAGCTCGGTCAGGGGTCGTCCCTCGCCGGCGCCCCCGACGCTCTCGTAATGCCGCCACGCGACGTCGCCTGGCGAGCGCTCGAAGAGACAGGCGACGCGACGCGCCACGTAGGGGTTGCCCCAGTCGTCGGCGAAGAGGGCGGAGAAAAAGCGGGCGTGCGCCGGGCAGTCCACCCCCGCCGCCAGGGGCGAGGCCAGCTTGCCGACCCCGAACTCGCCGGCGTCGAGGTAGGCGCGGAAGAACCAGGCCGGCCCGGGATCGGCATAGGGCACGTACATCTCCGACAGGGAGCCCTCGTAGAGCACGGAGCGCTCGCGATCCCGCTGACGCCACGTCACCCGCGAGACGACGGGGCCGCGGCGCGGGTCGATCCGCCAGTGGAAGCTCCAGGCGCGCCAGCGCACCTGGTGCCCGTCGAGCTCGAAACCGGGACCGTCGGGCTGGGTCGTCTGGAGACGGCCCGGCGAAGACGGGGCGTCCCGTCCCCCACCCAGCTCCACGGGACCGTCGGGCACCGGCGCCGCCCCGACGTCGAGAAGCCGCACCACCCGCTTCCGATCCAGACTGACCAGGGCGATCAGTCCCTCGATGGGCCGGCCCCAGTAGTTCTCCGTCTCGCTGCCGTCGAAGCTGGCCACCTTGACGAGGCGCTCGGCCCGCTCCGTCTCGCCGGCGAAGACGCCCACCGTGAGCGGCACCGTGACCACCCCGCCGGGGTCGCGGATGCCGCGCCGCTCCAGCGCCTGCCGCCAGCCCGGGTCGGCCCGCACGACGTCGCCCGCCAGCTCCCACTCCTCGTTCATCAGGAGCCCCGGCTGCACGCCCTCCACCCGCCGCCAGGCGAGCACCCGCCGGGCGCCCACGTCGACCACCCCCTGGTAGGTGGCGGTGCCCCGTCGGACCACCACGAAGGCCCGCCGCGGCGGCCCGCCCGTCTCCAGGGCCGCCATCCCGCCCTTCTCGGGCGGCTCCAGGGTGATCAGCGGGTAGAGGCTGTCGTCGTCCACCCGGCCGGCGGCCCGGAGGGCGGCGACGGCACGGTGGATCTCCCCCGCCGAGAGCGGGTCCATCGGGTGCTCCTGGGCCGCCGCGCCGCCGGGGAGCCGGCAGACCAGGGCCACGAGACCCGCCACGACGAGGCGGCCGCGGGCGGAGGTTGGGGAGAAGAGACGCTCAGACATGACGCAGGGCGTGGGCCGAGGCTTCCGCCGACCGCAGTAGACTAGCCGCTCCTCCGCCACCGGGAGACCCGCGATGCGCTTCGGACCGATCCTGCTGCCGGCCGCGTTGACCCTGCTCGCCGCGGCGCCCGCCGGGGCGCACGACATCTGGCTGCAGGCGGACGACGCCAGCCTCCAGCCCGGCGACACGCTGATCGTGCGTCAGCTCCTGGGCGAGGAGCTGGCGGGCGCCCTCGGGGGCGGGGAGCCGGCCCGCGACCTGCCGCTGCTGCTCGACATGACCCCTCGCTTCCACCTGATCACCTCCGAAGGGGAGATCGACCTTCTGTCGCAGGCCGGGGATCTGGTCGCCGCCTCCCGCGCGCCGGTGCTCGAGCGCCGGGTCGAGGGCGCCGGCCTCGCCCTGGTGGCGATGAGCCACTCCGTCCTCTACACCGAGGCGACCCGTGAGGAGTTCCTCGAGTACCTGGCCCACGAGGGGCTCGACCCGGGCGGCTACCGCGAGGCCATGGGAGCCGACGAGCTGCAGACCGAGGGCTATCTGCGCACCCTCAAGTGCCTGGTCGCCGTGGGCCCGGCCGCCGCCGGCGACGATCTCCACGCCCGGGTGCTGGGCCAGGAGATCGAGATGGTGCTGCGTCAGAACCCCTACCGCCTCGACCCCGGCGACGAGCTCGAGGTGGGGGTGCTGCTGCGGGGCGAGCCCCTCGCCGGGCAGACGGTCAAGGCCTACGTGGCCCCGCCCGGAGAGACGGTGATCCGGCTCGAGGCGGTCACCGGGGCCGACGGCGTGGCGCGTTTCTCCCTCGAGCGCCCGGGCCTCTGGCTGCTGCGTCTGGTGCGGCTGGTGCCGTGCTCGCCGGTCTCGCCGGTGGACTGCGACGACAACCGGTGGGAGAGCTACTGGAGCGCCTACACCTTCGAGCTCGACTGAGCCGGGGCTTCAGAAGGGGTCGGTACAGGCCGGCGTGAGGTTGTTGGCCTTGAGACGCCTGGGGATCGACCTCGGATAGCCGACCGCGTCGCAGAAGCCGTCGCCGTCGTCGTCCGTCGGATCGCAGTCGTCGCCGGAAAAGAAGATGTACTGCTTGATCAGGTGGCCGTCGTCCTCCACCTCGTTGAAGACGCAGGCGGTCAGCCGGCAGGCCCCTTTGCCCAGCTCGTTGGAGAGCCGCCGGCCGCTGACGGTCTTGACGCTCGCGCTCGCGGTGCAGATCTGTGCCCGCCCGAGGGGCACGTGGGCCTTGGCGAACAGCGCGCCGGCGTCCGCCAGGCCGACGACGCATCCGGCGGCGATCAGGGGAAGGAGTAGCTTCTTCCGCATTCCAGACCTCCTTTGCTGGGATCCTGAGGACCGTACCACACGCCGGGCACCAGGCCGCGGGGGCGTGGGCCGCGCCGCTACCCCGCCGCGGCCCGACGCCGCCGCAACCGCTCCACCCGCCGCCGGTTGACGCCCAGATCGGAGTGCCCCACCCGCGAGGCGGAGCGCACCTCGAAGTGGCCCTCCCCCGGCCGCCAGAGCAGCTCCAGGTCGTCCACGAAGCCGAAGAGCGCGCTCCTGAACTCGGCGTGGAGGTAGCCGTCCTCGACCCGGGTGACGCGGGAGCGGGGCATCGACTCGATCGCCCGCCGCGCCGTGGCGACGGCCTCGGCCGGCTCCCCCTCGAAGACGAGCGGGTCCACCCGACGGTCGGGAGAGGCTGCGCCGCTCGCGACGCAGTTGGGGCGATCGGGGCAGTCGGCGAGGGCACCGCCGGCGGGACCGCCCGCCGCGGTGCGCTGGGATTGGGAGGCCATCCGCGCGAAGCGTACCCCGAGAAGCCCGATCGCCAGGACGGCGACCGCCAGAGCGACCTTGGTGCGCCGGCTCACGGCGGCAACCTACCCGAGCTTCCGCCGACGGTCAATCGGCCCGGCGGCGCCGCGGGCGTAGGATCGTCCCCATGCGTCTCCTCCTCCAGATCGTAGACGTCCTCGCCGCCCTGATGCTGGCCGGCATCCCGGCGGCGATCCTCTTCTGGCTCCTCATCCACCCTTTCGCCGGTTTCTGGCGCCGGGTCGGGGTCCCGCTCACCTACCTGGTCGTCGGCGCCGTCTGTCTCGCCCTGGCCTGGCTGGTGTGGAACCGCCGCGAGACCCTGCTCGCGGTCCACTGGGGCTACCACCCGTGGACGGTGATTCCCGGGCTCCTCCTCTACCTGGGCGGCGCGGTCTGGGACCGCCGGGTCCTCGGAAAGCTGGGGATCCCGCTGCTGGTGGGTCTGCCGGAGGTGTCGGCGAAGCGCGCCACCACCCTGCGCACCGACGGCCCCTACGCGGTGGTCCGGCATCCACGCTACCTGGGCGCGCTGGTGGGCGTCACCGGTTTCGCCCTGATCGCCAACTACCCCACGCTCTACCTGGCGGTAGCCGCTTCGGTGCCGGCTGGCTGGCTGCTGATCGCCTTCGAGGAGCGCGAGCTGGCCCAGCGGTTCGGCGGCGAATACGCCGCCTACCGCGCCCGCGTCCCCTGCTTTCTGCCGCGTCTCCGAGGCTGACACCGGCGGGAGGGCGCGCTATCCTAGGCGCCCGTCTTCCAGATGCCCACCAAGGAGGGGACCATGAAGAATCGAAGAGAGAAGCTCGGCTGGATCGCGATGGCGGTCGTGGCGGCCCTCGGCGCCGCCTGCGCGAAGGAGAGCGCCGAGGCGCCGGCGCCGGCCCCCGAGCCGGAGCCCGCGCCCGTCGTGAGGACGGCGACCGCCGATCTCGCGCCGCGAGAGGGCGGCCAGGAGTCCGGCCGCGTGACCTTCACCCAGGAGGGCGACGGGCCGGTGCGGATCTCCGCCGCGGTGAGCGGCGCCTCGGCCGGGGACCACGGCTTCCACATCCACGCCGTGGGCGACTGCAGCGCCGCCGACTTCACCTCGGCCGGAGGCCACTTCAACCCGGCCGACAGCCCGCACGGCGGACCGGACGACGCGGTGCGACACGCCGGGGACCTGGGGAACATCTCGATCGGCGACGACGGCAGCGGCAGCCTGGAGCTGACCAGCGACCTCATCACCCTGGCCGCGGAGGCGCCGAGCTCGATCGTGGGCAAGGCCGTCATCCTGCACGAGGGGACCGACGATCTCGTCTCCCAGCCGACCGGGGCGGCCGGAGGCCGGCTGGCCTGCGGAGTGATCCAGCCGGTCTCGGGGGGCGGCGGCGCGTAGCCGCAGCCGGGCCGGCGCCGCCGCGACGCTCCTCCTGGTGGCGGCGCTGGGAGCGGCGGCCGCGGCCGACTGGCCCCAGTGGCGGGGGCCGGGCGGGCTCGGGGTCGCCCCCGAGGGCATGCCGCTGCCCGCGGAGTGGAGTCCGGAATCGGGCCACCTGCGCTGGGCGACCGCCCTGCCGGGCTCCGGCCACTCCTCGCCCATCGCCGCCGGCGGGCGGATCTTCCTGACCACCGCCTACGAGGGCTCCCGCGCGCCGCTGCTCGCCCGCCTGCTGGCCGTAGGGGGCGTCGTGCTCGGGCTCTGGCTCGCGGTCGGAGTGGTGCGGAGCTGGCGCCGCGGCGACCGCGTCGCCCTGCGGCTCCTCACCCTGCTCTTCCTGACGGCGGCGGCGGCGATCGCCCTCGCCCCGGACCTCTTCTATCCCGGGGACCGGCCGGGCCGGGTGTGGCGAGCCACCGCCGCCGTCGCCCTCGTGGGCCTGGCCGCCGCGGTGGGCTGGCTGCCGCCACGCAGCCGTCTGCGGACCGCCGGGATCGCCCTCGTGGCCGGGGCGGGGGCCTGGGTCGCATGGCAGCTCCCGGGGAGCCAGATCGGGCCCCCGTCGATCGAGAAGCGGGTCGTCGCCGCCCTTCCGGCCATCGTGGCGGTCGCCCTCTTCCTGCGTGCCCACGCCCGCGCCGACCGGGCCGGGCAGACCGGGAGATCGGGGGCCTGGCACGCCCTGCCGCTGGTCCTCCTGGCGCTGGTGGTCTTCGTGCCACCCAACTTCCTCCGCGGCCAGTTGCGGGCGGTCGTGGCGGTGGACCTGGCGAGCGGCGAGCTGCTCTGGCAGCGGGCGGCCTTCGCCGCGCCGCCGGAGCAGAAGTACGCCAGGGCGAGCTACGCCAACCCGACCCCGGCGACGGACGGCGAGAGGGTCTTCGCCTACTTCGGCGCCGGTCTCGCCGCCTTCGACCGCGGCGGCGGCGCGCTCTGGACGCGCCGGTTCCCCGACTACGCCCGCTACTCGCGGTACGGCGCCGCCTCGAGCCCCGTGGTCGCCGGAGACGCGGTGATCGTGGTGCAGGAGAGCGAGGCCTACCAGGGCGGTCCGCCGGGATGGATCCAGGCCTTCGACGCCGGGTCGGGCGAGACGCTGTGGAAGATCTCGCCCGAGGACGCCCGGGACTCCTACGGCACACCGCTCGTGGTGGAGGTCGGCGGGCGCTCCCTGCTGCTGACCGCGTCGTGGGAGTTTTTGGCCGCCTACGACCTGGCCGACGGAAAGAGGCTCTGGCGGGTCGGCTATCCCATGATGCAGATGGTGGCGAGCATGGCCCGCCGGGACGACCTCGTCGCCGTGAGCGGCGGCGCCCACGGCGATCGCAAGCTCCTGGTGCTGCGTCTGGCCGGCGACCCGACCCGGCCGCCGCAGGTGCTGTGGGAGTCCACCAGCGCGGTCGCCCGCGTGCCCTCGCCGCTCTTCGCCGGCGGCCTCCTGTTCACCCTGACGGACGGCGGAGTGCTGACCGCCTACGGCGAGACCGACGGACGGCGCGTCTGGCGCCGGCGGCTGGAGGGCGACTACTTCGCCTCTCTCCTGGCCGGCGACGGCAAGCTCTACGCCGTCAACACCGAGGGCGCCGTCTCCGTGGTCGCGGTGGGACCGAGCGCGGAGCTCCTCGCCGTGAACCGGCTGGACGAGCCGGTGCACGCCACCCCCGCCGTGGCCGGCGGCTGTCTGCTGATCCGGACCGCCGAGCGGCTCTACTGCTTCGCCGCGGACGGCCCGCCCTCCCCGGCCGAGGGCGGCTGAGGCCGTTGCCCCTCGGCAACCTCTTCGCCGGCCTGCCCGAAGAGCTCTCCGAGGAGCGCTTCGACGAGCTCGCCGCGGCCGGCGGGGTCACCGTGGAGCGGATCGTCTCCCGGGGTCACCGCTCGCCGGAGGGCTTCTGGTACGACCAGGACCGCGACGAGTGGGTAGCGGTCCTGCGGGGCCGCGCCACCCTTGAGGTGGAGGGGGAGAGCGAGCCGGTCGAGCTGGGGCCGGGG
>JAWWBN010000032.1:0-24589 GCA_033720955.1 Thermoanaerobaculia bacterium | reverse complement strand
CAGGCCAGGAGCAGCAGCGCTCCCGCCAGCGGGGTGAGCCGGCGTCGGCGCCACGCGGCCGGAGCGGGCGTCGGCGGGGCGAGCGGGAGGTGGGGGAGCCGTGGCACCCGAGTCTCCTTCCTGGAGACGGGCGCGGAGCCGCGCCCGGAGAGGCGGCCACAGTATCAGAGGAAAAAGAAAGGCCCACCCGGGTGGTGGGTGGGCCGGATGGAGAAGCGGTCGCCGGAGCGCGCGCGCCCCGGCGGCTCGCCGCCGTTGGGTCTCAGCGGATGTCGATGCGGCGGGGCTTCGCCTCCTCGCGCTTCGGCAGGGTGATGTGGAGAACGCCGTCCTTGAACTGCGCCTTCACGTCCTCGGTGCTGAAGTTGCGCGGCAGGGCGAAGGAGCGGCTGAAGCGGCCGTAGGCGCGCTCGATGCGGTGGTAGCTCTCGCGCTCGACGTCCTTCTCGAAGTTGCGCTGGCCGGAGAGGGTGAGGACGTTGTTCTCTAGGGTGATCTCGATGTCGTCCTTCGTCATCCCCGGCAGCTCGGCGGTCAGGACCAGCTCGTTCTCGGTCTCGCGGATGTCCACCGGGGGCATCCACGAGCGGGTCGAGATCTCGGCGTCCCCGACCGGGGACAGGAAGTCGTTGAAGGCATCGTCGAAGAGGCGGCCGACGCGGGTTCGGAAGAGGTCGGCCTGCGGCGTCCAGCGAATGAGTCCGGTCATGGTGTGGTTCCTCCTTTGGCTGTTGTACTCGTTTCGGTGGCTCCCGCCACACGGATATTATGGCAAAGCACTAAGGTCTTGTCAAGTCTTTGGCGTTATGGGCAATGATCTCAGTCTAGAGAACTAAGATCATGGGAATCCTATTCCCAGCCTCACAGTCTCTCGCTCGACGCAACCCGGAGACGGCGCCGCGCGTATCTGCAGGGGTGAACCGAACCCCTCGAGCCCTCGCCGGCGCCGCGGCGGTCGCGACGGCCCTGGGTCTGCTCGCGCCCCCGGCGGCCGCGCAGCACCGCGGGCCCTGCCCCGGCCGCCCCGCCGAGGAGTGGAGCGTGCGGATCGCCCCCGAGGACGAGCCGGGCCAGCCGCTCGTGGTGAGCGGCCGGGTCGTGGACGAGGAGGGGCGGTCCCTGGCCGGGGTGGAGGTGTTCGTCTTCCACACCGACGCCCGGGGGTACTACTCGCCCGACGGCATGGACGAGTCGAACGCCCGTCTCTGCGGGCGAATGCTCACCGACGCGGAAGGCCGCTACCGCTTCGAGACGGTCCGGCCGGCCCACTACGCCACCGGCGGGCCGCCCGCCCACGTCCACTACCTGGTGGAGGGGCCCGGGGTGCCCCGGCAGCGCTTCGTGCTGCACTTCGAGGGCGACCCGAAGCTGGGCGAGCGGGGGCGCGACGCCTCCGGCAACCCCCTCTGGGCCTCGATCCGCCCGGCGGTCCCCGGCGAGGACGGGGTCCAGCGGGTCACCCGCGATCTGCGGGCGCGGACGCGGTAGCGGCGCTCAGCTCCCGAACAGCTTGAGCACCGTCACCAGGGCGCTCACGCTGTCGTCCGGCCCGGCCACGGCCACCCCCAGGTCGAGCCGGATGAGGGTGTTCCAGGGGCCGACGAAGAAGCCGGCGATGCCAGCGCCCCCCAGAAGCTCGTCCTCGAGACCGGTCGCCTCGTCGGTGGCCCAGGCGGCGTCGCCCAGGAGCTCGAGGCGCATGGCCGACCCGAGGTCGAAGCCGTAGGAGAGGTGGGCCGCCCAGGCTTTCTCCGCCCGCACCTTGTCGCTCTGGTAGCCCCGCACCCGGACGTCGCTGAAGATGCCGAACTCGTACTTGGAGAAGCGGTCGAGGTTCGATCCGTCCACGTACTCGATCTCGGCTCCGAGCTTCAGGAAGTTGGGGAAGTGCCAGGTCTTGCCCACCCCGGCCTCCCACCGGGTGTACTCGTCCTTGCCCGGGTCGTAGTCGGGGTTGCCGGGGAAGCCCCACGGCTCCCACTCGTCGCGGAGCACCCGCGCCCCGCCGACCCGGAGCCGGTAGCCGGCGCGGTTGTAGCGGAGCACCGCGGAGAGACGGTGGGTCAGGGTGTCGGACGGGGTGGCGAAGTCGGCGGCGGTGTCGTCGGCGCGCGAGAAGTCCAGGTAGCCCAGCTCGTACTGGAGCGCCAGCTTGCCGAAGCTGCCGAGCGGGCGTCCGAGCTTGAAGTCCACGTTGGGGCGGATGAACTCGACCTCCTCCACCGGCACCTCGCGTCCGTCGCGGAAGACCGTGTCGCTGCCCGCGATGGCCAGGCCGAAGACGTCCACCCCCGCGTCCCAGCGGCTGCCGAGGAAGGAGGGGTCGGTGATGGCCACGTTGAACAGCGCGCCGGCGAAGAAGACGTTGGCCTGCGCGCCGGTGCCGCGGAAATCGAACCAGAGCCAGTTGATCCCGGCGAGCGGGATCGGGAAGTCCTGCGACTCGTCGTAGAAGATCCCGCCGACCAGGAAGCGACGCCTGGGGTCGGGCTCCATCTCGACCACCCGCTCGCCGCTCTTGCCGTCGGCCTTGAGGAAGCGCAGACCCTCCTCCGTGTCGCGCACCATGGTGACCTCGGAGGCGAGCACCGCCTGGCGCTGGGCGTCGAAAGAGTCGCCGTTGATCTCGATCTCGGAGAGCACGATCTCCCGCTCGACCACGGGTGTGGTGGAGAGGAGGGACCAGATCTGCTGGCCCTCCAGGCGCACGGGCAGGAAGAAGCTCTCCTCCGCCCAGGGCGCCGGCTGTCCGGAGGCGTCCAGGGGCTCGAAGGTGACGGTCTCCTCGTTCGAGATCACGTCGCCCTTCAGGCCGAGCTGGACCGCGCGGGTGCGCACCCGGGCGAAGATCTCGCGGTCCACCCAGACGGTCCCCTGGTAGAGGTTGCCCTCCTCGCCGGCGTCGCCCTCGGGCTCGAAGTCCACCACCCAGCAGTCGCGGCCGGCGGCCTCGCCGGTGCCGCGCAGGCGGTAGCGGTACTGGCGGGTGAAGCTGATCTCCACCGGCAGCGCCGCCGCCTTCTCGGGCTGCAGCAGCGGCAGCTCCGGGATCCGCTTGGAGCGCCAGCGCACGCCGTTGAAGAGCAGCTCCCGCCAGGCCCAGTCGAACGGCTCCCCCTGGCGGAAGAAGAAGTCGCCCCGGAGGGTGGCCTCGAAGCTCTGCGCGGCGGTGCCGGCCTGGAACCGCAGGTGGGTGGTGTTGAGCGCCCGGTAGTGGCGGAGCTTGCGCCGCTGGGCGTCCTCGAACGCCTGCAGCCGGCGGAGGATCTCGCCCACCGGGATCTGGCGGATGTCCTCGACCGTCACCTCCTCGGCGACCCCCAGCATGCCGGTGAGCTCGTCGGCCCCGATCCGGTCCAGGGCCACCACCTCCACCGCGGCCGGAGCCTCGATCTCCACCTCGTAGCCCGATCCCACCCGCAGTCCGAAGAGCGGCGAGGTCTCCCCGGTGGACGGGTCGAGCCGCCGCGGCTCGCTGAGCTGCCCGTCGGGGAACTCGAGCCGGAGCCGCTCGGCGCCCGGCGGCGTGACGGCGACCACGCGCAGACCCAGGTCCTCGCCGCGCACGAAGCTCCACGCTGCGCTGGCGCCGGCGGGCACGGAGTAGGGGTCGAGGGCGATGTCGCCGGCAAACTCCCGCGCCAGCAGAAGGAAGGGGGCGACCGCGGCCGGCGTCACACGGGGCAGGTCGAAGAGGGAGACGGCCGCTCCCGCCCCGGCCAGCCGCGCCGCCTCGGCCAGCATCTCGAGGGGCTCCCGAGAGGCGGGCAGGCCCACCACCGAGACGCCCGCTCCGGGGTCGGCCGCCGCCACGGCGTCGGCGAGGCCGGCCACCCTCTCCGCGTCGGCTGCGGCGATCGCCACGCCGTCCAGGTAGGGCGCGGTCTCGTCGTCGAAGAGGCCCGCCACCGCTGCCGGCGCCAGCGGTCCGAGAAGGAACTCGGCGTCCGCCTCGGCGCCGGTGACGGCCACCGCCGCCCGCTTGATCAGGAAGGCCAGGTCGGAGGGTGGAGCGTCGGCGGCGCCGCGCCAGTCCACCTGCACCCGCGCCCCCGGGCCCGCTCCCTCGACCCGGCGCGCCAGCTCCTCGAGCTCGGTCTCGAGGGCCGCCAGGTTGTCGAGCAGGGGGGGCGGGGTGGCCAGGGCCACGACCAGCCAGGGGGTGGCCCCGGCGCGACGCAGCTCGCCGGAGATGGCCGCGGTGTCCTCCCCGGGCGCCGGCCGCCAGCCCACGAAGAGCGGCCCCGACTCGGGCTCGCCGGTCCGGCCGGCCAGCAGCCGGGCGGCCTCCCGGGGCTCGTCGGTCAGGAAGCCGGCGCAGGGGCTGCACGCGGGGACCGCCGCGGCCGGCCCGACGACGAAGGCGAGAAGCAGGGCGGCGAGCGAGGCGGCGCGGCTCATGGTCGGGCGAGCATACGTGGCCGGCGGAGGCCCTGTCACCGGCGCCGGACGCCCGGCTCCGCGGTTCTGTCTCAGACCCGCCGCAGGGCGAGGACCGCGTTGAGCCCGCCGAAGGCGAAGGAGCTCGAGAGCGCCGCTTCGACCTCGGCCGTCCGCGGATCGTTGGGGACCACGTCGAGATCGCAGGCCGGATCGGGGCGGGTGAAGTTGGCGGTGGGGGGCAGCAGGCCGTGGTACAGGGCGAGGGCGGTGGCCACCCCCTCCAGGGCTCCCGCCGCCCCCAACGCGTGGCCGTGCATCGACTTGGTCGAGCTGACGGCGAGACGCTCGGCGTGGGCGCCGAAGACCCGGCGCAGGGCGGCGCACTCGGTGGGGTCGTTGGCGTCGGTGCCGGTGCCGTGGGCGTTGACGTAGCCGATCTGCTCGGGGGCGAGGCCGGCGTCGGCGAGCGCCGCCGAGAGGGCCGCCGCGGGACCGCGCTCGGAGGGCTGCGTGACGTGGTGCGCGTCGCACGACATACCGCACCCGGCCAGCTCGGCGTAGATCCGCGCGCCGCGGGCGCGAGCAGCCTCCAGGGTCTCGAGCATCAGCATGCCGGCTCCCTCGCCCAGGATCATGCCGTCGCGGTCCGCCGAGAAGGGCCGGCAGGTGTCGGGCGAGACCACCCGCAGCGCGCTCCAGGCCAGCAGGTTGGCGCGGGTGAAGGGCGCCTCGCTGCCGCCGGCGATGGCCCGCTCGGCGGCGCCGGAGCGGAGCAGCCAGAGCGCCTGGCCCAGCGCGTGGTTGGCCGAGGAGCAGGCGGTGGAGAGGGTGAAGCCCGGTCCTTCGATGCCGAGATCCATCGAGATCAGGCTGGCGCCCGAGTTGGCCATCACCCGCGGGATGGTCAGTGGGTGGAGGCGCGACCGGCGCTCGCCGAAGAGCCGCTCGTACTCGACGTCCTGGACGCCCTGGCCCCCCAGGCAGGAGCCCGTGGCCACGGCCGTGCCCGTGCCGGCGACGTCGGCGGCGGAGAGCCCGGCGTCGGCCACCGCGTCGCGCGCCGCGAGGAGAGCCATCCAGGCGAAACGGTCGGAGATGTGGAGGACCTCGCGGGCGATCTCGCCGGAGGGGTCGAGATCGGGGACCTCGGCGCCCTGGCCGAAGCGCAGCTCGGCTGGATCCATGGCCTGCAGGGGCCGGATGCCGCTGGTGCCCGTCGAGAGGCCCTGCCAGAACGCCTCGGCGCCGCGACCGAAGGCCGAGATCACCCCCACCCCGGTCACGGCTACCCGGTGCGCCATGTTCAGTCGGGTGCGGCTTCGGCTCGCTCGGCCAGCGCCCTCTCCACCGCCTCGATCACCTGACCGACCCGTTCCATCCCCTGCACCGCCTCGTCCGGGACGGAGAGGTCGAACCGCTCCTCGAGCTCGAAGAGGATCTCGATGGCGTCGAGCGAATCGACATGGATCTCGGCGAACTCGGTCTCGGGGCCGATCTCCTCGGCGGGGATCGACTTCACCTTGGCGATCGCCCCGATCACCTCCGCTCTCGTGTCGCCGTCGGCCATCAGCTTCTCCCCCTCCGCCCGCCGCGCCGGCCCGGGGCCCGGCGCGAGAGCCTCTGGCGGCGCGAGACCACGATCTGGTCGCCGATCTTGCCGTGCCGCCGGAAGCCGAACAGGTGAAGGATCTCCAGCGTATACCAACGCGCTATGCGGCGGTCCACGACGAAGGCGAGATCCTCTCCCTTGCGGCGGCGGACCCCGGGCAGCCAGTGGAGGAAGCGCTCGGCGCCCACCCGCCGGGCGACGCTCGAGACCTTGAGCCAGAAGGGCTCCACGTCGCGGACGATGAAGAAGCCGTCGTCGCCCTGCGCCTGGTAGAGCGGCATCAGGATGCGTCCGCCCTCGGGCGCGGCCACAGGTCCGGCGCCGGACAGGGCGATGGTCTCCCCCTTCTCGACGCGCTGGAAGCTCTCGAACCCCGGTAGCACCCGGAAACCGTCGCCGTCGGTGATCGGGTGGCGATAGCGGGTCTCGACGACCCGCGGCAGCTCGGGGTCGATGGAGGCGAGGTACCGGCGCGCCTCGGCCACCTCCGGGGCGACGCCCCGCGGCAGGAGGCCGCTGGCCTCGAGGGCGATCCAGATGGCCGCCTCGCCCCTCCGGGGAGCCGCCCGCTCCTCGTGCGAGCCGCACTCGAACCCGACGGCGATGACGCCGCGGGTGAGCAGGTAGGTCGCCAGGGTGCCGTCCAGCTCCTCCTCGATGCCCAGCACGATGGGCACCGGCAGCTCCATGGCGAAGCGGCGGTTCTCGAGGGTGTCGTCGAGCACCGCGAAGGCCGGTCCCGGTCCCGAGGTGGTGTGCATGTCGAGCAGGAAGACCTCGGAGTCGTCGCGCGCGAGGATCTCCTCCAGCTCGCCGTGCAGCTCGAGCTGCTCCAGGTCCTCCGCCTCGAGCTCCGTGCGGGCCTCCTCCAGGGCCCGCAGCCGCTCCAGCGTCCACGAGCGGTTGAGGTCCTGGCGCAAGAACCGCCGACCGGCCGCCAGCGCCCGGCGGTTGCCCACCAGGCCGACGAACTCCCCGCGCAGCCGGGGACCGAGCTCCTCGAGCCTCCCGGCGATCCGGCGCAGCGCCTCCACTCCGGCCGGCTCGTTGCCGTGCAGACCGGCCACGCACAGCAGCGTCGGGCCCGGCTGGCCCCTCTGGCGGATCAGGACCCGCTCTTCGAGCCGGGCAGGAGAGATGGTAGAGAGAGTCAAGAGGTTCGAGTTCCGGGGGGCGGCGGGCCGCGACAGAAGTGAATCGACCCGCCCGCTCCCGCTCGCGGCGGGAGAACGTCGGCGGATCGACCGCCGGGCTCGGTGGAGCCGGCGCGGCGATTCTATACCGCTCGGCGCGACGCCCGCCTCCCCCATTCCGGGGGTCCGCCGGCCCCCTCCCGACGGCCGGCGGCGGCTCGTCGCCCAGCCCTCCCGGGTGGGGTCAGCGGGCCAGCTCGAGACGCCGGTCCCGGCCGGCGAGCTCGATCTGCTGGGGCAGATGAGCACCGGCGATCCAGGCGATCGCCTGCTCGTCGAGCTCGCGCCGCAGCTCGCCCGTGGCGAGCTGGAAGCGGTTGAAGGTCGAGATGTCGCGCGCCAGGCCCCACGCCGTCTTGCGCTTCAGCGGCAGCCGGTCCTCGGCGATGACGCCGGTCCGCGCGGGGCCCGTGGCCCAGATGGAGAGCGGCACCCTCAGCTCGGCCAGGAAGCTCGCCACCTCCTTCTCCTCGAACCGGCTCTTGTCCTCCCACTTGTGGCCCACGATGAGCAGCACCGCCCGCGGCCGGTCGCCCGCCGCCGCCTCGACCCCCGCCACGGCGACGGCGTCGGCGAGCTGCTGGACACCGTCGGGGACCTCGCCCGGGGTCGCGTGGCTGATCAGGAAGGGCAGATCGCCGTGCTCGGGCCCGTAGGCGGGGCTGATGGTGAACAGGTCGAGGGGAGTGCCTCCGTCCAGGCGGCGCACCGGCACGGGGGCCTGGGACAGGAAGCTGTCGCCCGGCCGCATCTTCATCAGCCGCCGCTCGTTGAAGGCCCCGCCGCGGTCCAGGAGCTGGGCGTAGGCGCCGAGCATCCGGTAGGCGCCCCGCTCCACCACCGTGACGACCCGGGCGCGGCCGCGCTCGAGCCCCAGCGGCCTCAGCTCCCCCCCTCCGCGGCGGATGAGACGTCCCCGGAGGTCGTCCAGACGCAGCTCGCGGTCGGCCCCCCTGTGCCGCACCGGCACAGCGGTCATCTCGACCTCCAGATGGTCACTCTCGGGGCCGCCGAAGACGAGCTCGGCCCGGGTGGTGGGGCCCTCCTCGAACTCCACCTCGGCCACCGCGACCTGGAGCTCGGAGAAGTCGTCCCCCGAGGGCAGCGGGTAGACGCCCCCGCCGCTGTCCTCCAGCCGCCGGCCGTTCAGGGTCACGCTGACGTCCAGGGGGTGGAGGTCCACCAGGTTCTCCCAGATGAGACGGAGAGCCTTCGGGCGCCCGTCGGCGTCCTGCTCGAGGAGGAGGGTGGACTCGGCCCGGCCGCGGGGGCGGTTGATCCACTGCCGGGACCTGGCGATCTCCTCGCCCGCAGCGTCGAGCGCCACGGCGACCAGCTCGTGGGGACGGAGCCGGTCGCCGAAGTTCACCTTCGCCCGCCAGGGCTCGCTCTCGAGGGCCGCCACCTGCCGGCCGTCGAGAAGGAGGCGCACCTCGGCGACCTCGGGTCCGACCGCCAGAGCGACGTCGTGGGGGCCCACCAGGAGGCCCAGAAAGAGGGTGAGGAAGGAGATCATCGTCCGATGATCCCATGTACGGGGCCGGCCGGAAACGGGTTGCGGCCTCAGCCGCGCCGCGCCGGGAGCGGCAGGGGGCCGTCGGTCGACCGCTCGGGCCCGTCGTGGGCCGCGCGCCGCTCCATCAGCCGGGAGAGCTCCTCGAGCGTCACCCCCAGCCGCCGGGCCGTGTGGGTCGCCAGCGATGTGTCGGCCACCCCCGGCACGAACTGGTAGGTCGAGTGCTGCCCGTCGGGGTCCATCTCGACCTGGAGAAACTCGAGCCCCGGCACCGGCGGGTCCAGCTCGAGCCGCCGGGCGAAGTCGAGGAAGTGGGTGGTGATCAGGGCCACCGGGCGCGGTTTCTCGAGCAGCCTCAGGACCATGAGGAAGATCTCCTCGGCCTCCGAGGGGTTGGTGCCGGAGCAGAGCTCGTCCATGAGCACCAGCGAGCGCGAGCCGAGGGACTCGAAGAGCTCGCGGATGCGCAGCAGCTCCGTGCCCAGCCGGCCCTCTCTCTGGTCTACGCTGGCGCGCTCGGTCGCCGAGGCGAAGAGGCCGTCCACCAGGGGCAGCCGGGCGTGGGCGGCGGGGACGTAGAGCCCCGACTGGCCGAGCACCTGGCTGATCCCCACCGCCTGCAGCAGCCGCGTCTTGCCGCCCGAGTTGGGGCCGGTGATCACCAGGACGGCGTCCCGGTGGCGGACGGTCAACGAGCAGGGCACCGGGGTCCCCTGGCGGAAGAGGAGGGGGTTGAACAGCCCTTCCAGGGCGAGCGGCTCGTCGTTGCCGAAGGTGGGGAGGCTCACCGCGAGGCCGGCCTCCTCGGCGCGGCGGCGAAAGGAGGTCGCGGCGAGGTAGAAGCCGAGGTGGGAGAGCACCTGGAAGAGCGGCTTGAGCCAGTCGCTGATCTGCAGGAAGACCTGGTGGACCACCCGCCCCACCATCTCCTTGTTGGTGAACTCGAAGCCCCGGCGCAGCAGCGACAGCCGGTCCCTGAGCCGCCGCCACGGCGGCCGGTAGAAGGGGTTTCGCCGGTTCTCGGTGAGCTCCTGGAGCTCCAGGTTGCGGATCTTCCCGTCGGCGCCCAGCCGCATCCGGAAGGTGAGCCGGGCCAGGTGGTTGTCGTAGTCCAGCAGCGCCGCCAGGGTCTTGTACTCGGGAGTCTCGAGGATCCGGTCCGCCGTCTCGTGCAGACGGGCCAGCCCGGAGGTGGCGTCGCCGAAGCCGGCCGCCATCCGCCGGATCGCCTTCTGCGCCTGCTCCAGGATCTCGAGCCGGAACAGCGTGATGTCCAGCCTGGCGCGCTTGTGGGAGGCCTTGAAGAGCGACAGCAGGACGAAGAGGTCGCGGTAGAGGGCCTCGGCCTGCCGCCGCAGCTTCGGGCTCGAGTCGAGCTCGCGCAGGATGGCCTGCCGGAAGAGGACGGTGTCGAGATCGCCCGGGGCGTGCGCGAGGGTGCCGCGCAGGTAGATCTGGTTGACGGGGAGCCGCTCGCTCCCCACCCAGACCTGCAAGCAGTCCTCGACCAGGTCGTCCAGGAAGAGGTCGTGGCGGAAGAACTCCGGGCGCCAGGTGCTGCGCGGGCCGGACCCGGCGGCCAGGGCCTGCTCGAGGTTGTCGGCGCCGCCGCCCCCCAGGAAGGAGGTCTCGAGCAGCTCGGCCAGGGCCTTGCCGTCTAGGGCGAGCCGGGGCCGGGGGTGCAGCAGGTCGGGGACCGGAATCACCGAGCGACGATACTCGGGCCGCGCGCCGGGCGTCCAGGCGACGGCGGCGGGCCGGGCCGGTCGGGTGTCGGTCATGGTCTCCCCCTTCGACGCGCCTCCGGCGGGGGAAAGTTCCCGCCGACGGCCGCCGCCGGCTCTGATACCGTCGGCGCGAAAGGAGAACCGGGGGATGAACAGAGCGTTGCTGGCCATCGTGGCTCTGCTGCTCATCGTGGGTCTGCTCGTGGCGGCGGTGGTGACCTCCAGCTACAACCGCCTGGTGCGGCTGGACGAGCAGGTGGAGACCGCCTGGAGCCAGGTGGAGAACGTCTACCAGCGTCGCGCCGACCTGATCCCCAACCTGGTGGAGACGGTGCGCGGGGCGCGCGACTTCGAGCGCGAGACCCTGAACGACGTGGTGGAGGCCCGCTCCCGGGTGGGCCAGACCACGGTGACCGGGGTGCCGAGCGCCGAGGAGCTCGCCCAGTTCGAGGCCGCCCAGGACTCGCTGACGTCAGCGCTCTCGCGTCTCCTGGTGGTGGTGGAGCGCTACCCCGAGCTCTCGGCCACCCAGAGCTTCCGCGACCTGCAGGTGCAGCTCGAGGGCACCGAGAACCGCATCGCCGTCGAGCGCCGCCGCTTCAACGAGGAGGCGCAGAAGCTCAACACCGCCATCCGGCAGTTCCCGACGGTCCTGGTGGCGCGGCTCTTCGGTTTCGAGAAGCGGCCGTACTTCACCGCGGTGGAGGGGGCCGACGAGCCGCCGCGGGTGGAGTTCTAGTCCCCGCGAGGGGCCCGATGTCGGTCCGGCGGCGGTTCGGCGACGAGGAGCTCGAGGCGGCGCGGCGGGCGACCGTCGAGGCGGAGCGGCAGAGCGGGGTGGAGATCGTGGCGGTGGTCGTGGACCGCTGCGACGCCTACCACCAGGCCCTCTGGATGGCGGCGACCCTGGGCGCGCTGGCCGCCGCCACGGTCGCCACGCTCCTCCATCTGAGGTGGGAGGTTTGGGGCGGCCCGCCCGAGGTCTGGATCCTCCTGCCGCCGCTGATCGGGGCCGCGGCGGGCTACCTGGCCGCCCGCGTGGCCGACCCGGTGCGGCGTCTGCTGGTGCCCGGGGAGCTGCTCGAGCGGCGGGCGCGGCGGCGCGCGGCGGAGGCCTTCGTCGAGGAGCAGGTCTTCGACACCGTGGACCGCACCGGCGTGCTGATCCTGGTCGCCCTCTTGGAGCGCCGCGCGGTGGTGCTGGCCGACAGGGGGCTCGCCGAGCGGGTCGGCGAGGAGAGCTGGCAGCAGGTCACCGCCGAGCTGGCGGAGGGGATGCGGCGGGGGCGCCCCGGGCCGGCGCTGGCCGAGGCGGTCCGGCGGTGCGGCCGGCTGGCGGCGGAGGCCGGTCTGCGCCGGCGCGACGACGACGCCAACGAGCTCGGCGACCGGATCAGGTTCCCCGATGACGAGTAGGGCGCACCGCATCCGCGTCGCGGTGACCGCCCTCGGCCTCGTGGCCGCTCTGGCGGCGCCGGCGGCCGCCCTCGAGGTGCCCTACCTCGCCGGCCGGGTGAACGACCTGGCGGAGATCCTCTCTCCCGGCGCGGAGGAGCGGATCGAGGCCGACCTGGCGCGGCTCGAGGAGGACACCGGCGCCCAGGTGGCGGTGCTCACCGTGCCCTCCCTCGAGGGGGAGTCGCTGGAGGAGTACAGCCTGAGGGTGGCCGAGACCTGGGGGCTGGGGCGCAGGGGGGTGGACGACGGCGCGCTCCTCCTGATCGCCCGCGACGACCGGAAGATGAGGCTGGAGATCGGCTACGGCCTCGAGGGCAAGATCCCCGACGCGTTGGCCGGCCGGATCCTCGACCACGTCGTCAGGCCGCGCTTCCGGGAGGGCCGCTTCGACGACGGCGTCGCCGAGGCGGTCGAGGCGGTGGGCGGCCGGATCCGCGGCGAGGCCGAGGCGCTGCCGGTGGCGGAGACGGTGGAGCGGCATGCGCCCTCCAAGGGCTGGGTGGAGCCCCTGCTCTTCGGCATCATCTTCCTGGTGACCATCGGCCACTTCTCGCTGTCGGCGCTCGCCGTGAAGGGCGGCCCGGGGTGGTTTCTCTACCTCTTCCTGATCCCCTTCTGGTTCGTCTTCCCCATCGCCCTGTTCAGCTCCGGGTGGGGCATGCTGACGGGGTTCGGCTGGCTGCTGGGCGCCCCGCCGCTGCGGCTCCTGCTGCACCACACCGCCCCGGGCCGCGCCCTGCTGGAATCGACCTGGCTGGGCCGCACCGGATCGTCGGGGAGCTGGTCGTCGTCGGGCGGCTGGAGCTCGTCCGGGGGCGGCGGCTTCTCGGGCGGCGGCGGCAGCTTCGGCGGCGGCGGCGCGTCGAGCAGTTGGTCGGGCGCGCAGTGCGGTCGGCCGCGCCGCCGCCTCGGCCCGGGAGCTACAATCTTCGGGTGAGCGAGCCCGAGGCCGCGCCGCCGCCCGAGCCGGAGCTGGTGGGCAACCACAGCAAGGTCATCCGCCATCGCGGTGACTTCGACTGGCGCCAGGTGCCCCTCGAGGCGTACAAGGAGAGCGGCGAGGGCTGGCGCGGCGTCACCCGGCGCGAGCTCGTGGGCAAGCGGGGGGAGTCGCCGCGCTTCCACGTGCGCTACTTCGAGATCGCCCCCGGCGGTCAGAGCACCCTGGAGAAGCACCGTCACGAGCACGTGGTGATCCCGCTGCGCGGTCGTGGCGAGGCGCGCTTCGGCTGCTTCCTCTACCGCGTGGGCTTCGGCGACGTGGTCTACGTGGCCCCCGACGACCCGCACCAGTTCCTCTGCCCCGAGGAAGCGGAGGAGCCCTTCGGGTTCCTGTGCATCGTCAACGCGGAGCGCGACGCGCCGCAGCCCAGCGAGGGCCTGGGCGCCTGCTACATCTGCGAGTAGACCGGCGCCGGGGCTGGGGCTAGGGGGAGATCTCCAGCAGCTCGACGTCGAAGACCAGCATCCCCTGCGGACGGTCGGGCTGGCCCCGGTAGGCGAGCTTCTCGGGGATCCAGAAGCGCCGCTTCTCGCCGACCACCATGAGCTGGAGCCCCTCGGTCCAACCGGCGATCACCTGGGTCAGCGGGAAGGTGGCCGGCTGGCCCCGGACGACCGAGCTGTCGAACATCTGGCCGTCGGTGGTCCACCCGGAGTAGTGGACGGTGACCGTGCTACGGCGGGTCGGATGCTCGGTGCCGGTGCCGGGTTGCAGGGCCTTGGAGGCCAGCCCGGAGCGGGTCACCTCGGCGTCGGCGGGCGGCTCCGCCACGTCCGCCGGCGTCTCCGGCGGCTGGGGCTTCGTCTGGAACCGCAGGAGCTCGACGTCGAAGACCAGCATGCCCTGCGGCCGGTCCTCGCGGCCCTGGTAGGCGAGCTCCTCGGGGATCCACAGCCGCCGCTTCTCCCCCTCCACCATGAGCTGGACGCCTTCCGACCAGCCGGCGATCACCCGGTCGAGCGGGAAGCCGGCCGGCTCGCCCCGCACCACCGAGCTGTCGAACATCTCCCCGTCGGTGGTCCAGCCCGTGTAGTGGACCTCGACCAGGTCCGCCGGCCCGGGGTGCTCGGTCCCGGTGCCCGGCCGGAGCACCTTGCTGGCGAGCCCCGACTCCGTCACCTCGGCGTCGGCGGGGGGCGCCGCCACGTCGGGGGGCGCGGGGACCGGCTCGGTGGCGGCCAGTGCGGGGATCGCGAGCAGGGCGCCTGCGAGGAGGGCGGGGGACAGGGCGGATCGTCTCATCATGGTCGTAAAGATACCGGAGGCGCAGGGGGCCGTGACGGCGCCCCTTGGCCGGAGCGCAAACAGGGCGTAAACTCGTGGACATGAGCCCCGCCCCGCCCCGCGGCCGAGCCGCCTCCGGCAACCCCGCCAGCCGCTTCCACCGGATCGAGATCGAGCTCGACGGGCCGGGCCCCGAGAAGGTGGCGACGGAGTACCTGAGCGACGATACGCGGACGATCATCGCCCGCAACGACAGCCCGGACGTGCCGTTCGACGCCTCCATCAACCCCTACCGCGGCTGCGAGCACGGCTGCGTCTACTGCTACGCGAGGCCCACCCACGAGTACCTGGGGTTCTCGGCCGGGCTCGACTTCGAGACCCGGATCCTGGTCAAAGAGGAGGCTCCGGCGCTCCTGGAGCGGGAGCTGGCCCGGCCGTCGTGGCGGCCGCGGGTTCTGGGCCTCTCCGGGGTGACCGATCCCTACCAGCCGATCGAGCGCAAGCTGGGCCTGACGCGCGGCTGCCTGGAGGTGCTGGCCGCGTGCCGCAACCCGGTCTCGGTGGTGACCAAGAACCACCTGGTGACCCGGGACGCCGACCTGCTCGGCCGGCTGGCGCGGCACCGGGCGGCCTCGGTCCTTCTGTCGGTGACCACCCTCGACCCGGAGCTGGCGCGGCGGATGGAGCCGCGGACCTCCCACCCCCGCAAGCGCCTGGAGGCGGTGGCGGAGCTGAACCGGGCCGGCGTGCCGGCCGGAGTGCTGATCGCGCCGGTACTCCCGGGCCTGACGGATCACGAGATCCCCGCCCTGGTCGAGGCGGCCGCCGAGGCGGGCGCGGTCGCCGTGGGGTGCATGGTGCTGCGGCTGCCCGGCGCGGTGGCGGGGCTGCTCGAGAGCTGGCTCGAGACCTACTACCCGGACCGCCGCGGCAAGGTTCTCTCCCGGATCCGCTCGCTGCGCGGCGGCCGGCTGAACGACTCGCGGTACGGGGTGCGCTTTCGCGGCGAGGGCCCCTTCGCCGAGCAGATCCGGTCCCTGTGGACCTCCTCCTGCCGGCGGCACGGGATGCCCCGCCGGACGCCCGAGCTGTCGGCCGCCGCCTTCCGCCGGCCGGGCGGCCAGCAGCTCGGGCTCTTCGAGTAGGGGTTCGGTAGACTCGGCGGATCACGACGATCCGACAGAAGGGAGATCGACCATGACCCGACGCGCGAGCTTCACGGCGGCGCTGACGCTCCTCACCCTGGCGGCGCCGGCCGCGGCGAGGAACCCGGTGACGACGACCGGCACCACCGAGAAGCTGCAGGAGGACACCCGCATGCGGGACCTGCCGCCGGTCAACCACCAGCTCTTCATCCCCGATGCCGACGAGGACATCAGGGTGACCTCCGTGGTGAACCTCTTTCCGCTCGACCCGGGCCTCTTCGGCGTCCGCAAGACGAAGAAGTCGAGGGGTCGGGTCTCGCTCGAGTGCCTGACTCCGACGGGACGGCGGGATCTCGGCAGCCGCACCGTGCGCGGCGAGGAGGACACCGGCGCCCTGGTCTACACGCGAAGGGTGCCGGCCAACCTGAACTGCGACTTCTTTCTGGTCAACTGGGAGTTCCTGCGCAATCTCAAGCTGCCCGAGGGGCTCACCCCCTCCACGGAGACGGCGGCGGAGCTCGTGCGGCCCGGAGCCTCGGCCGACTGCTTCGACAGCGGCACCCTCTGCCTCAATGACGACCGCTTCCGGGTAGAGGTGGAGTGGCGCGACTTCGAGGGGCGGACGGGCACGGGCATCGGCTTTCCGCGCACGGACGACTCGGGGACCTTCTTCTTCTTCAACCCCGACAACACCGAGCTGCTGCTCAAGGTCCTCGACGGCTGCAACTTCAACGACCACTTCTGGGTCTTCTACGCGGCGACCACCAACGTGGAGTTCAACGTCACGGTGACCGACACGGTGACCAACCGGTCCCGGGAGTTCTCCAATCCCCTGGGCCAGCCGGCGGATGCGGTCGTGGACACCCGGGCCTTCGCCACCTGCCCCTGAGAGCGGCGCACGCCGAAGACGGCGCGGGCGCGAAGCCCGTCTCGGCCCCGGCGGACGGCGCTACCGGAGGCGGGCGGCGCGGCCGACCAGGGCGGCCAGCTCGGCCACGGCCAGGTCGCCCTCGTACTCGACGGCCGCCAGCCGCTGCGCCCGGGCGAAGAGGTCGTCGAGGTCGCCCTCCCGCGCCCAGTAGGAGCCCTTGAGGATCTCCCCCAGCTCGGCTACCACCGCGGCCAGCTTGAGCTCCCGCGGCGCCTGCTCCCAGCTCGCGGCGATCTCGCCCACCCGGATCGCGTGCTCGGTCTCCTCCACCCGGCCGGAGGCGACCGAGCGCCAGCGCAGCCGCAGGGTGGCCAGGATGTCGCGCCGCCGCACCTCCTCGGCGAGCTTGACCTCGTAGAGCGCCGTCACCCCGTGCCCGGCGCCGATCTCGCCGGCGTCCACGGTGTCGTCGCGGAAGCGCTCGTCGGCCACGTCGCGGTTCTCGTAGCCGAGCAGCCGGTAGCGGGTCACCACCGCCGGGTCGAACTCGACCTGCACCTTGGCGTCGGCGGCCACGGTCTCCAGGGTGCCGGTCAGGTTCTCCACGAAGATCCGGCGCGCCTCGGCCAGCCCGTCCACGTAGGCGTAGCGGCCGTTGCCCCGGTCGGCGAGCTGCTCCATGAGCACGTCGTTGTAGTTGCCCATCCCGAAGCCCACCGTGGTGAGCTCGATCCCGTCGCGGCCCTCTCTCTCGATCCGCTCCAGGATGGAGTCCGGGCCGGTGCGGCCGACGTTGGCCACGCCGTCGGAGCAGAGGATCAGGCGATGGAGGGCGCCCTCGCGGAAGTGGCGGCGGGCCACGTCGTAGGCCAGCGCCAGCCCCTCCTCGGCGTTGGTCGAGCCGCCGGCGGCGAGCCTGCCGATGGCGGCCCGGATCGCCTCGAGGTCGCCCGTGGGCTCGAGCAGCACCTGGCCGGCGCTGCCGTAGACCACCAGCCCCACTTGGTCGTCGGAGCGCAGCCGATCGAGCAGCAGGAGAAGGCTCCGCTGGACCAGCCCCAGCCGGTTCTCGCGGTTCATGGAGCCGGACACGTCCACCACGAAGATCAGAGTGGCGGGCCTGCGGTCGCGGTCTTCGATCTCCCGCGCCTTGACGCCGAAGCGCACCAGCCGGTAGCGCGGGCCGCCGGCGAAGGGCGCGGGTCCGGCCTGGGCGGCGACCCGGAAGTCGCCGCGGCGGGGGGCCGGGTCGCCGTAGTCGAAGAAGTTGATCATCTCCTCCACCCGCACCGCGTCGCGGGGCGGCAGATGACCGTCGCTCAGATAGCGGCGGATCACCGTGTAGGAGCCGGTGTCCACGTCCAGCCCGAAGGTCGAGAGGGGGTCGTCCTCGGTGTCGACGAAGGGGTTGGTGCCGTAGCCCTCGAAGAAGACGTCGCCGTAGGGCTGGTCGTTGGGCTCCGCCGTGCCGCCGGTGGAGGGCGGGGGCGGGGCCGGCGCCGGCCGGGGCTCGACGACGACCGCCGACTCCGCCCGGCTCTCGCTGAGGCGGCGGGCCGGCGGCTTGGCGAGCTCCGCCCGGTTCGGGCGCGGCGGCGCGGCGATCACGATGCTCTCTTCGACGTCCGGGGCGGGGTCGGGGATGGGCACCTTGCGGCCCCGCTCTCCGGCCGCCCCCCCCGTCGTGGCCTCGAGCCGGCGCCGCTCGTCGGCGAGCGCCTGCCGCTCGGCGGGGGTCGCCGGGGCGTCGACGTGGCGGTTCTCCGCGTCCACGTAGCCCAGGGCGAGGAGGTCGTCCCGCTCGGCGGCTTCGGGCTCGGGCTCGGTCGTGGCGATGGGCGTCGGCGTGTCGGCCTCGACCTCTTTGCGGAGCCGCCGGTCCGCGGCCGCGGGACTCCCGGCGAGCGGCTCGCCGGGAGCGGGCTGGCGCCGCTCGACGGTGGCCTCGCTGCCGGCCTGCGCCGGCTCCTCCCCGTCGAGCGCTGTCGCGGGAGTCAGCGCGACCTCGCGGCCGGCGCGGTAGACCAGCACCGCCGCGCCGGCGGCCACGAAGAGGGTGGCGGCGATCAGCCAGCGCTGACGCCGGCGCGGAGGCGAGGGGACGGAGCGCGGGGCCGCCTCCGGGATCTCTTCCTTGATCCGCTCCGCCAGCCCCTCGGGGGGCGGCGGCGCCGGACGCGGAGCGAGGCGCTTCTCGATCTGATCGGGGCCGAGCTTCTTCATGGTGTGTCCTCCTGGAGCGTGTCGGCCAGTCGTCGCATGGCTTTGCGGAGTCTCTTGTTCACCGCCTGCGGGGTGAGCCCCTCCTGACGGGCGATCTCCCGCACCGGCACCTCCCCCCAGAAGCGGGCCGTGACCGGGAAGCGAAGGTCGTCTGGGAGATCGAGCACCGCCCGGCGCAGCCTGCGCTGCGCGGACGCGGTCGCGGCCCGCTCCTGGGGGTCCGGTGCGGGGTCTGCGGGCTCCGGCGCCACCTCGGGCGGCTGCACCGCCCGGGGCCGGCGCACGTGATTGAGGAAGGTCGTGTAGGCGATCCTGTAGAGCCAGGTGGAGACGCGGGAGCGCCCCCGGAAGCGGGGCAGAGCCTGCCAGGCGCGCCGGTAGGCCTCCTGGGTCAGATCGGCGGTGAGATCCTCGTCGCCCCCGGTGAGCCGGAAGAGGGCGGCGAAGACCAGCCCGTAGGTGCGGTCCACGAGGACCTCCGCCGCCTCCCGGTCTCCGTCGCGGTAGGCGGCGAGGAGCTGGAGCTCGTCGCGCGGGTCGCGGTCGGGAGAGGTGGGCTGGGTCGTTTGGGCCATCCGCGGGAGACTCACGCTATTTGGACACGGCGGGGGCCGAAGCGGAAACCGCGTCGCGGGGAGAGGGATGCAGGTCGCGGTCCAGAGGCGGCGGGGCGAGGGCGCGGGTCAGAAAAACATTGACATCGGCTGCTCCGCGGGCCAAGCTTTTTCGAGGATCTTTCAGGGAGACGATCGATGTCCGCGAAGGTGTTCGTTGGGAACTTGAGCTATCACACGACGGCGGCGCAGTTGGAGCGCTTTCTCTCCGAGGGGGGAGAGATCCGCAGCGTCTCGATCCCGGTCGACCGGGAGACCGGCCGCCCGCGCGGCTTCGCCTTCGTGGAGTTTGCCTCCGAGGTGCAGGCCGAGATGGCGACGCGGGTCTTCGACGGCCGGACTCTCGGCGGCCGTCCCCTGACCGTGCGGCTGGCCGAGGAGCGCGAGCGGCGGCGGGGCGAGCGGCCGCGGCGGCGAGCCCGGCCCGAGCCGGACGAGGACGACGACTCGGACGATCTCGACGGCGACGGCCGGGAAGGGCGGGGCGACCGCGAGAGCGACTCCGGCGACCGCTGGGAGCGGCGCACCCACCGCGAGCGCCGCGAGTGGCGCCAGATGCGCCGCACCAAGCGCAGCCTGTAGGGCGCCCGGCCGGCGCCCCGGTTCGTGAGCGACGGCTCGACGCCGCGAGCCGTCGCGCGGCCTCCCGTGCCCGGAAAGCAAAAAGCCCCTCCCGGAGGAGGGGCCGAAGGATCATGAGAGTGCGCGCGGGTTACCGGCAGGCGCCGCCCCGGCACTTGCCCGAGCAGCACTGGTTGTCGGCGCTGCAGGAGTCGCCCTTCTGGCCGAGGTCGCAGCCGCCGCCACCACAGCCGTAGAGGTCGCAGATGCCGGCCTCGTCGTCGGCCTCGGTGGTTGCCGGACCGTTGTTGCACGAGGAGACCGACGGGTACATCGTCGCCCCGGTCACGTTGGTGTGACCCAGGCCGAGACCGTGACCGATCTCGTGCACCTGGACGCCCTCGATGAAGAACTCGCCGCTGCAGCCGCCCGTCTCGCTCTCCGACGTCCAGTCGTAGGCGGTGTTGGTCACGATGTCGGCGTCGTCGATGAAGACGTTCCTGCCCCGACGGCTGTAGAAGCCGGTAAAGGTGGCCGCCAGGCAGTTGCCCGAGCACTGGCCGGTGGGGTCGGTGAAGTTCAGCATCGGGATGTTGTCGCCGAGCTGGAAGCCGCTGATGTCGCCCGCCACGGCGTTGACCACGTCGCCGGCTCCGGCGCCGTTCCAGGCGTCCTGGGAGTTGATGGCGTTGATGGTCGCCGACAGGCCGTGGTCGGGCTCGTCGATACTTGCCTGGCCCCGGTCGTCGACGATGTAGGTCACCGGCGTCTCGCGCCAGACGCGACGCGGGTTGAGGAGGGCGTAGGCGAAGAGCGAGGTGGCGAGAAACGACACCACCGCCGCCGCGAGGAGGATTCTGGAGCTCCGGATCTTTCTCATCTCATCTTCCTCCTACCGCTACCGGTGGATGGTGTCGCGCTCGATCCGACGGATTCCGCGCTTGAAGTCGGCGAGCGGGACGCTCTCGGGCTCAGGCGTCAGCCGACCCGAGCGGTCGAAGAAGGAGGCGCCGTCCTCGGTGCGCGGGACGGCCATCTTGACGCCGTCGAGACGCTCGACCACCTCCCAGTGGCCGAGCTGATGCCCCACCACGCGGCCGGTGCTCGCGCCCTCGAAGGAGACGAACAGGATCACCTTCTCGCGGTCCTTGAAGGTGGGGAAGCCGGTGGCCACCATGGAGTAGTCGCCGACGCGGCCGCCGGGAACCTGCACCTTGACGACGTCCGGCGCCTGGCCCGCCAGCACGTCGCGCACCTTGACGGTCACCTCGGTGACGACGATCCTGCCATCGTGGCTCCACGAGCTCTGCTGGCCGATGACCCGGCCCTGGATGATCGCGTCCGAGCCGGCCACCAGCTCCCTGGGAGACATCGCCACGAAGGTCGACGCCACCGCTGGCACGGCGGTCAGGCACAGCGCGATCGCGAGTGTGTAGAAAACAGCTCTTCGCAACATCTGCCCTCCGATTGTTGGGGACGGGCCGCCCTCGGCCGTCCGGATGGAATGGGATCTCGATTGCGGGTGAAGGTAGCAGAGACGAAGCGTCGGCGCAATGTCATCGAGCGGCGTCGATACAATCACGCCTCGCCCCCGAACGACCCCTCTACAGGAGACCGCCGATGAAGCTCCTCCGTCCTCTGCTCGTCGCCCTGCTCGTCGCCCTCGTCCCCGGATTCGCCGTCGAGGCGAAGAAGAAGAAGGAGGACGCGCCGAAGGAGGAGAAGGACACCTCCAAGATGCAGGCGGGCACCTTTGCCGGGCTCGAGCTGCGGGGGATCGGCCCGGCCCTCATGTCGGGGCGGATCGCCGACGTCGCCATCCACCCCGAGGACCAGAGCGTCTGGTACGTGGCGGTGGGCAGCGGCGGGGTCTGGAAGACCGAGAACGCCGCCACCACCTGGACGCCGATCTTCGACGGCGAGGGCTCCTATTCCATCGGCTGCGTCACCATCGACCCGTCGAACCCCGACACGATCTGGGTGGGCACGGGGGAGAACGTGGGCGGCCGGCACGTGGGCTACGGCGACGGCGTCTACCGCAGCCGCGACGGCGGCGCGAGCTGGGAGAGGATGGGTCTCGAGAAGTCGGAGCACATCGGCAACATCGTGGTGCATCCGGACGATTCCGACGTGGTCTACGTGGCGGCGCAGGGGCCGCTCTGGTCGAAGGGGGGCGACCGCGGGCTCTACAAGACCACCGACGGCGGCGCGACGTGGACCAAGATCCTCGGCGAGGGGGAGTACGTGGGTGTCAACGAGGTGCACATGGACCCGCGGGACCCGGACGTGCTGTACGCCGCCACCCACGAGCGCTACCGCAACGTGGCGGCGCTGATCAACGGCGGCCCCGGCTCCGGCATCCACAAGTCGACCGACGGCGGCGCCACCTGGCGCGAGCTGACCAACGGCATTCCGGGCCAGGACAAGGGCAAGATCGGCCTGGCCATCTCGCCCATCGATCCCGACGTCGTCTACGCGACCGTCGAGCTGGCCCACCGCGAGGGCGGCTTCTACCGCTCCGCCGACGGCGGCGAGAGCTGGGAGAAGGGCGAGGAGTACATCTCCGGCGGCACCGGCCCCCACTACTACCAGGAGATCTTCGCCTCCCCGCACCACTTCGACCGCGTCTACCAGATGGACGCCCGCATGCGGTACACGGTGGACGGCGGCAAGAGCTTCCGCCGCATGCCCGAGGAGCACAAGCACGGCGACAGCCACGCCATGGCGTTCGATCCGAACGACCCCGACTACCTGCTGGTCGGCACCGACGGGGGGCTCTACGAGAGCTGGGACCTCGGGGCGAGCTGGAAGTTCGTGGCCAACCTGCCGGTGACCCAGTTCTACAAGGTGGCGGTGGACTACGACGAGCCGTTCTACCACGTCGTGGGGGGCACCCAGGACAACAACACCCAGTACGGCCCCTCCCAGACCGACAACGTCCACGGCATCCGCAACTCCGACTGGCAGATCACCCTCTTCGGCGACGGCCACCAGCCGGCGATCGACCCGACCGACCCCAACATCGTCTACTCCGAGTGGCAGGAGGGCAATCTCACCCGCTGGGACCGGGCCACCGGCGAGATGGTCTACATCCAGCCCCAGCCGGAGAAGGGCGAGGAGAGCGAGCGGTTCAACTGGGACGCGCCCATCCTGATCAGCGCCCACGACCCGGCGCGGCTCTACTTCGCCAGCCAGCGGGTGTGGCGCAGTGACGACCGGGGCGACAGTTGGACGCCGATCTCGGGCGACCTCTCCCGCGGCCGCGACCGCCTGCTGCTGCCCATGATGGGGCGGGTGCAGAGCTACGAGGCGATCTGGGATCTCTACGCGATGTCCAAGTACGCCACCGTCACCTCGCTGGCCGAGTCGCCCTTCGACGAGAACCTGCTCTACGCGGGCACCGACGACGGCCTGATCCAGGTCACCGAGGACGGCGGCGCGACCTGGCGCCGGGTGGACTCTCTCCCCGGCGTCGCCGCCGAGTTCTTCGTCAACGACCTGAAGGCCGACCTGCACGACAGGAACACCGTCTACGCGGCGGTGGACCAGCACAAGATGGGTGACTTCTCTCCCTACCTGTACAAGAGCGCCGACCGCGGGCGCACCTGGACCTCCATCGCCGGCGACCTGCCGGAGCGGCATCTCGTGTGGAGGGTGGTGCAGGATCACGAGAAGCCCGGCCTGCTCTTCGCCGGTACCGAGCACGGCGTCTTCTTCACCGTCGATGGCGGCGGAAAATGGATCGAGCTCGAGGGCGGCGTGCCCAACATCCCCTTCCGCGACCTGGCCATCCAGAAGCGGGAGAACGACCTGGTGGGAGCCACCTTCGGCCGCGGCTTCTACGTCCTCGACGACTACACGCCGCTCCGGATGGTCTCCGAGGAGCGGCTCGCCAACGAGAGGGCGATCCTCTTCCCGGTCGCCGACGCCCACTGGTATGTCCAGCGGCGCACCCTGGGAGGCGGGGAGAAGGCGTCGCAGGGAGCCGCCTTCTTCACCGCCCCCAACCCGCCGTTCGGGGCGGTCTTCACGTACTACCTGAAGGACGCCCTCCAGACCCGCAAGGGGAAGCGCACCGAGGCCGAGGAGGAGAAGATCGAGGCCGGCGAGGACACGCCGTACCCGGGGTGGGAGGAGATCAGGAAGGAGGAGCTGGAGGAGGATCCGGCGATCCTGCTCACGGTGACCGACGCCGAGGGCAACGTGGTCCGGCGGCTCACCGGGCCCAGCGGCGCCGGCTTCCACCGGGTGGCCTGGGATCTGCGTGACCCCGATCTGTCGCCGCAGACCGGCGACGACGGCGACAGCGACGGCGGCGGGGTCCTCGCGCCTCCCGGCCGCTACTCGGTGGCGGTCGCCCAGCGCGTGGACGGCGTCGTCACGGAGCTCGCCGGTCCGGAGCGCTTCGAGGTCGAGCCGCTGCGGGAGAGCCGCGGCTACCCCGGCGCGGCGCCCTCGGAGGTGGCCTCCTTCCTGCGCCGGGTGGCGGCGCTCAACCAGAAGGTCTCGACCGCCCACCAGGTGATCGACGACGGCGTGGAGCGCACCGAGGCGATCCAGGCGGCGCTCATGCGCTCCACCGCGGCCGGCACCGAGCTCGACGACCGGGCGCGGGCGCTCGAAGCCCGCTTCCAGGCCCTGCACGACACCGTGGCGGGGGTCGAGAGCCGCGAGTTCGCCAACGACCCGGGCCCCGTGTCGCTCGAGCGCCGGGTGGGGGTGGCCTTCCTGGGCAACTTCCTCTCGACCTACGGCCCGACTCCCACCCACCAACGCCAGATCGAGATCGCCGCCGAGCAGTACGAGGAGCTGCGCGAGGAGCTCCGACAGCTCATCGAGGTCGAGCTCCCGGCGCTCGAGGCCGATCTCGACGCGGCCGGCGTGCCGTGGACGCGCGGGCGCGGCCTGGTGCCCTAGGCGCCGGCGCGCCGCCCGGCGCGCCCGCCCTCCCGGCGGCGCGGGTCTACTCTTCGACGCCGGCGAGCTCCTGCACCCAGCCGGGGGTGGCGGGCTCGCCGGCGAAGAAGCTCTTGGGCACCCCCCGCGTCAGCGCCCACCTGTG
>JAWWBN010000031.1:0-24940 GCA_033720955.1 Thermoanaerobaculia bacterium | reverse complement strand
GACGAGGCGGAGGCGGCGGCCGGGGTCCTCGACGCCTTGGTCGACGCGCGCCTGTTGACGACCTACGAGGAGGCCGAGACCGAGGATCGGCCCGCCTCGCGGCGGCTCGAGGTCGTCCACGAGTCGCTCTTGGCGAAGTGGCCGCGGCTGGTGCGCTGGCGGACCCAGGACGCCGAGGGGGCGCAGCTGCGCGACGACCTGCGTCAGACCGCCCAGCGGTGGCGCGAGCGCGACAAGCCGGACGACCTGCTGTGGACCGGCACCTCCTTCAAGGAGTACGAGCTCTGGCGCGAGCGCTACCCCGGCGGGCTCACCGCCGAGGAGGAGGAGTTCGCCCGCGCCATGAAGGCCCGGGCGGAGCGGCGCAAGCGCCAGCGCCGTCTTGCGGTCGGTGTTGCCTTCGTCGTGCTTCTCGCCGTGCTCGCGGTGGTGGGCGGTTTCTGGCGTCAGGCCGTCGCCGAGGCGAAGCGGGCGGAGGCCCAGAAGCTGCTCGCTCTCGGGCAGCTCCAGCTCGAGGAGTACTCGACCGCCACCTTGGCCTACGCCACCCGCTCGATCGCGGTCTCCGACAGCCGCGAGGCACGGCAGCTCGCTCTGGAGGCCCTCTGGCAGGGCCCGCCGGCTTGGCAGGTCGTGCCGGAGGGGGCCCTGGGGACCCTGTTCAGCCCCGACGACCGGTGGCTGGGCCAGGGTCGGTTGGTCCGTAGCCCCGATGCCGCCGAGCAGCCCAAGGTCCGCCTCATCTCCAACGATGGCGCCAGCCGTCTCTTGGAGCGGATCTACGACCAGGGAGGCGCCGGTCTCCTCGCCTGGCTGTCGGCGGACCTGTTCCTGACGAGGTCGTTCCGTCAGGGCGCCGGGCCCGCGGGGTACGTGTTCGACTACGGCGTCTGGTCGGCGGAGGCCGGCCACGCGGTTGCGCGCGCCTTCGACATCCCGATGTGGCCGAGTCAGGCCGACCACTTCGGCTGGGATGCCGGGCGCTCCGAGCTCGTCGTCCTCCTGCCGGACGGGGAGGTGCGGTCCTACGGGTTGGGAGGCGCCGGAACGAGATCCGCCGGGGTGATCGAGGCGATCGGGCGGCAGGAGACGGAGCGTGTCGCCGTGTCGGGGTCCGGACGGTGGGTCGCCACCACGAGGGGCGGCGAGATCGTGCTCCATCCCCTGGTCGACGGGCGGCTGCAGTCCGCGCGCGCCCTGGGGCGTCACGACGGCCTGAGCTCTCTTCAACCCGGCCCCCCGGGCACGGACCTGCTGGTGACCCGGTCGGAGAGCGGTGAGGTCCGGGTCTGGGACCCCTCCTCGGGGCAGTCGCCGCAGACGGTGCAGGGACCGCCAGGGAGTGGGGAGGCCAGCTTGGGAGGGGACGGCTCCACCCTGGTCGTCGGCGTCGAGGATCCCGAGGCGCCGGGAGCCGTTCGGCTCTGGGTCGGCTCGGCAGGGTCCGAGACTCGCCGTCTGCGAGAGCTGGGGAGCCACCGCCTGAGCGACTGGGGGCTCGCGGTCGACCCGGGCCGGCGGCACGTGGCCTTGAGTGGGACCGGCGTCCGCTGGGCCCGCCTCGACGCCCCGGCCGACGCCCAGCCGGTCGATCTCGAGACGAGAACGAGCGCCGCGGTTCGTGGGATCGGATTCGACAGCAAGGGACGCTGGCTGGTCGGGGCCAACGTCGGCACGTTCCTCTGGTCCCTCGAGCGGCCCTACCCGTTCGTCGTCGAGCGGTCCGCCGGCTCGCCGGTGTTCGACCCGAGCGGCCGCTGGCTCCTCACGACGAGAGTCGGGGAGGAGGGCGCGAGGACGATCGAGATGTGGGACTTCGAGGAGAGCGGCGTGCGGACGGAGGTCTGGCGCCGCCGCACGCGAGGCACCTTCACGGGCCTGGCCGTCGCTCCGGACGGGAGGCGGGCGCTCGTCGGGCACCGGTTCTTCAGCCCGGGGCCGCTACTGCTCTCGCTCGAGGACGGCTCCGCGGAGCCCCTGCCCGACGGCTTCGAGGATCAGAGCTTCGTCTCCTCGAGCTCGGACGGGCGCTGGGGGGCCGCGAGCGGGGGCCAGTTCCTCGAGAACGAGAACCGGGTCAAGGTCTGGGACCTCGACCGGCGCGAGCTGGTCGCCACCCTGGCTCCGGAGGAGGCCATCGCCCACTGCTGCACGGCCTTCACGCCGGAGAACGACGTGCTCTGGGCGAGCACCGCCAGCGGGCTCTGGCGGTGGTCGTTCGAGAGCGACGAGAGGGAGCGGGTCTACGAGGGCGCGGTGGGTGAGTTCTGGCCGGACGCCGAGGGACGCCGCGTGCTGATGCGTCTGCACGACGACGAGGCGAACACCCGCAAGCTGGTCTGGCTCGATCTCGAGAGCGGTGAGACCGTCGCGTTGGCCTCCCACGGCGACCAGGTGGCGGCGGCGGCGCTGGGGCCGGAGGGGAGGATCGTGGCAAGCGCCGGTGACGACCGCATCGTCCGGGTCGGCCGGGCCGACGGCGGCGAGCCGCATCTCCTGTTTCGGCAGGCCGACCGGGTGCGCGGGATCGCCGTCGACCCCCTGGGCCGGTGGGTGGTCACCTCGGGCGGCGGGGAGCTCCGCTTCTGGCCGCTGCCCGACGTCGATCGGACGCCCACTCACGCCTTGCTGAAAGAGGAGCTGGTGGATCTCCTCGAGGCGCAGACGAATCTGCGGCTGGTGGAGAGCCCGGAGGACCCGACGGGGTGGACCCTGGAGTGGGGGCCCTTCCCCGGATGGAGCGAGTCGCCGCCGTCGTGGTGAGCGGAAGGCCCGCCGCCGGGCCCGTGTTAGGGTCGGCCCGGCGTCCACGATCCGATCCGAATCGTTGTAACCCGTCCGGCCGGTTCCTTTTGAACAGGGCGGAATGACGGGAGAGAAGCCGATGAAGCCCACTGCGCACTTCCTCGTCGTTCTGCTGTCTGTCACGACGCTCGGCCTCTCGGCCGGCGCGGCGGCGCAGAACGCCACGGGCGCCCTCTACGCCACCGTGACCGACGCCGAAGACGCCCCCCTGCCCGGGGTCGCCGCCCGGCTCTCCGGTCTCGGCGAGAGCCTGGCACAGCTCTCCGACGGGCAGGGCAGGGTGCGCTTCCCGGGCCTCGAGCCGGGAGAGTGGTCGTTCGAGGCCTCCCTGGACGGTTTCTCCACCGTCGAGTACCCCCGGGTCGAGATCCGCGCCGGGCGCAGCACGACCCTGGAAGTCCAGATGAGCCCTGCGGTCGAGGATCGGATCACGGTCTCCGGGCAGCCCCCGGCCCTCGACGAGCGCAAGGTCGCGGTCGGCAAGATCCTCGGGCGGGAAGGGATCGAGACGGTGCCCAACGCCTACGACCCCTGGTCGCTACTGAACCAGTCGCCCGGAGTCCTCGTGGACCGGATCGCCGTGGGCGGCAGCGTCTCGACCCAGAGCGCCTTCGCCGCCCCCGCCGTGGGCTTCTCCGAGAACGAGTGGCTGACGGATGGTGTCGAGGTCACCGACCAGGCCGGCGAGGGCGGCAATCCGTCGAGCTACTTCGACCTGGACCAGTTCGCCCAGGTCGAGATCTCCACCGGCGGCAACGAGATCACCAAGGCCAAGGCCGGGGTGTCGATCAACCTGGTCACCCGGCGCGGCACCAACGAGCTCCGCGGCTCGGCTCGGTACCTGGCCACCGAGGACGACCTGCTCTTCTTCCAGCAGTCGAGCTCCGGGGTGGACCCGGGCGACTTCCCGCCAGGGCAGGGCCAGGTCTCCACCGACTCGGTGGAGAGCATCGAGAACTACGGCTTCGAGATCGGCGGGCCGATCCTGCGCGACCGCCTCTTCTTCTGGACGTCGTACGGGGAGAACGTGAGCCTCGAGCGCAACATCGGGGGCCAAGAGCAGGAGACGACCGTCGAGAGCGTGGGGGCGAAGCTCAACGCGCAGGTGAGCGCAGCCAACTCGGCGCTGGTGAGCTGGACCACGACCGACAAGCGGGTGCCCAACCGCGGTGGCGGCCCGCTGCGGGCCCCGGAGGCGCTGGAGAACCAGCGCGGGCCCAGCGATCTGCTCAAGGTGGAGGACACCCACCTCTTCTCCTCCCGGCTCTTCTTGAGCGGCTCGTACTCCGAGGTCGGCGGGGGCTTCTCGCTGACGCCGATCGCCTGCATCACCGCCGGGAGCTGCGCGGCGGCGCCGGAGCCGCTCCTGAACGACGACGGCGTGGTCGAGGGCTCGTTCCGCGCCCTGTCCAGCCAGCGCCCGTCGGAGCAGCTCCTGCTGGAGGGCTCCGCCTTCTTCGGCGCGCGGGAGACCAGCCACGAGATCAAGGTCGGGAGCCGGCTCCGGGAGTTCGAGGTGGAGACCGCCGAGGAGATCCCCGGAGGACGCGATCTGATCAACTTCGCGGGCAGCAACCTGGGCCTCCCAGACGGTCTGGGTGTCTTCATCCTCCAGCGCTCGCCGGCGGCGCCGGTGGTGCTCGAGTACACCTCGCTCTGGATCCAGGACACGGTCACCCGCGGCCGGTGGACGGTGAACGGTGGCTTGCGCTACGACCTGCAGGAGGGCAACAACGAGCCGGCCTCGGTGAGAGCCAACACGGCCTTCCCCGAGCTCCTGGCGGCGCTCGACTTTCCGGGCGACGAGACCATCGACTGGGAGAGCGTCTCGCCGCGGATCGGTGCGACGGTGGCCCTGGGAGAGGATCGGCAGACGCTGCTCAGGGCGAGCTTCTCCCGCTTCGCAGGAGCCCTCTCCACCGGCGTCGTCGAGCGGGTGAACCCGGTCGGTATCTCCTACGCCACGTTCCTCTTCGCGGACCTGGATCTCGACGACCGCTGGGCCGGGCCGGCGGAGCCGGTGATCCAGCTCGTCGGCTTCGGCGGCTTCGATCCGGCCGACCCCACGGCGCTCGAGACACCCAACCGAAACGACCCGGGGCTCGATCCGGAGATCACCGACGAGTGGATCCTGGCCGTCGAGCACGCGGTCCGCCCCGAGCTGGTGGTGGGTGCGCATCTGACCTGGCGGCGGCGATCGGACATCTTGGAGGGCCGCTCCTTCGTTCGTGACCTGGCCACCGGCGAGGAGCGGGTGGCGGTCGCGACCGACTTCGTGCCGTTCACCACCGTGATGGTCGAGCAGCCGGGCGGCGGTCCCTTCGCGGTCGAGTACTTCCGGCTGGTCGACGGACTGTCCTTCACCGGTGGCAGCCTGCTCACCAACGGCGATCGCGAGGTGGAGTACCAGGGCCTCGCGCTGACCGTGGCCAAGCGGCTCTCGAACGGCTGGATGCTCGACGGCTACCTGAACTTCGGCACTCCCGAGTGGGACGTGCCGCCCGGATTCGCCGCCTTCGACGATCCCACCCGCACCGGCGGCGACCGGGACGGCGAGCTCTTCGGCCTCTCCTTCGTCGGCTTCAACCAGGCCCAGGTGATCGAGAGCGGTTGGTCGTTCAGCGTCACGGGCCTCTACGAGGTTGCTTCGGAGAAGCCGTGGGGCTTCACCGTGGCGGGGAACGTCTACGGCCGCGAGGGCTACCCGATCCCCTACGTCGTCTCCCGCCCGGTGCCGGGCAGTGGCCGGGTGCGGGCGCTCGCGGTCGAGCAGTTGGGCGACTTCCGCTACGACGACGTGGTCACCACCGATCTGCGGGTCGAGAAGGAGCTCGAGCTGCGCGACGACCTGTCGCTGACGTTGAGCGCCGACCTCTTCAACGTCTTCAACGAGGGCTACGTGCTCGAGCGGAACGTGGACCTGGGCACGAGGACCGCGAACTACGTCCTGGGGACCCTGTCGCCGCGGATCTGGCGCCTGGGAGCGCGTCTCCACTGGCGCTGACGGTCGCCGCGGGATGCGCCTGCCGAAGAACCGTGGGCGGCTCGCGGGAGTCGCCAGCCGGCGGAAGACGAGGATCCAGCCACCCCGGTAGGAACCGGCCGGCCGGGCCGAGCGTTCTGGCAGAGGGGGCGCCCGCACCGCCCCGGACCTTCATCGCGGGAGGAGGCGAGAAGCCATGATCCATCGCTCGACACTCCGCCGCGCGCCGCCCGTGCTCGTCGCGGCCACCGCGGTCGCCTCGCTTCTCCGGCCCGGTCCCCCGCCCGCCGCTACGGCGCCGGCTCTCGAGCGGGCGGAGACGGCTTTCGCCGAGGGCCGGCTCGAGGAGGCCGCGGCCGGGTATGCGGCCGCTCTCGCGGAGCGGCCCGGCGACCCGCGGGCGCTGCTGCAGGGGGGGCGGCTGGCTCTGTGGCGGCACCGTCTGGCGGAGGCCGGCCCTCGTCTGGCTCGGGCCCACCAGAGCTCACCCGGCGAGGAGACTCTCGACCTGCTCCTGACCCTGGCCTACCGGCGGGGCGACTTCGCCGCCGCGGCCGACCGCGCCCGGGAGCTGGGCCGGGAGGCTCGGGCGGCGCAGCTCGACCACCTTTCGCCGCTCCCCCCCTACCGGGTGCGGGGCGACGTCGCGGAGACGATCCTCCCGTTCGTGCGGACCGACCCGCTGCCGCTGGTCGAGCTGTCGGTCAACGGCTCCGAGCCGGCTCTCTTCCTGATCGACACGGGCGGCGGAGAGCTGATCCTCGACCCGGGCTTCGCCGAGTCGGTGGGGGCCGGGCGCTTCGGCTCCCGCACCGGCACCTTCGCGGGCGACCAGCGGGCCGAGGTGGAGCTGGGGGCGGTGGAGGGCGTGGGGCTGGGCGAGCTGCTGGTGGAGAACGTGCCGGTTCGGCTCCTGTCCACGGCCCGGTTCGCGCCCGTCGCCGGCGGGCGGACGGTCCACGGCATCCTCGGCACGACCCTCCTCTCCCGCTTCGTCTTCACCCTCGACTACCCGGCGGGCCGCCTGGTGCTGCGCCGGCCGGACGCCGCGGCGCCCGCCGTGCGGCCGGGCTCGGCGACGGTTCCCGTGTGGCTCGCCGGCGATCACCTGATCCTGGCCGAGGGTCGGATCGGCGGCGCCCGGCCGGGCCTGATGCTCATCGACACCGGTCTGGCCGGCGGCGGCTTCGCGGCGTCCGACTCCACCCTGGCCGAGGCGGGGATCGGCGGAGCCGGCGGGGAGATCGAGGGCGAGGGCGGCGGCGGCCGGGTGCGGGCGACGCCGGTCGTGGCGCCGGAGATCGCCCTCGGGCCGGTGGTCCGCCGCGACGTGCCCGGGTTCGCCGGGGTCTTTCCGGCTTCGCTGGAGCACCGTCTCGGCTGCCGGATCGCCGGCCTGCTCTCGCACGGCTTCCTCCGTGGCCACGCGGTGACGTTCGACCTGGCCCGGTCCGAGATGACCCTGGCGCCGCCCGGCGATCCGGCGGAGCCGGGTTCGCGCTAGCCGTCGGCGCGGAGCGCCGCGAGGAGCGCCCGGCGCACCTCCACCGGGTCGGCGCCCTCGCCCGAGGCGGCCAGGGCGCGGCCGATCAGGAAGCCCAGGGTCTTGGTCTTGCCGGCGCGGTACTCCGCCACCGGGCCGGGGTGCTCGGCGAGCACCCGCTCGACGACCGCGGCGAGCCCCTCGGCGGCGCTCGCGGCGTCCGCCTCCAGCCGGGCGAGGATCGCCGCCGGCGCCTCGTCGCCCGCGAGGGACTCCTCGATCAGCCGCCGAGCGAGCCGCTTGGTCAGACGTTCGTCGTCGACGCGCTCGGCGATCGCCGCCACGGTCGCGGCCGAGAGGGGGAGCTCGGAGACCGGGACCTCCCTCCGCCCCGCCTCGGGCAGCAGGTACTGCACGACCAGGGCCGCCGCCGTGCCCGCTTCCGCGCCCGCCGCCAGGACCTCCTCGAACCAGTCGAGGGTCTCCCGGGTCCCGGCGAGCTGGGCGGCGTAGTCGCGCGACAGCCCCAGCTCGGTCTCGTACCGCTCCTGCGCCGGACCCGGCAGCTCGGGGAGGCCGCGGCGGATCGCCTCCGCCCACTCCCCGCCCACCACCAGCGGCGGGAGGTCCGGGTCGGGGAAGTAGCGATAGTCGTCCGCCTCCTCCTTGCCGCGCATGGCGCGGGTGCCGCCGGTGGCCTCGTCGAAGAGCCGCGTCTCCTGGACGACGGCCCGGCCGCTCTCCCGGCGCCCGACCTGGCGCTCGATCTCGGCGGCGATGGCCCGCTCCACGAAGCGGAAGGAGTTCATGTTCTTGACCTCGGCCCGGGTGCCGAGCGCGGAGTCGCCGGCGCGGCGCACCGAGACGTTGGCGTCGCAGCGCAGCGAGCCCTCCTCCATGTTGCAGTCGGAGACCTCCAGGTGACGCAGCAGCCGCCGCAGGTAGCGCAGGAACGCCCCCGCCTCCTCGCCGGTGGCGAGGTCGGGCTCGGTGACGATCTCGACCAGGGGGGTGCCGGCTCGGTTCAGGTCCACCAGGGAGAAGTCGCCGGCGTGGATCAGCTTGCCGGCGTCCTCCTCGACGTGGATCCGCTTGAGCCGGCAGTCGCGCCAGCCGCCGCGCTCGCCCAGGGGGAACCGGACCCGGCCGCCGGTGAAGAGGGGCCGGTCGTACTGGCTGATCTGGTAGCCCTTGGGCAGATCGGGATAGAAGTAGTGCTTGCGGGCGAAACGGCTGGTGCGAGCCAGCTCCCCGTCCACGGCGAGACCGGCGGTCAGCGCCAGCTCGACGGCGCGGCGGTTGACCACCGGCAGGGTGCCCGGCAGGGCGGCGCAGAGGGCGGTGACCTGGCTGTTGGGCTCGGCCCCGAAGGTGGCCGAGACCGGGGCGAAGAGCTTGGACCGGGTCGCGAGCTGGACGTGGACCTCGAGCCCGATGACCGCCTCCCAGCTCATGGCGCGCCCCCGTCCCGCACCCGCTCCCACGCCCCGGCGAGCCGCAGCAGCCGCTCCTCCTCGAACCAGGGCGCGATCATCTGCAGGCCGACCGGCGCACCCTCGGCGTCGGCGCCGCAGGGGGTCGAGAGCGCCGGCACCCCGGCCAGGCTGGGGGAGACGGTGAAGATGTCGGCCAGGTACATGGTGAGCGGGTCGCCGGTCTTCTCGCCCATCCGGAAGGCGGTGGTGGGGGCCGTCGGGGCGAGGATGGCGTCCACCTCCTCGAAGGCGAGCTCGAAGTCGCGGCGGATCAACGAGCGCACCTTCTGCGCCTTGAGGTAGTACGCCTCGTAGTAGCCGGCCGAGAGGACGAAGGTGCCCAGGAGGATCCGCCGCTTGACCTCGGCCCCGAAGCCCTCGGCGCGGCTCCTCTGGTAGAGCTCGAGCAGCGTCTCGCCGTCGCCGCCTCGGGGACCGAAGCGGACGCCGTCGTAGCGGGCCAGGTTGGAGCTCGCCTCGGCGGTGGCGATCAGGTAGTAGGCGGCCACCGCGTACTCGGTGTGCGGCAGACGGATGGGGCGCACCCTGGCCCCGGCCTCCTCCAGACGGGCGACGGCCGCCCGCACGCTCTCCTCGACCGCCGGCTCCATCCCCGCGACGAAGAACTCCCGGGGCACGCCCAGGGTGAGCCCGCGGGCGCCCTCCGGCGCCTCGACCGCCGCGCAGTAGGCGCCGGGCGGCGCCGGCCAGCAGGTCGAGTCGGCGGGATCGTGGCCGGCGATCACCTCCAGCAGGCGAGCCGCGTCCCAGGCGGTGCGGGCGATCGGACCCACCTGGTCGAGGGAGCTGCCGTAGGCCACCACGCCGTGCCGGCTCACCCGTCCGTAGGTCGGTTTCACTCCCACCAGACCGGTGAAGGCGGCGGGCTGACGGACCGAGCCGCCGGTGTCGGTGCCCAGGGCGGCGGCCGAGAGCCCGGCCGCCACCGCGGCGGCGGCGCCGCCCGACGAGCCCCCGGGCACCCGTCCCGGCAGGGTCGGATGCCGCACGGGCCCGTAGGCGCTGTTCTCGCTCGAAGAGCCCATGCCGAACTCGTCCTGGTTCGTCTTGCCCAGCACCACGGCGCCGGCGGCCTCGAGACGCGCCACGGCGGTGGCGTCGTAGGGAGGGGCCCAGCCGGCGAGAATGCGGCTGCCGGCGGTGGTGGGCACGCCCCGGGTCAGGAGCATGTCCTTCAGCGAGACGGGAACGCCGCAGAGCGGGCCCGCCTCCCCCTCGCGCCAAGCGACGTCCGCCGCCGCCGCCCGCTCCAGGGCGCGCTCCGGGGTCACGGCGAGGAAGGCGTTGAGCCGCGGGTCGAGCCGCTCGATCGCGGCGAGGTAGGCGCGGGTCAGCTCGACCGAGCTGGCCTCGCCGCTCTCCAGGAGACCGAGGATCGTGCGGACGTCGAGGCTCGTCAGCTCCACCGGGGTCGTCTCCAGGCCCGCCGGCCGCCTCAGGCGTCCACGACCCGCGGCACCCGGAAGTGGCCCCGCTCCCGGTCGGGAGCGGCTTCGAGGAGCTCGTCGCGGACTCCCGCCGGACGGGGCTCGTCCCCTCGCAGCGGCAGATCGAGGGGCACGGGTTGGGCCAGCGGCTCCACCCCGGCGACGTCCACCTCGTCGAGCTGGGCGACGTGGGCCAGGATGCGCTCCAGGTCGGCCTGCAGGCCGGCCGCCTCCTGCTCGCTGAGGGCGAGGCGGGCGAGCCGGGCGATCTTCTCGGCCTGCCCCGGAGCCAGGTGGGGGGTGTCGTCTCGGGGTCGGGTCACGGGCGGTGGGCGTCGGCGTACTCGTCGAGGATACCCCTGACGGCCCGGCCGTCGGTACCCTTGGGCAGCCGCCCCATCAGCCGACCCATGAAGAAGCCGGCCATCTTGGGGTCCCCCCCGGCCAGCCACCGGTCCCGCTGCTCGGGGTGCTCGGCGAGGACCTCCTCGAGGGCGTCCAGAGCCTGGCGACGCAGATCGCCGGCCTCCAGGGCGGGCGCCAGGTCGTGGAGATCCAGCAGCTCCCCGACCGAGCTCCAGAGCCGCCGCGTGAGCGCCGCCACCTCGACCTCCTCGGCGGCGGCCATCGGGTCGTCGGGGTCCGCCGCCTCCAGCCGGCGCTGGAGTCCGTCGAGCCGCTCCTCGGTCTGACGGGCGATCTCCTTGATCTGCTGGGGGGTGATCTCGCCCGCATCGAGGCCGGTCCGGAGCAGCTCGAGGTTGGGGCGGAAGAGGGACCAGAAGCGGTCGAACGAGGCGCGGCCGGAGGCTTCAGAGAAGGCCGGCTCGTCGGGGTTGCGGCGCTTGAGGTCGAGCTCGCGGGCGGCGAGCTGCAGCAGCTTGAGGAGCCCGCGGCAGCTCTCGCGAGATCCCCCCGCGGCGGCGACGTGCCAGGCCATGAAGCCGAGGTCGGGGTCGGCCATCAGAGTGTCCCGGACCTCCTCGGCGGCGAAGCCGGCGACGGCGAGGGCGGCCGCCGCCTCGGCCGGCGAGGGACGGTCCAGAAGCCTGTGCGCCGCCGCGAGCTCGGCCTCGCCCACCGCCACGTCGGGGAGGTCGGGCTCGATGTAGTACCAGTAGTCGGCGGCCGACTCCTTCTGGCGCAGCGAGCGGGTGGCCCGCTCCGCCTCCACCCACTCCCGGGTCTCGGAGACGAAGGCACCCCCCGACCGGAGGATCCGCGCCAGCCGGTCGCGCTCGGAGCCGGCCACCCGCACCAGGCCGTCCAGCCGGGCGAGGTTCTTGAGCTCGACCTTCTCCTTGGGGAGCTCGCGCTCGCCCTCCCAGCGCACGGAGAGGTTGACGTCGCAGCGGAAGTCGCCGCTCTCGAGCTGGCCGCTGCCGAGCTGGTGCCAGCGGACCACCTCGCGCAGATGGCGGAGGAAGTCGGCCGCCGCCTCCGGGGAGCGAAAGCCGGGCTCGGTGACGATCTCGGCCAGCACCGCCCCCGAGCGGTTGAAGTCCACCCGGAGCTCGCGCTCGTCCTCCTGCTTGCGGGCGGCGTCCTCCTCGAGGTGGATGCGGGAGAGGGCGACCTCCCGCGACTCGCCGTCGTCGCCCGTCCAGCGCACGGCGAAAGGCGGGCACAGCGGGTCGTCGATCTGCGTCACCTGGTAGTTCTTGGGCAGGTCCCAGTAGAAGTAGTGCTTGCGCTCGAAGCGCGAGGTGCGGGCGAGGTCCTCCGGCTCGGCCCCCAGGGCCAGAGCCAGGGCGAGACCGTGGTGGATGCCTTCCGGCTGGATCTGGGGCATGGTGCCGGGGTGACCGGTGCAGGTGTCGCAGATCGCCTGGTTGGGCCCCAGCCGGGTGGTGTCGGCGGGGAGCGGGCAGGCGCAGAAGAGCTTGCCCCCGGTATCCAGACGCACGTGCACCTCCAGCCCCATCAGCAGCTCGACCCGGCGCTCCCCGCTCACCCGTCCGGCTCCTCGCGCAGCAGGCGCTCCAGGTCGAGGGCGGCGGCGAAGAGCTCCGCGTCGTGGAAGCGGTCGGCGATGAGCTGCACCGCGCAGGGCAGGGCGGGGGGCTCCGGCTCCCGCGGCGTGGGGTCCTCGCGCAGGACGCCGGAGGGGAGGGAGATCGCCGCGACGCCGGCGAGATCGGCGGGGACGGTGAGCTCGTCGATCCGCTGCTGCGCCACCGGGTCCGCGATGCCCCCGTAGGGCGGCGCCAGCACGGTTGTGGTGGGGGTGAGCAGCAGGTCCACCCGCTCGAAGACCCGCGCGAAGTCGTCGTGGATGGCGCGCCGGGCCCGCTTGGCGAGGTCGAGGAAGTCCTCGTCCACCTCGCCGCGCCCGAGGGCGAGCTGCTGACGCAGGGCGTGGATGCCGAGGAGGATGCGGATCTTCGGCTGGAAGCCGAACCGGGCCGAGCGGGTGGCGCTCTGCAGCCCCGTGGCCGGGACCCCGGTCTCGCGCTCGCCGAAGGTGACGCCGTCGTAGCGGTGCAGGCTCGACGCCAGCTCGGCCCGCGAGAGGGCGAAGTAGGTCGGGATGGAGAGCCAGGTGTGGGGCAGCGACACCAGCTCCCACGACCAGCCCAGCTTCTCGATGCGGTCGAGGAGGCGGTCGAAGTGCTCCCAGTAGGAGGAGAGCGCGCTGAACTTGTCGAGGCTCCCGAGACGGGCGAGGACGTCGGCCGCCGCCGGGTCGGACGCCGCCTCCCCCCGGGCGCGCTCGCCCACCTCCCGCGCCAGCTCGCGGAGGGCCAGGAGGTCGCGGCCGCCCACCAGCTCCCGGTAGAGCGGCCGCATGGCGCCCTCCACGTTGAGGAAGTACTCCACCGGCACCCCGACCCGCCAGGGGCGCCCGGTGAGCCGGGCGGTCCGCGCCCCGAAGTCCACCGGCTCCACGCCGCGGGTGGTCTCGTCGCGCGGGTCCTCGCCGGCGATCACCGAAGCGGCCGCCACGCAGTCCGCTACGGTGCGGGTCAGGAGTCCGATCACGTCGAGCCCCATCGACAGGGGCAGCACGCCGTAGCGGGAGACCAGGCCGTAGCTGGGCTTCCAGCCCACCACCCCGCAGTAGGCGCCGGGAACGCGGATGGAGCCCGCGGTGTCGGTCCCCAGGGCGAAGCGCACCAGGCCGGCGGCCACCGCCGCGGCCGATCCGCCGGAGGAGCCCCCGGCCACCCGCAGCCGGTCGGCGGGGCAGCCCGGGGTGGGCTTGAAGGCGGCGGTCTCGTTCGAGGAGCCGAGGGCGAACTCGTCGAGGCTGGTCTTGCCGGGGAAGAGACAGCCGGCGCGCCGCAGGCGGGTGACGGCGGTCGCCTCGGTCACGGCGTCGAAGCGCTCCAGGATGGCCGAGGCCGCGGTGGTGCGGCCCAGGGTGAACAGGTCCTTGACCCCGCACAGCCATCCGTCGAGGGGGCCCCCCGGCTCGTAGCGGGCGAGGATCTCGTCCGCCGGGAAGAAGCTCAGGAAGGAGTTGGGGGGCAGGCCGCGGAGACGGTCGAGAAGGGAGCGCCGCTCCCCCTCGTCGAGCTCGATCCCCAGGCTCCCCACGTCGGCGGCCGAGAGCTCGGGGCGGGTGCCCTCGAGGGCTCGCTCGTGCCCGTCCGAGGCGCGCACTGCGGCCGCCCACAGGGAGGCGAGCGGCTGAAGACGGTCCAGATCGGCGGTCTCGCGCGCGTCGCGCACGCGCAGTAGCTCCACCAGGGCGTCCAGCCCACCCGCGGCGACCAGACGCCCATCGCCGGCCAGGGCGGCGGCGATCTGGCGTCGCTCGAGCTCCCGCAACCGGCGCTGGGCCTCGGCATCCCGGGTGGGAGCCGGCAGCACTCCGTTGGCGGCCGCCAGCGCCGGCAGGTAGGCGGCGAGGGCGTCGGCCGGCGAGGCGCCGCCGGCGAGATCGGTCTCGAAGCGCTCCGCCGGCGAAGGCGCCGCCGGCCGTGCGGCTCCGGCCCCGTCACCGCCCTCCCCGTCGCGGCGGCCGATCCGAGAGCTCCCGGCCTTGCGCACCACCAGCCAGCCCTCCGGGTCCGAGACGGGGAAGATGGAGGTCAACGCCCGGCCGGCGAAGCGCGCCCCGGTGGGCGGCGTCCGCAGTCCCCGGCCGGCGCTCTGGGCGGGGATCGGGAGCCGGTGGAGCGGCTCGATCTCCTCCAGCTCCTCCCGCCACACGATCAGGTGGGCGATCTGCCCCTGGATCTGGGCGCCGAGCCTCTGCCACAGGTACCGACCCTCGCCCCGCCACCACTCCTCTTCGTCGCCGGGCCGGTCGATCCGCGCCAGCTCCACCAGCTCGGCGAAGGCCTCGCGCGTCGCGAGCAGCTCGTTCTGCCTCGTCTGGCTCGCCCGCGCGTCGCGCAGCCGGCGGGCGAGCCCCGCGAGGACGCCGCCGACCTCGGCCCTGCCGTCGCCCATGTCGGCTCCCGGCCGCTACTCCCCGGGCCGCTGGTCGTCGCCCCGCCGAGCCAGGCCGAGGATCTCGAGATCCTCCGCCGCCACGGCGGCGGGCGAGTCGCTGATCAGACAGCGGCCGCGGCCGTCCTTCGGGAAGGCGATCGTCTGGCGGATGGACGGGAGGCCGAGCAGGTTGGCGATCAGCCGGTCGAAGCCCAGGGCGATGCCGCCGTGGGGCGGGGCGCCGTAGGAGAGGCCGTCCAGGAGGTGGCGGAAGTGGCGGTAGGCCCGCTCGCGGTCGTAGCCCAGCAGGGCGAGCACGGCGAGCTGCTTGTCGAGCCGGTGGATCCGGATGCTGCCGCTGCCCAGCTCCTCGCCGTTCAGGACCAGGTCGTAGGCGCGCGACGGCAGCGCCAGGAGGGTGGCGTCGTCCGCGTCGGGGTCTTCGGGCAGCCGGATGTCGGTGAACGGGTGGTGGGCCGGGCCGATGGAGCCGTCGTGGTGGCGCTCGAAGGCGGGGAAGCCGGTGATCCAGGCGAACTCGAGCCGGTCGAGGTCGTAGGCGCCGGAGCGGCGGCCGATCTGGGTCCGGAGCTGTCCGGCGATAGCGCGCGCCTCGCCGCGGCTCATCGCCGCGGCGAAGAAGATCTGGCCCCCCTCCTCCATCAGCGCGGCGAGCCCGGCCTTCTCGTCGTCGCCGAAGAACTTGCCGATGGTGGAGACGAACTCGCCGTCCTTCTTGTCGCCCCAGGCCGGCTGCGGCATCTTGGCCGCCTTGGCCCACTCGCGGAAGCGGTCGATCTCGTTGCGCGCCAGCCGCGCCTCGGGCGGCACCGGGATCCCCACCACGGCACCGCCCCCGTCCAGGAACTTCCGGAAGATCTGGAAGGAGGTGTCGCGGAAGACCTCGGAGAGGTCGGCCAGCTCGAGGGGGATCCTCAGGTCCGGGGCGTCGGTGCCGAAGCGCTCCTTGGCCTCCGGGTAGGTGAGACGGGAGAAGCGCACCGGCCGGCCGGCGGGGAGGTGGTCGGCGAGCTCGTCCAGCAGGCGGCCCATCATCCGGGTCACCAGGTCGAGGACGTCGGCCTCCTCGACGAAGCTCATCTCCAGGTCGATCTGGGTGAACTCGGGCTGGCGGTTCGTGCGCAGGTCCTCGTCGCGGAAGCAGCGCGACACCTGGAAGTAGCGGTCGAAGCCGCCCACCATGAGGAGCTGCTTGTAGATCTGCGGCGACTGGGGCAGAGCGTACGCCTCGCCCGGGTGGAGCCGGCTGGGCACCAGGAAGTCGCGCGCCCCTTCCGGGGCCGGGGCGGCCAGGACGGGGGTCTCGATCTCGCAGAAGCCCTCGCCCTCCAGGAAGGAGCGGATCGCCAGCGCCGCCCGGCTCCGCGCCCGGATGGCCCGCTGCAGGTCGCCCCGACGGAGTGCGAAGGGGCGGTAGCGCAGCAGCAGCTCCTCGGAGACGGTCTGACGTCGCTCGCCGTCCTCCCCCGTCTCGGCGCCGGTGGCCACGGGGTCCTCCAGCGACGGCAGCCGGTCGAGGCTCTCCAGGGGCCGGCCCAGGACCTCCATCTCCGCGGCGACCAGCTCGTGCCCAGCCAGCGCGATGTCGGGGTTGAGCACGTTCTCGGTGCCCTCGGGGCGGGCCTCGAGAGACCCCCGGACCGTGACCCAGTCCTCGCGGCTCAGGTCCAGCTCGGGGAAGGTCTCCGGGTTGAACCGGACCTGCAGCTCGCCGCTGCCGTCGGCCAGGTGGGCGAAGATCACCCCGCCGTGGTCGCGCAGGTGGGAGACCCGCCCGGCCAGCCGCAGCTCGCCGCCTTCGTCGGCCTCGGTCAGCCCGCCCACGTGGGCCGTCCGGTACCGGCCGCTCGGCTGGCTCCCGGGGCCCTCTCTGTCGCTCATCTCCGTGCTTGCTCCTCGTGCCGCGCCGTCGGGACGCGAAGCGGGGATTCTACATTCGGCCGTCCGACGCCGCGTCTCCGCCCTCCGGCGCGACCAGGGTGTCGGTTCCCAGGTAGCCGCCGTCCCGGTTGCGGTACCACGACCGCTTGCGCGGCAGCCGCAGGCCGTCGATCTCGAGCTCCCCCTCCAGGATGATGTACTCGCCGTCGTTCCGGCCCTCGTCGTGGTGGAAGCGGTAGCCCACCAGCGCGGCGGTGTCGGGGTCGAAGTAGAAGAACCAGGTGTCCGATCCCACCGCCCGGTCGTAGGTGACCCGCACGGCCTGGACCTGGCGGCCGTCGAAGAGGGTCGTCTCGACCCGCTTGCCGATCCGGGTGCCCCGGTCCCGCAGCTTCATGGGCAGACCCCACAGAAAGGCGTAGTAGTCGCGCCGGCGCAGAAGGCTCTCGCAGTTCAGGCCCAGCTCCTCGGCCCTCCCCGGCGGCACCGGGCCGCCGTCGAGGGTGAGCTGGCAGGAGCCCCCGGGTCCGACGCGGCCGGCCACCTCGTAGCCGTCGCGCTCGCTCGTCCAGGTGAAGCGGCCGGCTTGCGGATCGAAGGTCACCCGGGTCCGGCGCTCGGTTCCGTCCGGACGGCTCTCGTCGATGGCCAGCTCCAGCGGCCGGGTGCCCCAGATCCCGCCGGGGTCGTGATAGGCGATGGAGCGCTCCACGGTCTCGCGGCCCTTGCCGCCGCCGGTGGCGGAGCGGGCCGGCTCGGCCGCTCCGAGCCCCAGGACCGCGAGGGCGATCGCCAGCGGGCCTGGGCGCCACCACCGGCGGCCGGAGGCGCTCGTCGGGCGGCTCGGGGCGGTCGGGCTCTGCGGGGTGCTCGGTGGCGTCATGAGGCGAGATTACCGCGGAGCTCCGCTATCCTCGGCACCCGGAAAGGAGACGTCGAGCCATGCACGAGATCGGGACGCTTTGCGTGACGGGCGCCGGCCAGATGGGGTCGCAGATCGCCATGCTGGGGGCGCTCGCCGGGATCGAGACCCGGCTGCACGACATCTCGGAGGAGCAGTTGGAGCGGGCTCTCCAGGAGAACCGCAAGCACGTCGGGCGCCGGGTGGAGAAGGGCAGGATGACCGCCGAGGCGATGGAGGCCGCCTTCGATCGTCTGCGACCGACGGCCCGTCTCGAGGAGGCCGCCCGGGGCGCCGACTTCGTCATCGAGGCGGTGGTCGAGCGTCTGGAGGTCAAGCGGCAGGTCTTCGCCGAGCTCGACCGCGTCTGCCCGCCGCACGCGGTCCTCGCCACCAACAGCTCCTACCTCATGAGCTCGGAGATCGCCGACGCCACCGGCCGGCCCGACAAGGTCTGCAACATGCACTTCTTCTTCCCGCCCCTGGTGATGAAGCTGGTGGAGGTGGTGCGGGGCGAAGCGACCTCCGAGGCGACGGTGAAAGCCGCCGCGGCGCTGGCGCGGCGCCTGGGCAAGGAGCCGGTGATGCTCCACAAGGAGCTCCCCGGCTTCCTGGTCAACCGGATCCTGCGGGCGATCAGCAACGAGGCCTACCACCTGCTCGAGTCGGGTGTCGCCTCGTTCGAGGACATCGATCGCGCCGCGCGTCTGGGGCTCAACCACCCCCTGGGCCCCTTCCAGCTCGCCGACTTCTCCGGTCTGGACATCGGTTACAACGCCCGACTGGAGATCTTCGAGCGCACCCGCCGTCCCGAGGACAGGCCGCCGGAGGCGCTCGCCCGCCGGGTGGAGCGGGGCGACCTGGGGCGCAAGACGGGGCGGGGCTTCTACGACTACACGACGGATCCGCCGACGCCCACCGAGGAGTAGGGCGAGCCGTCTCGGGCCGTGCGCGGTGGCTTGACCTCGGTCAAGGCGCGGTCCCGGCGCCCTGCCGTACCCTCGCCCCCGGGTCGAGAGGCGGGCGCCGGAAAGTCGTCGTGAAGGTCAAGTCCAACTGCTGCAGGAAGTACGAGCGCAAGGCCAAGGCCTGCAAGAGCTGCCCGGTGATGGCCGTCCTCGACAAGAGCGAGCGCCGCAAGCGGCTCAAGAAGATCCGGAAGAAGCTCCGCAAGGCGGCCTGAGGTCTCGGTCCGACGTTCGGCCGGCCGCGCCGCGACCCTCGCCGCCGCCCGGGTCAGCCGTCCAGCCAGAGCTTCACGGCGAAGACGATCACCATCAGGGTCACCACCGCCCGCACCCATCGGTGGCCGCGCAGGACGGTGAGGCGAGCGCCCAGCAGGCCGCCGCAGACGGTCCCCGCGGCCAGCGCCAGCCCGGGGGCCCAGGCGACCCGGCCGCCGAGGGCGAAGAGGGCCAGAGAGAGGGTGGTGAAGCAGAGAACCGCGAAGACCTTGACGGCGTTGCCGCGGACCAGGTCCAGACCGCCCAGGGAGGTGGCGCCCAGGATCAGGAAGCCCACGCCGGCCTGGATGAAGCCGCCGTAGACGCCCACGCCGAAGAAGGCCGCGGCGAGGAGCAGCGCGCGGGGGTGGCCGCGGTCGAGGGAGGCGTTGCCGGCCTCGCCGCCGGCCGTGGGGCGCCAGATGGAGGCCAGGGAAGCCAGGACCATCACCGCGGCCAGGATCCGCCGAAACGCGTCGTCGCCCACCACCAGCGCGGCCGCCGTGCCCGCCGCGGCGCCCAGGGTCGCCGGCAGGGCGGTGAGCAGCAGCGAGCGGCGGTCGAGCACACCGGAGCGGTCGAAGCTCCACACCGCGCCCACGTTCTGCAGCAGGATCCCGATGCGGTTGGTGCCGTTGGCCACCCCCGGCGGCAGACCCAGGAAGATCAGCACCGGCAGCGTCAGGAAGGACCCGCCTCCGGCGATGACGTTGAGGGTGCCGGCGGCGAAGCCGGCGCCGGCGAGGAGGAGCAGGGAGAGGGGGTCCAACGACAAGCTGCGACAAGGCTACTCGACCGCTCTCCTAGAATGGCGGCGGATGCTGGCGACGGGACTCCTCGTGACCCTCCTCGCCGCGGCCGGCGGCGCCGGCCCGCCCGCGGCGGGCGCCCTCCCCGGCGAGGAGCGGCGCGCGCGGATCCGCGAGCAGCTCGACTGGGAGCGCTCGGCGGCCGAGCTGCCGCCTCTCGTCCGCTCGGCGGCGCTGGACGCGGCGGCGCAGCGCCGGGCGGAGACCCTCGCCGCGCTGCGCACGCCGCCGCCGCTGGTGGACGAGCTGGCCGCCGCCGGCTACGAGGCCGCCGCCGCCGAGCTGGTCAAGATGTCGGGGGGCGGCACCCCCGAGCGGAAGGTCTCCACCCTCCTCGAGCGTAGCGGCGCCTTCCGGCGTCTGGTGCTCGGCGAAGAGCTCACCGAGGTGGGAATCGGGGTGGCGAGCCAGGCGGGGCGTCCGCTGGACCTGGTGATCTTCGCCCGCTCGCGCGCCGATCTCTTCGCCGAGGAGACCGTCGGTCTCGCCGATGCCGAGACGGTCCGCGCCGAGCTCCTGGAGTGGGCCAACTGGGCGCGCGACCAGTACGGCGACGCGCGCCCGCTGGAGCGCGACGGCTGTCTCGAGCGGGTCGCGCAGGCCTACGCCGAGCGGATGCTGGCCGAGGGGTTCTTCGGCCACCTGTCGCCCGAGGGGAGGAACGCCCTCCACCGGGTGCGCTCGAGCGGCTGCGCCGCGCTCCGGGTGGGCGAGAACCTGGCCAGCGGCCCGCTGGATGCCGTGGACGTGGTGGCGAGCTGGCTCGAGAGCCCGCGCCACCGCCAGGTGCTCCTGGACCGTGGCTACCGGACCGTGGGCTTCGGGCTGGCCTTCGGCAGGGGACCCGACGGCAGACGGGTGATCTGGGTGCTGGTCGTGGGCGACGGCTGAGCCCGCGCGCTCGCCTTCCTACCGCGCCGCCCCCCGCACCATCTCCTTGAGCTCGTTCTGCGAGTCGATCAGCGCCTGCGGGTCGCCGAAGAGGGCGTTCCAGCAGAGCAGCGCTCCCCCCCCGATCAGGACTCCGCCGGCCACCCGCAGCGCGACCGTCCGCCACCTCCGGGAGAGCAGCCTGGCGCCGTGCGAGCCGCCCCAGGCCAGGGCGGAGGCGGTGCCGACGTTGGTCAGGAAGAGGACGGCGAGGAAGAGGCCCCCCTCGACCTGGCTGCGCTTCCAGGCCCGCAGGAAGAGCGGCGACCCCACCAGCAGCCAGAAGAGCCAGGGCGCCGGCGACAGGAGCTGGCTCACGGCGGCGTGCCAGAAGCGGACCGTGGGGGGGGCCGCCGTGCCGGGGTCGAGGGGCTCGGCCAGGTGCCGGCTCAGCAGACGGACGCCGATGGCGATCACCACGAGCCCCCCCAGGGCGCCGATGCCGGAGAGCGCGCTGGCGCTCATCCGGTCGAGCGCCAGGCTGGTCACCACCAGGGGCGCCACGTCGGTCACGAAGGGGGTGAACGCCAGCCGCAGGGCGGGCCGGAAGCCGCGCTCGATCGCCGTGGCGACGACCATGGTGGTGTAGGGCCCCGGGGCGAGGCCCGCGAAGCAGCCCAGAACCAGGGCGACCAGGAGGGTCGCCGTCACGCGCCGGCCAGCCGCTTGAGCTTCGCCCGGTCGGCCTTGCCCAGATGAGTGCGGGGCAGCTCGTCGAGGACCACGACCCGCCGCGGGTGCTTGTAGGGCTGGAGGTGCTCGAGCACCCAGGCCTTCAGGGTCTCCTCGAGGTCGTCCGCGCCGGCGCCGGCGGCGCGGACCACGAAGGCCGTCGGCTTGATCAGCCCGTCCGCGTCCTCGGCGCCCACCACGGCGCACTCGGCCACCGCCGGGTGGCGCATGAGGCAGCTCTCCACCTCCTGCGGCGCCAGCCACTTGCCGCCCACCTTGAGGACGTCGTCCGAGCGGCCGCAGTAGGTCACCCAGCCCTCCTCGTCGCGCACCACCAGGTCGCCGCCCACGAACCACTCGCCGCGGAAGGCCTCCGCCGTCTTGGGCAGGTTGCGCCAGTAGCCCAGGGCGCGCGAGGCGCCGCGAACCCACAGACGGCCGACCTCGCCCGGCGGCAGCGGCCTGCCCTCCGGATCGCGGACGTCGATCTCGAAGCCGGGGACCACCCGCCCCAGGGTGCCGGGCCGCACGGCCCCCGGGAGATTGGAGAGGAAGATGTGCCACATCTCCGCGGTGCCCAGCCCGTCCAGCAGCTCGACCCCGAACGTCTCCTTCCAGCGGTGATAGAGGGGCGCCGGCAGTGCCTCGCCGGCCGAGGTGGCGAAGCGCAGGCAGGAGAGGTCGCGCTCGGAGGCCTGTGGATGGGCCACCATCTTGCGCACCATGGTCGGCACGTTGACGAGGAGGGTCGGCCGGCGGCTCTCGATCAGCTCGAAGAGCCGCTCCGGGGTGGCCCGCTCGGGAAAGAGCACGGCGGTGGCGCCCACGGCGAAGGGGAAGAAGAGGTTCGAGCCCGTGGCGTAGCCGAAGAAGAGCTTGGGCACCGAGAGGGTCACGTCGTCCCTCGAGTAGCCCAGCGCCGCCTTGGCGTAGAGCTCGGTGGTGTTGGCGAAGGAGCGGTGGGTCTGGACGACCGCCTTGGGCCGCCCCGTGGTGCCGCCGGAGAAGAGCCAGATGGCCGGGTCGTCGCGGTGGGTGCCCGGGCCCTCGTAGGCGCCGCCGGCCCCCGGGTCGAGGCTCTCGAAGGAGGGGTGGGCGGTCCTCCCGGCGGCCGGAGTGACGATCCTCGGCGGCCGGTCGGTCGCCGCAGCCGCGGCCGCGAACGCCGGCAGGACGCGCTCGTCCACCACGGCGCACGCGGCGCGGCTGTACTCCATCAGGTCCGCCAGCCGCTCGGCCTCGAGGTCCGGGTTCACCATCACCACCACCGCGCCGGCGTGGAGGACCCCAAAGAGGGCGGCGACGAAATCGAGCCCGTCGGGCAGCGCGATCAGGACGCGCTCCTCCGGGCGCACCCCGATCTCGGTCAGGACGGAGGCCCACCGGCGCGCCAGGTCGTCGATCTGGGCGTAGGTGATCTCCGAGCCCGGGATGGCGAGGGCGACCCGGTCGCCGGCGCCCTCGCGCAGCCTCTCCGTCAGCAGGTAGTCGGCCAGGTGGAATCTCTCCGGCGGCTCGAAGAGCGGGGTCACGCGCCCTCCCAGAGCGTCGCGGCGCGCGCCGCCAGCAGACCGCCGAGGACCACCAGAAGGGCTCCGCAGACGCCCACCACGCGGCGGTACCACGGCTCGGTCAGGTAGTGCCGTCCCCGCGCGACGAGGGCGGCCACCGCCAGCTTGGACCCCACCAGCAGCAGGTAGAAGGCGGCCAGGAACACGGCAGCCTCGCCCGGCTGGCGGCGCCAGGCGGCCAGGAAGATGGGACCGCCGACGGCCGCCCAGAAGAGCCACGGGTTGGGATTGAGGAGATTGACCAGGATCGCCTTGCGGAGGTCGTCCGCCGCAACCGCGCCGCCCTTGACGAGGGGCGCCCGCCCGGCCGCTCCGGCCAGGGTCTGGATCCCCAGCGCCACGAGAAGCAGGCCGCCGAGCCCGGAGATCACCGCCAGGAAGCGCCCGGGGACCTCGCTCAACACCAGCAGGCAGATCGCCAGGACGGGCAGATCGGAGAACACCGGCGCGACGGCGAAGCGGGCTCCGGAGGCGAAGCCGCGCTCGAGCGAGGCGGTCACCGTGAGGGTCAGGAGCGGCCCCGGGGTCGCGCCCGCCGCGAGACCCAACGACAGACCCAGCAGTGCGGTCTCCATCGGCTCGATCCTACCCGCACGGGAAGCGGCCGTGGTCGCCGGTGATTGTGCGGGGCGGTGGGTCTCCGCGGCTACTGCAGGAAGGCGCGGGTGACGTAGTCGGACAGCGTCAGGCCGAAGAGGATCAACAGCCAGAGGAAGCCGGATACGGCGGCCAGCCGGGTCATGAGCTGGCTGTGCCGGACGTGCATGAAGTACAGCACCACGAGGGTCGCCTTGAGGACGGCGATGGCCATCGCCACCACGTCGCTGAGAACCCCGAGGTCCACGAAGGCCACCGCCACCGTGACCGCGGTGAGCACCATGAGGGCGCCGAAGACGGCGAAGTAGGTCGTGAGCGACGAGACGTGGACCGACATGCCTAGTGCCTCCCGATCAGATAGAGGAGCGGGAAGAGGAAGATCCAGACGATGTCGACGAAGTGCCAGTAGAGCCCGAAGCCCTCCACGAAGTCGTGGTTCTCGGGGCTCCAGCGGCCGCGCCAGGCCAGCGGGATCATCACCAGCATGATGCCGATGCCGATGACCATGTGGGTGGCGTGCAGGCCGGTCATCAGGAAGTAGAGGTTGAAGAACATCTCCACCCCCTGCGGGTCCTCGCCCTCCCATGCGAAGGCGGGCCCGGGGAAGTGGTGCTCGTGGAACTTGTGGCTGTACTCGACCGCCTTGACGCCGAGGAAGACTCCGCCCAGGGCGATGGTGGCCAGCAGGAAGAGGGCGATCGCCTTGCGACGGCCGAGCTGGGCGGCGCGCACCGCCAGCGCCATGGTGAGGCTGGAGCCGATCAGGATGGCGGTGTTGAAGACCCCCAGGCCGATGTCGAGCTCGTGGCTGGCCGCCACGAACGCCTCGGGACGAGCCGTCCGGTAGACCAGATAGGCCGCGAAGAGACCGCCGAAGAAGAGCACCTCGGTGGCCAGGAAGACCCACATCCCCAGGGTGGAGGCCTCCCTCTGCTGCTCGTAGGAGTCGAAATGGTGCTGGAGGGGAGCGGCCCCGGCCGTCTCAGCGGACATCTTCTCTCCTAGGCGACCTTCTGCTCTTCGGCGCGGCGGGCGTAGTCGTAGGCGTCCTCGCGCACCACGGGTGTCTCGTCGAAGTTGTGGGTGGGCGGCGGGGAGGAGGTCTGCCACTCGAGGCCCACGGCGCCCCACGGGTTGTCGTCGGCCTTCTTGCCGTAGCGCATGGACCAGATCAGGTAGATCAGCGGGATCAGATAGCCGACCCCCAGGATGGTGGCCCCGGCCGAGGACATCACGTTCAGGACCTGGAACTCCTCGGGGTAGACGTGGTAGCGGCGCGGCATGCCCAGGTAGCCGAGGATGAACTGGGGCAGGAAGGTGAGGTTGAAGCCGATGAAGATGATCATCGCCGAGAGCATGGACCAGAAGCGCGGGTACATGCGGCCGGTGATCTTGGGCCACCAGAAGTGGAGGCCGCCCAGGTACCCCATGATGGCGCCGCCCACCATGATGTAGTGGAAGTGGGCCACGACGAAGTAGGTGTCGTGGACGTGGATGTCGATCCCCATGTTGGCCAGCATCACCCCGGTCAGACCGCCGATGGTGAAGAGGCCGATGAAGCCCATGGCGTAGAGCATCGGCGTCTCCCAGGAGACCGAGCCCTCGTAGAGGGTCGCCGTCCAGTTGAAAACCTTGATGGCCGAGGGAATCGCCACGGTCATCGTCAGCACCGAAAAGACCATGCCGGCGTAAATCGACTGGCTGCTGACGAACATATGGTGTCCCCAGACCAGGAAGCCGAGCACGGCGATGGCGATG
>JAWWBN010000030.1:0-25301 GCA_033720955.1 Thermoanaerobaculia bacterium | reverse complement strand
GAGAGGGCCTCGCCTTCGCCCTGCGACCCGTCCTCGCCGCCGTCCGGCCCCGGCCCGCCCGCGCCCCGGCCACGTCCCGCCGCCGCCGCCGCCTCGGCCGCCGAGCCCCGCCGCTCGGCCTCCTGCTGCCGCTCCCTGGCCAGCCGCTGCTCGAACTCGGCGAGCGACGCGGCGAGCTTCCGGTCGAGCCGCGCCGTCCTCTCGCCGGGGGTCTCGGCGCCGGCGGCGGGACCGGCCGCTCCGCTCCCGCCGCCGGGCCGCGAGCCGTTCAGCCCCCCGGAGCCGGCGTCCTCGCCGTCGGTGCCCCGCGCCTCCCCCGCCCCCTCCCGGTCCGCGACCTCGTCGCGGGCCGCTGCGCCCGCGCTCCCCGCCGCGCCCTCTCCCGCCGACGCCGCCGAGGGACCCGCTCCGCTCTCTTCGCCGCTCGTCCCCGCTCCGCCGGTCTCGACACCGCCCCCCTCGACGTTTCCGCCGGCCGACCCGCTCGACATCGACGGCGGAGCCGGGAGAGACGGCGGGGACGGCGCCGAGGGCGTCGGCCCGGGGGTGGAGGCGCAGCCGGCGGCCAGCAGGAGCACCACCGCCAGGACGGCCAGCGTCGGAGGTCTCACGCGCCACAGCTTAGCCAGAACCGTGCCAGAGGGTCCGAAGGGCGCCGTCGGCGCCCGGCGGAGGGAAGAGGCGGCTGACCGCTCGTTCCGCCGCACGGACCGGTTCGGCGGGCGGCCGCCGGCCGGGTTGGGAGGGTCCGCTTTGACCTCTGCCCGGGCGGGCTGTACTGTGGCTTCGCGCCCTCCCGGTCCTCCGACCGGGCCCGGCCGGACGCGGCGGTCCACCGACCTTCGAAACGGATGACGCACCCCCGAGACGACCCCTACAGCCGGGTCGACTACCGGCGGATGGTGGCGTGGCCGGAGCGGATCGCCCGCGAGCGGCCCCTCCTGGAGAGCTTCGCCCGCCGCGCCCCGGACCCCAGCGTGGTGGACCTCGGCTGCGGCACCGGGGAGCACGCCCTCTTCCTCGCCTCCCTGGGTCTGCGGACGGTGGGCGTCGACCGCTCCGAGACCCAGCTCGGCAAGGCGCGCGAGCTCCAGGACGCCCACCCGCCCCACGGCCCCCGCGTTCTGCTCGGAGACGTCCGCGCCCTGGACGAGCTGACCGACGAGCGCTTCGGCGCGGCGATCGCCCTGGGCAACGGCCTGCCGTCCCTGGAGGACGCCGACCTCGACCGGGCCCTCACGGCTCTCGCCCGCCGACTGGTGCCGGGCGGCGGTCTCCTGATCCAGATCCTCAACTACGAGCGGATCCTGGGACGAGGGGTGCGGCATCTGCCGCTCAACTTTCGCGGCGAGCCGGGGACGGACGGCGAGGCGGTCTTCCTCCGTCTCATGACCGCCCACGGCGACCGCCACGTTCTCTTCCACCCGACCACCCTGGCCCTGCACCCGGGAAGCGAGCCCCCGGTGACGGTGGAGGCGACGAAAGAGGTGCGACTGCGGGCGTGGCGGCGCACCGAGCTCGAGGCCCGGCTCGAGGCGAACGGCTTCAGCGTGGAGGCGGTCTGGGGCGACATGACCGGGGGACGTTACGAGGCCGCGGAGTCGAGCGACCTCGTGGTGGCCGCGATGCGGCCCTGAAGTCCGGCTGCCGCTCCTACCTCGCCGCCGGCCGGGCGTGCTTCGGCTGGTACACGCCGAGCCGGCCGCCGCCCGGCAGGGCGAGGTGGGAGAGAAGACCCCAGCCGGTGTCCACCGGCGGGCTGCTCGCGACACCGTTGTCTTGCAGGACCGCGCGCAGATGGGCCAGGTCGTCGCACATCAGGAACACCTCGTGGCGCTCCCGCGCCTCCTCGGTCGGGTGCACGGCGACCTCGGCCGGCGGCAGACCGAAGATCAGCCAGCCGCCACCCGCGTCCACGTGGGGCAGGCCCAGAACGTCGCGCAGAAGACCGCGGTCGGCCTCGGGGTCGGCGCTGTAGATCACCGCGTGGCAGCCCGAGATCATCGCCTCGAGCTCAGCCGCCGTCGCGGCGACGGCCCCCCAGACAGACCCCGGCGGCCCCGACCAGCGGGATCACCCAGTTGTACCAGTCGGGCTGCCGGGCGTGCTCGCCCGCCTCGGTGAAGCTCATCTCGGCCACCGGCTTGCCGACGGGCGGCCGGTCGTCGGGGCCCCACTGGGCCACCGCGGCGAGCAGGAGGCCCAGGACCAGCACGATGCCGATGAGGAGGTTCACCGAGAGGCTCGACCGACCGACCCGCCGGGCGGTCCACCCGGCGACCAGGGCGGCCAGGAAGCCGACGATCACGTTGAGGGCGATCCAGGGCGTCGAGGGTTCCGGGCCCTCCCCGCGGAAGGCGCCTTCGCCGCCCAGGATCATCCAGGCGACCCCGATGCCCGCGAGGGCGATGACCACGATCACGACATAGCCGAGGATGGCGGCGAGGATCTTGCGCAGCATGACGTCCTCCCTCCCGAAGGCCTCGCGCCCTGGGACGCCGCGGCGCTCGGGGTGCTGCAGTGATGGAAACGGCGACCTGGATGATTCTAGCGCCTTCGCCTCCCCCGGGGCTGCCCCGCACCGTGCCCGCGCGCCGTCGAAGACCTCGGCCGCGGCCAGCTCTCGTAAGATCGCCCCGTTGCAGCGCGAGTACGGCTCTCCCCCTGCGGGCGACGGCGTCCTGCTTCGCACGGCGTCGCCCGCCGATCTCCCGGCGATCGAGCGTCTCTGCCGGCGGCTCGACCCGGCCGACTACGGGCTGTCCACCTGGCGCGGCTGGCTCCATCGCGCCGACGCCGTCAACCGGGTGGCGGTGGTGGTGGAGCGGGTCGTCGGCTGCTTCCACGGGCGGGCTGTGGCCCCCGGGCAGGCGTTCGTCCAGGTGCTGCGGGTGGACCCGGAGTGGCGCCGGAAGGGGGTGGGCTCGCAACTGGTGGAAGCGGTCGAGCGGGGGCTGGCGGAGGGCGGCGTCGGCGTGGCCCGCTGCACCACCGGCGACCGCAACCGCGCCGCTCGCCGTCTCTTCGCCGCGGCCGGCTACGAGGAGCGGCTGGAGATCCACCGGCTGCGGCGCCGCGGTCCGCCCCCGGAGCGGAGGGCGCCGGCGGGGGCCGGTGGAGCCGTCGGGCTGGCCCGCCGGCACGGACTCCTGGCCGGCCGCCGGGCCCCGGCCCACTACCTGAGGGTCTACTGGGAGCCGGTCGAGGCGGAGCTCGCGGCGGCCGTCGAGGCCGGCAGACTGGTCGCCGCGGACGGCGCGGTGGGATGGCTCGAGCCGGCCGGCCCGCGCGGTCTCTGGCTGACCGCGGTGGCGGGACCCGAGAGGGCGGTGCGCCGGTTGGTCGCACGGCTCCCCACGACGCCGGCGCTCACGGTGGACGCCCCCGCCGCGCTGGCAGGGGCTCTCGGGGACCTGGGCTTCGGCCCTCCCGGCCCGGACGACCGGTACGTCCTGCTCGAGAAGCGGCTGACCGCGGCGGGATGAACCTCGACCCGGGAGGGCCGTAGATGAGCCTTGAGATCCCCGCGGCGGCCTCCGGGCCCCGGCTCCCGAGAGAGGAGACCAGCATGCGCACCCACCCGCTCCTGCCCCCCCTGGCCACGCTCCTGCTCGTCGCCGGTCTCTGGCCTGCCCGCCCGGCCGCGGCCGCCGACTACGTGGACCGGGTCGCCACCCTGGCGCTCTCCGAGCCACTGCCGGCGCGCGGAGCGCTGGGCGGCGTCACGGTCGACGCCCTCGGCTTCCTGTACGTCGCCAACTTCCACGACCGGGTCTGGCGCATCTCGCCCGAGGGCGAGGTGGAAACCCTGGCCCGCGGCTTCTACGGCTCCTCCGGCAACGCCATCGACTCGCGGGGCGACCTCTACCAGGCCAACTTCAACGGCAACACCATCGACCGGGTCTCCCGCACCGGCGGGGTGACCCGCTTCGCCGACACCGGTCTCAGCGGCCCGGTGGGAATCGCGGTCGACGCCGACGACAACCTCTTCGTCTGCAACTGCTCCGGCAACTACCTGGCGAAGGTGACCCCTACGGGCGAGGTCTCGCGCTTCGCGAAGGGCGAGCGCTTCTCCTGCCCCAACGGCATCACCTTCGGCCCCGACGGCGCCCTCTACGTCACCAACTACAACCACCTGGACATCTTGAGGGTCACCCCCGAGGGTGAGGCGAGCGTCTTCACCACGGTTCCCGGTGGCGCGGGGAACGCCCACATCGCTTTCTCCAAGGGCTTCTTCTACGTCACCAAGATCATCGCCAACCTGGTTGTCAAGGTCTCGCCGGAGGGCGAGGTCTTCCCCCTGGCCGGCACCGGCCAGCCGGGCGACGACGACGGACCCGCCGACGAGGCGACCTTCTACCGCCCCAACGGCATCGCCCTCTCGCCCGCCGGGGACCGGATCTACCTGAACACCGTCATCGGCGAGCACGGTCAGCCGAAGCCCTCCTGGATCGCCGTCCGGGTGATCGAGATCCTCACTCTGACCGAGGTGCTCGAGGCGGCCCTCGAGGAGGGCGGCGTCGAGGCGATGACCGCCGCCTACCACGACTACCGCGCCCACCCCGTCCGCGGCCGCGAGAACACCGTCGGCGAGATGATCTCCTTCGGCTACCGCTTTCTCTCCTCGCGCCAAGTGCCGACGGCGCTGGCGATCTTCACCCTGAACGCCGAGGCCAACCCCGGCGCTCCCCCGGCCCACTACCACCTGGGCGAGGCCTTCCGCTACACCGGTCAGACCGACGCCGCCGTCGAGCAGTACCGGAAGGTCCTGGAGCTGGCCCCCGACCATCCCAACGCCAGGTCGCGCCTGGAGCAGCTCGGCGGGTAGGGAGTGCGCTGGCCCTCAGCGCATCCTGGGCGGCTGGCCGGTCGCGTCGAGGACACGCTGCCAGATCTCGTCCTCGGGGTCGAGCTGCTTGCGCCCCGCCGCCACCAGCGAGAGCGGCACGTGAGTGAAGCTGTGGTTCCAGAAGCCCACCATCATGTCGGTGCGCCCCGCCATCCCCGCGTGGGCCGCGTGCTGACCGAGGATCAGACAGAAGCTCGAGTCCATCGTGTTGGCCGGCTGGCTCCGGATCATGTAGCTGGGGTCGATGTACTTGAGATCGATGGGGATCTCGTTGGCGGCGAAGTGCTCGCGGATCCTCGTCTTGAGGAACCCGCCGATGTCCCCCAGCTTGAGGTTCCCCGAGGCGTCCCGCTCGCCGGAGGCGGGAACGAGATCCTGGCCGGCGCCCTCGGCCACCACCACCGCGGCGTGGCGACGGGTGACCACCCGCTCTTCGAGATGCCGCAGAAAACCGTTGTCGCCCTCCAGAGCGAAGGGGACCTCCGGGACCAGGCAGAAGTTGGCGTCGCCGCTGGCCAGAGTCGCGTGGGCGGCGATGAAGCCCGAGTGACGCCCCATCAGCTTGACCAGGCCGATGCCGTTCCAGGCCGAGCGCGCCTCGGTGTGAGCCGCGCCGATGGCGGCCCGCGCCGCCTCCACCGCCGTGGCGAAGCCGAAGCTGCGCTCGATCCAGAGAAGGTCGTTGTCGATCGTCTTGGGCACGCCGATCACGCCGATCGGCAGACCGCGCTGCTCGATCTCCGCGGCGATCGCCGAGGCCCCCCGCAGGGTCCCGTCGCCGCCGACGGTGAAGAGGATCGAGACCTTCCAGCGGACCAGGTTGTCCACCATCTCGGCCACGCTCTGCGGGCCGCGGGAGGTGCCCAGAAGGGTGCCGCCGTGGAGGTGGGCGTTCTCGAGGGCGGCGGGCTCGAGGAAAGTGGGCGGCTTTCTGGCGTGGGCGGAGAGCCCGGCGTAGCCGTAGTGGAAGCCGAGGACCCGTCGCACCCCGTAGCCGTGGTTCAGGGTCAGGACGATCGAGCGGATGACGTCGTTGACGCCGGGGCAGAGCCCGCCGCAGGTGACGATGCCGCAGGTGAGCTGGTCGGGCGAGTGGAAGACCTCCCGCCGGGGTCCGGCCGCCTCGAAAGAGGGGATCGCGGCATCCGCCTCCAGCAGCGCCTCGAGCTCGCCGGTCTCCGCGGTGACCAGCACCCGTCCCTCGTCGTCGATGAACCGCTCCCGGCGCCCCTGGTACGGGGAGGGGACCCGGGCGTCTCCCAGCCGGCGAACCTCGAGCTGGTCACGAGTCGGAAGATCGGGGAGATCGCCCACCCTACCCCCCCTCCCGGACCGCGGGGAGAAGGGCCGCGCACCGCGCGGCGCCCAGAAGCCCCACCTTCGGATTGGTCACCAGGTGCAGCGGAATGCGCTCCATGAGTGGGCGCATCCTCCCCTTCTCGCGAAAGGCCTCGAGAAAGCGGCCCGCCCGGAGGAGCGGCACGATCTTGCCGACGACGCCGCCGGCCACGTAGACGCCGCCGTAGGGGAGCAGCTTGAGCGCCAGGTTCCCGGCCTCGGCGCCGTAGGCGTCGACGAAGAGGTCCATGGTCTTCACCGCCAGCGCGTCGCTGCCCTCGAGGGCGGCCCTCGACACCTCGGCGGCGAGATCCACCGTCTTCGGCCGACGGCCGATCTCCTCCTCGTAGGCGGCGTAGATCCGCTTGAGCTCGGCCCCCTCGGCCGACGGATCGCGGCTGCGCAGGAACTCGTAGATCGAGCGGATTCCAGTCCCGCTCACCACCCTCTCCACCGAGACCCTCGGAATCTGGGACACCTCCCGAAGATAGCTCGCCAGCTCGAACTCGCGCTGCGAGCGGGGCGCGAAATCGGTGTGCCCTCCCTCCGTCGGGAAGACGTGGAAGCCCCCGTCCACCGGAACCAGGAAGGCCTCCCCCAGCCCGGTGCCCGCGCCGATCACGCCGACCGGCGCCGCCGGGTCGTGCTCGCCCGTCTGCAGAGTGACGAGATCGGCCGGCTCGAGGCCGGGCACACCCCAGGCCACGGCGACGAAGTCGTTGATGAGCCGCACCCGGGGCATTCCCAGCTCGGCCGCCAGCCGCTCCTCCGCCAGGACCCAGGGCAGGTTGGTCACCCGGCAGACCCCCTCGACCACCGGCCCGGCCACGGCGAAGCAGGCCGCCGCGGGCGCCCCGCGCCCGTCGCCCACCGACTCCAGGAACGAGCGCACCATGGGCACCAGGTCGGAAAAGTCGGCGCTCGCGTAGCGCCGCTCCCCGACGACTGCCGGCCGGGCCACCCGGTCGCTGGACCGCGCCACCAGCCGCAGGATGGTCTTCGTGCCGCCGATGTCGCCGGCGAGGAGGCTCTCCACCCTCAGGCCTCCTCCCTCTCCGCCCGCTCGCGACCCGCTCCGGCACCGGCCTCCGACGGCCCCTGGAGCCCCGCCGGACCGACCGGCCCCACCACCGCCTTCATCCAGCCCACGATGCCCCCAGGATCCGGCCGGCGTCCACCGGCCCGCTCTCGAGCACCTCGACGAATCGCAGCACCGTCACGAAGAGCAACGAAAGGAGGCGAGCATCACGCCGTCGTTGCCCTTCCACGGGCCGTCCACCACGATGCCCACCCGCACTCCGCGCCTCGGCCGGCGCGGACGAGACCCCCACGAAAAGGAACCGACCGCCGCGGATCGGCTGGGGGACCCGCGGCCCCGGCTCATCGGTCGGCGCGGCGCCGGGGCGGGAAGGCGCGGAGGATCTTACGGGTGCCCGGCACGGCCTTCTTCTGCAACCGCACGACGTCCTGCGCCGCATCCGTCGCCCAGCCCGACCACACGATCTCTTTCGTGCCGGAGTCGAGGATCTCGAACACCAGCGTACCCTCCTGGTAGCTCATGGTGCGATGGCCCTGGGGATCGCCGATCCAGGCCACGCCGCCGCCGAGCTCCCGCCGCTCTCCTTCCACGGACAGGTGATCCGAGACGAACCCCACGACGCGGATCAGGAGATCGGGGCCCTCCTCCACCCGCCGGAGGCCCGCCTTCGCCAGCACCTCGTCGCCCGCTTCGCGGATCTTCCGGTCCAGCTCCGAGTCGACCGCCAGGGGGTGATCGGGTCCGAGGGTGGGGTCGCCGACCCAGTCGTAGCTCTCGTAGACGCCGAAGTCGGTCGTCGGCGAATGACTGGTCTTCACCTGCATCGCCCCCGCGGCGGCTCCGCCGAGCAGGGCCGCGAGGACGAAGAGGAGACGGGCGCGCGGCATCCTGGCAGTCTAACCCAGCCCGCCGCGCGCCGTCCGGCCTACCAACTGAAGGTCACGCTTCCGAGCGCCCGCCGGCCGAGGAGGTCGCCGCCGAAGGACTCCCAGTGCTCCTTGTCGGTCGCGTTGGCCACCTGGAGCCCCAGGGTCACGCGGTCCGAGACGTCGTAGTTGGCGTTGACGTCGAGGACGGTGTACTCGCGCACGGTGCCCTGGAAGGGGCCCACCGCCCAGAAGAAGTCGTCCACCCAGCGCACGCTGGCCGACGCGTTCCAGCGGTCGGCCGTGTACGCGAGGCCGCTCGACCACTTGCTCTTCGGCGTGTTGGGCAGAAGGATCTGCGCCAGCCCCGGCAGCGGATCGACGATCTCGAAGCTGAACCACGAGTAGGAGAGCGAGAAGGTGAAGCCGTTGTCGAAGTAGTGGTTGATCCCGAGGTCGATCCCCTCCGTGTCCACCTCGCCGAAGTTGGCGTAGGAGGCCGCGGCCAGGATGGGCGCGCCGTTCAGGTTGTTGGACATGACGAAATAGGCGGGGCCCAGAACCTGGGCCAGCGTTCCCTGGAGGATGGCGGCCACCGGCCCCGGGATGGCTCCCGGCGGCTGGTAGGGGCCGAAAGCCGGGTTCACCCGGCCGAGGGCCGTCCCGAGCTGCGGGATGAGATCGGTGATGAAGTTGGTGTTGTCGCTGCGGTAGTAGTCCAGGGTGAGGAAGGTGCTGCCGTTGATGATGGCGCTGTAGCCCAGCTCGAGGGTCTCGACCTCCTCGACCTCCAGGGCGGCGTTGCCCAGGGCGAGCACCGGGATGGAGGCGAAGCCGCAGGTCACGCCGAAGGGGGCGCAGAAGGTGCCCTCGAGGTCGAGCCCCGCCAGCAGCAGCACGACCGCCTGGAGCGGGATCGGCGGCGCCGCCGGCGCCTGCAGGAAGAATTCGGAGTAGTTGGGAACCTGGAAGGCCTCGTTGTAGGTCAGCCGCAGCGTGTGGTTGGGGGTGATGCTGTAGACGATGGCCGCTTTCGGCGAGAACTGCGAGTCGTGCAGATCGCTCTCGTCGTAGCGCCCGGCGAGCACCAGCTTGACCCTGTCCCCGGGGCTGAAGTCCACCTGGGCGTAGGCGGCCGAGCTCTCGGAGCTGACGGGGGCGAAGAGCAGGGTCTGACGCCCGGTCACCGGGTCGGCGCTGTCGATGTCCTCCTCGATGAAGTAGACGCCGCCCACGAAGCGGCCCTTGTCCTCGGCGAACGACCAGTTGGTCTGCACCTCGACGCTCACCCGCTCGCTGTCCAGGGCGAGGTTGGCGCCCGACCCGAGGGCCGTCTGGCGGTCGGCGTCCCGCTCGGTGAAGCTCACCAACGCGTTCCAGTGGTTGGTGGTGTAGTTCAGCCGCGCCCACGGCCGGCTCACGTCCACGAGCTGGACGCGGCCGATGCCGGTCTGGAAGGCGGGCCCCTCCAGGTCGGCGTAGCCGCCCTCCACCGTGAAGACGCTCTCGCCGCGGCCGAAGTACTTGTCGAAGCGCAGGCCGCCGAAGACGATGGAGTTGTCGTCGAGGGGGTTCAGGGGCACTACCTCCTGCGGCAGGCACTCCGGCGAAGCGCCGCAGGGGCGGGCGTACTCGGCCGCGCCGACCCGGGAGACGGTGAAGTCGCCCGTGTCGCGCAGGCCGCCGAGCAGCTTGGTGTACCAGCCGCCGCCCAGCTCACCGGCCCACCTCGCGTCGATGTTCGTGGTGTCCACCTCGCCGGCGGTCAGCCGGATCATGCCGCCCTGGCTGTAGCGCGGCTGCTTGGTGACCAGGTTCAGCACGCCGCTCGAGGCGTTGGCGCCGTACAGGGCGGCGCTGGGTCCGCGCACCAGCTCGGCGCCGGCCAGGTCGTCCAGCGGGAAGGAGACCGCCGCCCACTCCTGGGCCCCCAGGAAGGGCACCGACGGGTTGCGGCCGTCGATCAGGGTGGCCACCCGGCGGTTCAGGGAGCTGTTGAAGCCACGGGTGTTGAAGTTGTAGTCGTAGAGCCCGCTCTGGGTGACCTCGGCCCCGGGGGTGAACTCGAGCAGCTTGGGAAGCTGTCCGTGGGCCGCCTGGCGCTCGATCTCCTGCTCCGTGATCAGGGTCACCGCCGCCGGGGCCTCGACGATCCGCTCCACCCGCCGGGAGGCGGAAGTGACGGTGATCGTCTCGGCGAAGCTCACGTTCCAGTCCACCTGCTTGGTGACCCGGGTGGTCTGGCCGGCCGTCACCTCGACCCCGGCGCTCTCCGCGGTGTTGGCGCCCAGGGTGTAGGAGATGGTGTAGGTGCCGGCGGGGACCACGGCGAAGGTGAAGGCGCCGTTGCCACCGGTCAGCTCCGCGGCCCCGGTCTCCACCAGGACCACGGCGACACCGCCCAGGCCGGCGCCGTCCTGACGCACCACGCTGCCCTCGATGCGTCCCGATCCCTGCGCCGCCAGCGGCGTGAGCGCGAGACACACCAACCCCAGAAGCAGAAGAGAAGTTCGAAGCCACCTCATCGCCTGTACCTCCTTCGGAGAGGAACGAAGTTACTTTGCTGGCCGGATCATACACGGCTCGGGGGCCAGCGGCGAATCGGCGCCCGCCCGAGGGCGTTCTCCCGGCGTCGCATGAGAGAATTCCGCGCGGGAGAGGGCAATGCAGAACCAGAGATTCGTCGTCATGGGCGCCGGTGAGGTGGGCTTCCACCTGGCGCGGGCGCTGTCGAGGGAGGGCCATCAGGTCACGGTGGTCGAGAACGACCCCGACCAGAAGCAACGGGTGGACGACGAGCTGGACGTGTCGAGCGTCCTGGGCAACGGCGCCCACCCTCCGGTGCTCGAGCGGGCGGAGGTCGGTCGCTGCGACCTGTTCATGGCGGTCTCCTCCAACGACGAGGCCAACCTGGTCGGCGCCCTCGTCGCCAAGCACCTCGGCGCCGCCCGCACGGTGGTCCGCGTCGGCATCGCCGAGGAGGTGATCGAGGACCGCCGTCTCTACGAGGAGCTGTTCGGGGTCGACATGCTCCTTTCGACCCAGCTCCTGACCACGACCCGCATCCTCAATCAGATCCGCGGCCACAACACGGTGGCGGTCGAGTACCTGGCCGGCGGGCGGGTGCAGCTCCGCAAGATCCACCTCTCGGACGAGTCGATCCTCACCCGCGACCCGCTGCGCCAGGTGGAGCTGCCGCAGGACACGCTGGTGGTGGCCTTCTTCCGCGGCGACAAGCTCATCATCCCCGGCGGAGAGGACAGGGCCGAGCCCGGCGACGACGCGTTGCTGCTGGGCACCAGCGAGGCGATCAGCGCCGCCGACCGTCTGATCACCGGAGGGCAGGAGACCGCCCTGGGCACCGTCGTCATCGCCGGCGGCGGCGCCACCGGCCGCACCGTCGCCCGTGCCCTCGCGCCCTTCGACGTGGAGGTCAAGATCCTGGAGCGCGACCGCCGGCGGGCCGAGGAGCTGGCGGCGGCCTTTCCGCGCTACCGCATCCTCCGCGGCGACATGACCGACCTCGCCTTCCTGAAGTCGGAGCGTATCGACCGCGCCACCACCTTCGCCGCGCTCTCCGGCAACGACGAGAGCAACCTGATGGCCTGCCTGCTGGCGCAGGAGCTCGAGGTGCCGGAGGTTCTCGCCCTGGTGCAGCGGGCGGAGACCACCCAGCTCTGGCGGCGGCTGCAGTTCCGCGAGGTGTTCGCGCCCCGCGCGCTGGCCTACGAGCGGATTCGCGAGTACATCGAGAGCGGCTACCGGTCCAACATCGTGGCTCTCAAGCGCGGGGCGGCCCAGGTGGTCGAGCGGCGGCTGGCGCCGGCCAGCCCAGCCGCCGGCGTCACCCTGGCCGAGATGAAACCGCCGCGGGGTCTCATCGTGGGCGCCGTGCAGCGCGGAGAGCGGGTCTTCGTGCCGCGCGGCCGCGACCGCCTCGAGGTCGGCGACCTGGTCATCCTGTTCGTCCGCGACGAGGAGCTCGACACGGTGCGCCTGCTCTTCCCGGGTCGCGAGCGCCAGTAAGTGAACTTCCGCGCTCCCCTCCGGTTCCTCGGCCGTCTGGTCCTGCTGATCGCGGCGGCGCAGCTCGCGCCGACGTTCTGCGCCTGGATCTACGGCGAGACGGAGGCGGTCGAGGCGTTCCTGGTCTCGGCCGCGGTCACCGCTCTCTTCGGCGGCCTGATGACGTGGATCGGCCGCATCCAGAGGGACAGCTACCGGCGCGAGGGGATCCTGATCGTCGTGGGCGGCTGGATCCTGGCGTCGGTCTTCGGGGCCCTGCCGTTCCTCCTCACCGGCACCCTGACCCATCCCGTGGACGCCCTCTTCGAGTCGGCCTCCGGATTCACCACCACCGGAGCCTCGGTCATGACCGACATCGAGGCCGCGGGGCGGGCGATCCTCTTCTGGCGCAGCTTCACCCAGTGGCTGGGCGGCATGGGAATCATCGTCCTGTTCGTCGCCCTGCTGCCGGAGCTCGGCCCCGGTGCCCGCTTCCTCTACAAGCTGGAGGTGCCGGGACCCACGGCCGAGGCGCTGCAGCCGCGGATCCACGACACCGCCGCCACTCTCTGGCGGATCTACTTCGGCATGACCGTGGCGCAGTCGATCCTGCTGATGCTTGCCGGCATGGACCTCTACGACGCCCTGACCCACACCTTCTCGACCCTCTCCACCGGCGGCTTCTCGCCCCGCAACGCTTCGGTGGCGGCCTTCGACTCGGTGGCGGTGGAGCTGATCATCATCGTCTTCATGGTGCTGGCCGGCACCAACTTCTCGCTCTACTACGGCATGCGCCGCCGCCGCGGGTGGAACCTCTTCCGCGACGCCGAGTTCCGCACCTACATGATGATCCTGGCCGGCACCACCCTGATCCTCTTCTGGGACCTGCTGCGCGAGAGCGGCGGTGTCTACGGCGGCCGGGAGGGCGCGGCGCTGCTCGACTCGCTCTTCCAGACGGTCAGCATCCTCACCACCACCGGCTTCGCCACCGCCGACTTCGACGCCTGGCCCGTCCTCTCCCGGATGCTCCTGGTGGGCCTGATGTTCGTGGGCGGCTGCGCCGGGTCCACCTCGGGCTCGATGAAGATCATGCGCATGGTGATCGGCATCCGCGCGGCGCTGCGCGAGGTGCGGCTGATCTTCAGCCCCAACGCCGTCCTCCGCATCCTGGTCGGCGGCAGCGGCGTGCCCGACTCGGTGGTGCACTCGGTGGCCGGCTTCTTCATCCTCTATCTGAGCGCCTGGGGCCTGGGCTCGATCCTCCTCGCCTTCGGCGCGCCCGACCTGGTCACGGCGGCCACCGCGGCCGCGGCCACCCTGGGCAACATCGGCCCCGGGCTGGCGGCGGTCGGCCCCACCGCCAACTTCGAGCTCTTCGCATGGTGGGACAAGGCGCTGATGGTGCTGCTGATGTGGATGGGGCGGCTCGAGATGTACGCCATCGTGGCGATCTTCACGCGCGCCTTCTGGAAGACCTGAGAGCGAGGCCCGAGTGACTCAGTTCACTGTCCCGGCGCCGACGGCGGTGGTATCCAAACGGGTGCGATGTCCGCTCAGCCCTTCCCCCGGCCCGTCCGCGAGCCGGCAGACGGCCACCGGATCGGCCGCTATCGGGTGCGGGACATCCTGGGCCGGGGTGCGATGGGGGTGGTCTACCTCGCCGACGACCCGCTGATCGGCCGCCCGGTGGCGGTCAAGACGCTGTCGCCGGCCCATCCGCTCGCCGGCGAGAAGGCGGAGGCCCTCCGCCGCCACCTGCTGAACGAGGCCGCCAGCGCCGGCGCGCTCTCCCACCCCGGCATCGTCACCATCCACGACGTGGTGGACGACGCCGACGGACGGGTGTCGATCGCCATGGAGTACGTGCCCGGCGAGACCCTGAAGGAGAGGCTCGCCCGCGACGAGCCGCTCCCCCTGCGCCGCATCGCCGAGGTCGTCTCGCAGATCGCCGAAGTGCTCGACTTCGTCCACGCCCGCGGTGTGGTGCACCGGGACATCAAGCCCGCCAACGTGATTCTGCGCGACGACGGAGGCGTCAAGATCACCGACTTCGGCATCGCCTCCCTGCGCGGCCGCGACCTGGCGCACGAGCTGGAGGCGATGGGCACCCCCAGCTATCTGCCTCCCGAGAGGCTGCTGGGCCAGGAAGCCGACCACCGCGCCGACGTCTACGCCCTCGGCGTGCTGCTCTACGAGATGCTCACCCGGCACCTGCCGTTCCACGGCGAGAGCCTGGCCGACCTGGTGCGCAACACGGTGCAGGGGGAGCCCACCCCCGTCGAGACCTTCCGGCCCGATCTGCCGGCGGCCATGCGCCAGCTCCTCGCGCGGGCCCTCGCCAAGGACCCGCTGGACCGCTACCAGACCGCCGGCGAGCTGGCCGCCGCCGTCGCCACCTGCGTGGCCCGTCAGCACGACGCCACCGACACCCAGCCGATCACTCGGGTGATCCCGCTGCTGGAGGCGCGGCCGCGGCCCGACCGCTGGCGCTCCCTGATCGGCCCGAGAAGGGGCTCGCGAAGGCCGCCTCTGCGGGCTCTGCTGCTCCTGGGTGGGAGCCTGGCCGCGGCGGTGGCGCTCGTCGCGCTGCTCCCGCTCGGGTTGGGCGGCGGCGGGCCCGCCGACGCGGACGCGGAGGCGGCGCTCTCGGCCGAGCAGCGGAGCCAGGTCGCCTACCTTCAGCTCCTGGCCGAGGTCCAGCGGCTCTACGAAGCCGGCGATCGCGCCGCGGCGGAGCGTCTCATCGCCGGCGCCGACCCGCAGCAGGCGGCCCGCATCCGCGAGCTGCAGCGCGAGGCCTGGTGGGAGGCGGAGACCGAGCGCGCCATCCGGCAGGTGGTGCAGCGGGTCGAGCTCCTCCAGGCCGCCGAGGACGCCCTGGACCGGGGCGACCTGGCCACGGCCGACGCCGCCCTCTACAAGCTCCGGGAGCTCGCCCCCGACGACGTCGAGGCGGTGGCGCTGCGGAGCCGGCTGGCCCGGGCGCGGAGGGCCCGTCTGGCGCGGCAGCCGGAGGATCCGGCCCCCGTGCCGGTGGCCGACGAGCCCCAGCCGCCGCCCTTCGAGCCCTTCGAGCTCGACGCTCCGCCGGCCGCCCCCGCGCCTCCGCCCTTCGGGAGACTGAAGATCGACTTCCAGAGCCAGCTCCCTCGGGGGGTGCTGACCATCTACGCCGGCGGCGCCCAGATCCTGAGCCGCGAGTACAGGTTCTTCGACCGGCGTCGCGGCCTGCTGCGGCGCTCCGTGCCCCGCCCGGGGGGATTCGACGAGGTGCGCCGGCTGCCGGCGGGCGACCTCGAGCTCATGGTCTACGTCTCCGGGCCGCAGCGGCCCACCCGCCTGGAGACCCTGAGGGCGAGCCTGCCGGGCGGCACCGAGCGCACCCTGGTGGTGCGGCTCGACGAGAGCGGCGAGCTCTCGGCCGACTTCCACTGAGCCGCGGCCGGGGCGTCCGGCCGGCAGCCCGCGCCCTCAGGAGAAGAGAGTCGGAGGCTGGGTCGGCGGCAGCTCGGCGTCGCCCAGGGTGACGCCCGAGGGGTCGAGAAAACGACCCCGCCCCAGGTGGAGCAGACAGCGGTTCTTGCCCCGCCTCTTCGCCTCGTACATGGCGGCGTCGGCCAGCTCCAGCAGCTCGGCGGGCGACCGCACCGGCAGCTCCGGATAGCCGGCCACTCCGGCGGTGACGCGGAGCGGGATGCGGGTCTTCAGGTCCGCGCGACGGCGGCGGGCCACCGCGTCGCGAATCCTCTCCGCGGTGCGCAGTCCGGTGGCGCCGTCGGCGTGCTCGAGAACGACGGCGAACTCGTCGCCCCCCAGCCGGCAGCAGAAGTCCTCCTCGCGACTCTGGCTCTCCAGCAACCGCGACACGATCAGCAGCGCCTGGTCGCCCACCGCGTGGCCGTTCATGTCGTTGATCCGCTTGAAGCTGTCGAGGTCGCAGAGGATCACCGCCATCGGACTGCCCTCGCGGCGCGCCCGGTCGAAGACCCTCTCGAGGTGGCTGTCGAAAGCGCGGCGGTCGGGGAGGTCGGTCAACGGGTCGCGCTTGGCGACGCGGTCCAGGAGCGCCCGGTGGACCGAAGAGGCCATCTGCGGCAGCAGCGAGTCCAGGAGCTCGAGCGCCTCCTCCTCCAGCCGGCGCGGGTCGCACCAGAGGGTGAGCCGGGCGATGACCTCGTCGTCGGTGCCGAACTCCCGCTCGAGGATCCGCCAGCCCGCCCGGCGGTGGATGCCCGGAAGGCGTGGCGGCATGGAAGGGGGTTGCGCCCGCCCCTCCCCCACCACCCCGTCGGGGCCGGAGCACCAACTGCTGGCGCCGTCCTTCTGACCCAGGATCTCGAACTGGAACCACTCGAACTCGAGCACCTTGCCGCACTCGGCGTGGATCTGCTCCGCGATCCCCAGCAGATCCGGATTGCGGAAGATGATCCGGTGGCCGGCGCGGGTGGCCTCGCGCAGGCTCTCCACCCTCTCCTCGGCCTCCCGGCGACGGCGGAGCTGGCGCGCCGCCTCGAGAGCCAGGGCGAAGACGACCAGTTGCAGAAGAAGGGCGGCGCGCCATCCCACCGTCACGGCCACGGCGGCGCCGAGGACCCCGATCAGCAGACCCGCCAGGTCCACGGCGAGGCTGGGCAGGACGACGCTCCAGGCGACCCTGTCGCCGCCCGCCGCCGCCAGGCCTCCCTCGGCGGCCAGGTGGACCGCCAGGTAGATCGCCGCGGCGATCGCGCCGGCCTCGAGACCCGCGGCGGTCAAGGCCGCCGCCGCGCCCCCCGCGGGCCAGAGCAGCCGCCACGTCGCCACCGCGGCCAGGGTCGCGAGCGCCACCTCCCCCAGCCGCGCCGGCAGCCGGTGGTGCGGGCGCCGACTCCGCTCGGCGGCCGCCGGCGAGGCCAGCTCGCGGGCCAGCCGGGCCAGCAGGGCCACGATCGCCGCGGCCGCCGGTCCCAGCCAGAGCGCCGTCGGCGCCGTCGCCGCCGCGCCGAGACCGATCCCGGGTCCCGGCAACGGCACGTAGAGCACGGCCAGGGCCGCCAGCCAGATCAGCAGCGCCGGCCCCCAGGGCGGAGACGGGTCGAGGGCGCCACGGGGGCCCCACAGCGCCATCGCGCCGGTCGCCGCCAGCGCCAGCGCCAACAGCGCGATCCCCCGGTTCTCCCGAAGTCGCGCCGCGACGTCCATCCGCACCCCGATCAGGTGTCCCGCTCGAGATCGGCGACCGCCGGAAGCCGGCCGAACCCGTCGGCCGTGGTCACGGCCCGGACGATCGCCGTCGTCACCGCCGCCTCGGCCAGCACCCCCACCTGGTGCACGTGGGCGCGCACCGACCCGCGGGCGAGGGTCACCACGAGGTCGCCGTCCACCAGGGAGAGGGCCGGGGTGACGGTGCGGTAGAGACCGCCGAAGGCCATCTCGCACACCTTCCGCGCCGCCCGCTTGGAGAGGTCGGCGTCGGTGAGCACCAGCAGCAGGGTGGTGTTGCCCTCCCAGGGATGGGCCTCCTCCAGGGGCTGCGCCGCGACGTAGCGGTCGGCGCCGACCAGACGTCGTCCGTCCGGCGCGTCGCGACAGCCGGCGATGGGCCTGCCCGTGGCCGGGTCGCGGACGTCGCCGAAGGCGTTGACCGCGGCCACCGCCGCCACCGTGGGCCCGCCCGGCACGGTGAGGCTGGCGAACCCCAGCCCCCCCTTCATCCCACGCTCGAAGCCGGCCACCTTGCCCACCGTGGCGCCGGTGCCGGCGCCCACGCTGCCGCAGGGCACCGGACCCGCCGTCGCCGCGTCGATCGCCTGCTCGGCCAGCTCGCGTGTCGGCGCCGCCGTCGGGTCGCCGAAGGCCAGGTCGAAGAGGATCGCGGTCGGCACGAGGGGCACCGGCCGGTAGCCGGTGGCGAAGCCGTGCCCGCCGCGGGCGAGGTGCTCGATCACCGCGTCCGACGACGACAGTCCGAAGCCGCTGCCGCCGGCGAAGACCACCCCGTGCGCCTTGGTGCCCAGGGAGTGTCCCTTGAGCAGAGAGTCGAACTGGCGGGTCCCCGTCGCCGTCCCTCGCACGTCGGCGGCGGCCGTCGCGCCCTCCGGGCAGAGCACGACCGTGAGCCCCGTCTTGCCGTCGGCGTCGGTGCCGTGGCCGATCGCAAAGCCGTCGATGGTCAGCTCCCAGGAGGGCTCGGGCAGCGGCGGGGGAAGAGCGGTCACTGTCGGAGAATTCTAGCCGGCCCGGCGGTCCGGACGGCCGGCCGCGGCGGTCCCCGGACGATCTAGCCCAGCCGTCGGGCCTCGGGTCTCTCCCAGGCGCCGTGGCGGTCCGGCACCGGCTCCAGCCCGTGCTGCTCCAACCGCCGGCCCAGCTCCTCCAGCAGCCGGTGCCGCCCCTTGACCACGGCCAGGTTCAGGAAGAGCTCCCGCGCCCGGTCGCCCTTGCGGTGCAGGATGCGCAGCGACTGGGTCCCCTCCTTGGGCGAGCAGGCGAGGATGCGATCGTAGGGCAGACGCCGCTCGGTGAAGGTGTGAAGGGGCTGGTAGCCCAGGCCGTCGGCGGCCACCCGAACCGCCGGTCGCCCGGCCGTCCACCAGATCTTCACCAGCGTCGCCAGGAAGAGGAAGCCGTAGAAGACCAGCGCCCCGAAGGCGCGACCCAGGGGCGCGCTCGCCGGGGTCCGGAAGGCCCAGGTCAGAAGCCCCAGCACCGCCACCGCGCCGATGCCCCAGACGATCGCGCGGCGACAGGTCGAGCGCACCCACGGCCGGAACGGGAACTCGACGTCGCTCACCCCGCGAACCTTACCTTCCACGGTCGCCGGGCCGCCGTTGACCGACCCCGGACCGCCGTTCACCGACGCGGCGGGTGCCAGGCGGCGCCCGGCGACGTAGGGTTGCGGCATGAACGAGCAACGAAGCGACGACGACCTGGCCCGCAAGCCGGAGGGCGATCCGGCCCCGGCGCTCCGCGCCACTCCACAGCTCATCGCCGGGGGGATCCTCCTGGCCCTGGGCCTGGCGCTGCTGCTCGAGCGGCTGGACCTGGTCCGCCCCTTCGAGGTGGGGCGTCTCTGGCCCCTGGTGGTGATCGCCTTCGGCCTTTCCCGCATCTTCGGGCAGGAGGAGCCGCGGGAGCTCCGGCGAGGCTGGCTTCTCTTCCTCTTTGGGGTCTGGTTCTTCATCAACACCTTCGAGTTCCTCGGGCTCGACTGGGGCACCTCGTGGCCCCTGACCCTCGTCGCGGTGGGCTCCGCGAGGCTCCTCGCCGGCGAGACCGGCCGGCGGCGCGGCTCGGCCCTCTTCCTGATCGGCCTGGGAGCCCTCTTTCAGGTCCTCGTCCTGGACCTCTTCGGCATCGGGCTGACCGACGGCTGGCCGCTGATCTTGATCGCCGCCGGCGTCTGGATCACCCTGCGGGCCTTCGGCGTCGGCGCCCGCCCGGCAACACGAAAGGAGAACGAGCATGAGCCGAGCTGACCACCCCGTCATCTCCCCGGTGCGGCTGATCATCGGCCTGGCGGTGATCGCCGTGGGCCTGATCCTCACCCTGGACCAGACCGACCTGGTGGACGCCGACGAGCTGCTGATCTTCTGGCCGGTGGTGCTGATCGCCATCGGGCTCACCAAGATCGGCAGCCGCCGGACTCCCGACCTGGCCTTCGCGCTGATCTTCGTGGGGGTGGGCCTCTGGTTCCTGGCCGCCAACCTCGAGTGGGTGGACATCTACCCCTACGACTACCTCTGGCCGGCCGTCCTCATCCTCGCCGGCGCCTACCTGCTGGCCGGTGGGCTGCGCCGGCGCGTCCGCGTCGAGGGGGGCGACGCCGATTCCTTCGTCAGCTCGTTCGCCCTCTGGAGCGGCATCGAGCGCACCAGCTCGAGCGACGACTTCCGCGGCGCCGACCTGACCGCCATCATGGGCGGCGTGGAGCTCGATCTGCGGCAGGCCTCGATCCGCGAGTCCCCGGCGGTGATCAACGCCTTCACCATGTGGGGCGGCATCGACCTCCGGGTGCCCCAGGACTGGAACATCGAATACGGCCTGCTCCCCATCCTGGGCGGCTACAGCGACAACACCGACCAGTCCCCCGGTCCGGACAGCCCGACCCTGGTGATCAAGGGCGCGGCGATCATGGCCGGGCTGGACATCAAGAACTGATGCACCCGATCCTCCGAGATCGGTCGCGTCTCGCGATCTACCTGACCGGCTGGCTCTTCCTCGGCGGCGGCCTCGCGCTGGTGGTCGCCGGCCCCCGGGCCGAGCACTGGCTGGAGTCCTCTCTGCTGCTGGTGCCCCTCTTCCTGCTCTACTCCTTCGTCTGCCTGGCCGCGTGGTACCCCGCCCGCGCCAATCCGCTCGGCCGCACCGGCGTCCTCCGCATCTCGGCGGTCCACCTGGTGGGAGCGATCGCGGCAGCCGCCCTCTGGCAGCTCGTCGGCCGCGGCTGGGCGGAGTGGCTGGAGCGGCTGCGCCCCGGCCTCGGCACCGTCGAGCTGCACCGCGACCAGGTGGTCTTCTTCTTCGCCGCCGGAGTGCTGCTCTACCTGCTGGCGGTGGCGGTCCACTACCTGGTGCTGGCCTTCGAGGCGTCGCGGCAGGCCGAGAGTCGAGCCCTCGAGCTCAAGCTCCTGGCCCAGCAGGCCGAGCTCGAGGCCTTCCGGGCCCAGATCGACCCCCACTTCCTTTTCAACAGCCTGAACTCCATCTCGTCGCTCTGCGGGTCCGACGCCGAGGCGGCGCGGCGCACGGCGATCCGGCTGGGCGAGTTCCTGCGCTCGAGCCTGGAGCTGCGCGCCGCCGAGCTGATCCCGCTCTCCGAGGAGCTGGCTCTGGCGGCGGCCTACCTGGACGTCGAGCGCTCGCGCTTCGGCGACCGCCTCGTGCTGGAGGAGCGGATCGACCCGGAGTGCCTGGACCGACCCGTCCCCGCCCTGATCCTCCAGCCGCTGCTGGAGAACGCCCTCAAGCACGGCATCGCCCACCTGACCGAGCGCGGCCGGGTCGCGATCCGCGGGCTGCTCCACGGTCGCCGGCTCCACCTGACGGTGGACTCGAGCTGCGACCCCGACCGGCCGCGCGCCCGGAGCACCGGGATCGGGCTCGACAACGTGCGGGGGCGGCTCAAGCTCCTGTACGGCGGCGGCGGCCGTCTGACCACCCGCGACCTCGGGAATAGCTACCGCGTCGAGATCGTACTGCCGGAGGAGACCTCGGCCGCCGCGGAGGCTCCCACGACGGCCGCCGGAACCACCCCATGAGCGAGCCCCGCGAGGAGCTGACCGTCGTCATCGTGGACGACGAGCCGCCGGCGCGGGATCTGCTGCGCCAGTATCTCGAGCGCGCCGACGGCTTCCGGGTCACGGGTCAGTGCGCCGACGGCTTCGAGGCGGTCAAGAAGGTCGAGGAGCTGGCCCCCGACGTCCTGCTGCTGGACGTCCAGATGCCCAAGCTGAACGGCTTCGAGGTGCTCGACCTGCTAGACAGTCCGCCGCAGGTGATCTTCACCACCGCCCACGACCGCTACGCCCTGAAGGCCTTCGAGGTGGAGGCGGTGGACTACCTGCTGAAGCCGTTCTCCGCCGAGCGGCTGTTCGAGGCTCTGGAGCGCGCGCGCCAGCGCCGCTCGCGCGGCGACACCCAGTCCCTCGCCTCCCTGGCCCGCCGGCACCGGGAGGAGAGCGCTCCGCTCGAGCGGCTGCTGGTCCGCGACGGCGCCCGGGTGCACGTCATCCCGGCCGTCGAGATCGACTGGATCGAGGCGCGCGACGACTACGTGGAGGTGCACCGCGGCCAGCGCACCTACCGGAAGAAGCAGACCCTGACCGAGCTCGAGAGTCTCCTGGGCGACCGTTTCCTGCGCATCCACCGCGGCTACCTCCTCAACGTGGACCGCCTGCGCCGTATCGAGCCGTACGCCAAGGACAGCCGCGTGGTCTTCCTGCGCGACGGCACCCGGCTGCCCCTGTCGCGCTCGGGGTACGCCCTCTTGAGAGAGCGGCTGTGAGGACGGGGGAAACGTTTTTCGCTCTCGGAGCGTCATATAGGGAGAGGGAGAGATCCGAGCTGGCATGACCGATCCTCGCTATCCGGAGATCGAAGTTCGCACGCGCAGCAAGAACCCTCTCGCCCTGGTGGCGGCCATCCGCTTCGCCATGCGCCAGGCGCGGGTGGCGCGCAGCGAGATCCAGCGATTCTCCAGCGAGGCCCTGAAGCCCGGCGACGACCCGCGCGAGACCCGGCGGGTCTGCAAGAGCTGGGTCCGCGTCCACTGCAACTGACCCGGCGCCCGGCCGGCCGGCCGCTACAATCACCTTCCCGCCCCGTGAGGAGGTGAGCCGATGTCCGAGCCCGCGACGAGCCGCGACCGCGTCTGGCACAAGGTGCTCGAGCCGGAGGAGCTGGCCGACGGGCGGGTCAAGCCGGTCACCTGCGAGCTGCAGACCGTGTGCATGACCCGCTTCGAGGGCCGCTACGCCGCGCTCGACAACCGCTGCCCCCACCAGGGCGGGCCGCTGGGCGAGGGGTCCATCGAGAACGGTCTGCTGCGCTGCCCCTGGCACGGCTGGGACTACCACCCCACCACCGGCAAGGCACCCGGCTTCGACGACGGCGTGGCCACCTACCCCGTGGAGGTGCGCGAGGACGGCATCTACGTCGGCTTCGAGCCGCCGCGGGAGCACACCCGGACCGTCTCCGACGTGATGGCCGAGACCCTGACCGCATGGGGCGTGCGCTGGGTCTTCGGCATGGTGGGGCACTCCAACCTGGGCCTGGCCGACGCCCTGCGCCGGCAGGAGGAGGCGGGGAAGCTCACCTACGTGGGCATCCGGCACGAGGGCGCGGCGGCTTTCGCCGTGTCGGCCTACGGCAAGCTCACCGGCCGGCCGGCCGCCTGTCTCTCGATCGCCGGTCCGGGAGCGACGAACCTGCTCACCGGCCTCTGGGACGCCAACGTGGACCGCTCACCCGCCCTGGCCCTGACCGGCCAGGTGGACACCCAGGTGCTCGGTCCCGGCGCCTTCCAGGAGGTGGACCTGCAGGCGGCCTTCGGCCGGGTGGCGCAGTGGTCGCAGCCGGTGCTGCCGTCCAGCCGTCACGCCGAGCTGGTCAACCTGGCGGTCAAGAGCGCCATCCTGAACCGCGGCGTCTCCCACCTGATCTTCCCCGACGAGGTGCAGACCCAGCCGGCCGCGGAGGGGGCCCGACCGGGAGGGCCGGAGGGCCGCCTGACCCCCCGGACCATCGCGCCGCCGGCCGAGTCGCTGGAGAGCGCGGTGAAGCTGATCTCGGGGTGCCGGCGGCCGGTGGTGATCGCCGGCCACGGCGCCCGGTTCGAGATGGAGAGCGTCCTGGCCCTGGCGGAGATGCTGGACGCGCCCGTGATCACGACCTTCAAGGGCAAGGGGGTGATCTCCGACCGCCACCCGCTGGGGGGCGGAGTCCTCGGCCGCAGCGGCACCCCGGTGGCGAGCTGGCTCATGAACGAGTCGGACGCCCTGATCGTCTTCGGCGCCAGCTTCAGCAACCACACCGGCATCACCCCGAAGCGCCCCATCGTGCAGGTGGACTACGACCCGATGATCCTGGGGAAGTTCCACCGGGTGGCGGTGCCGGTCTGGGGCGAGATCGGGGTCACCGCGCGGGCGCTCGAGGAGCGGCTGCGGGGGAGGGCCGACACCGTGGACCAGCGGCCGGACGTCGCCGAGCGGTGGCGGGTCTGGCGGCGTGAGAAGGAGCGCCGGCTGGGCGAGGAGCGCGGCCGCGGCGTGAGCTCGTCGGCCGTCTTCGCGGCGATGAACCGGACGGTGCCCGAGGACGCGATCCTGCCGGTGGACGTGGGCAACAACACCTACTCCTTCGGCCGCTACTTCGAGTGCACCCGGCAGTCGGTGCTGATGTCGGGCTACCTGGGCTCCATCGGCTTCGCCCTCCCGGCCGCGCTCGGGGCCTGGGCGGCCACCCGCGAGCCGGGCACGCCCTTCACCGGCCGCAAGGTGGTCTCGGTCTCCGGCGACGGCGGCTTCGGACAGTACCTGGGCGAGCTCACCACCGCCGTCAAGTACGGCATGGACATCACCCACGTGCTCCTCACCAACCACGAGCTGGGCAAGATCTCCAAGGAGCAGCGGTCGGGCAACTGGCAGGTCTGGCAGACCTCCCTGGTCAACCCGGACTTCGCCGCCTACGCCGAGCTCTGCGGAGCCCTGGGGATCCGGGTCGAGAGAGCCGAGGATCTCGACGCCGCCCTGGAGGCCGCCCTGGCGCACGAGGGTCCCGCCCTGGTCGAGGTCATCACCGACCCCGAATTGGTGTAGGAGCCGGCACCGCGATGCTGATTCCCGTCGGACTCGGGGCTCGGCCGAGAAGAGCATCCTGTCGCCTGTAGAATCTCCGGGTTCTCAAAAGGGGGTTTCCGCCATGAAGCGTCTTCTCGTTCTCAGCCTCGCCCTCCTGGCCGCCACCTCCGCCCTCGCCGGGGAGCTCAAGGGAGTCGAGGTGCCCGACACGATCCAGATGGAGGGCCAGCCGCTGGTCCTGAATGGGATGGCGCTGCGCAAGGTGGCCATCTTCAAGGTCTACGTGGCGGCCTTCTACCTGCCGGTGAAGCAGAGCGACGCCGAGGCGATCCTGGCCTCCGACACCCTTCGTCACATCGAGATGCACTGGCAGCGGGGGGTGAGCAAGGAGGACGTGTGCAAGGGCTGGACGGACGGCCTCGCCGCCAACACGCCCGAGGCCCCGGCGGAGCTGGTGGCCCAGTTCGGCGAGCTCTGCGACCTGATGGTCCCGGCAAAGGACGGCCAGGTGCTGTCGTTCACCTACCTGCCGGGGACCGGCACGCGGGTGGTCATCGACGGCGAGGCCAAGGGCACCATCGAGGGCAAGGCGTTCGCCGACGCCCTCTGGCGCTGCTGGATCGGCCCCGACCCGGGCCCGGGCGAGAGGTTCAAGCAGGACCTTCTCGGCGCCTGAGCCCCATCCGGCCCAGAAAGGCCTCCCACCGCTCGTCCCGGTGCAGCGGGGCGAGCAGCGGTCGCACCAACGTGTCGGCCAGCCCGGTGTCGCGCTGGCGATAGGCCCGCTCCAGCCACTCGAAGGCGCGGTCCGGCTTGCCCCGGAAGGAGTAGGCCTCGGCGATCTGGCACGCCGCCTGGTCGCCCCAGTCTCTGATCAGGCCGCCGAGGGCGGCGTCCGACTCGCTCTCGCGGCCCAGCGCGAACCG
>JAWWBN010000029.1:0-25895 GCA_033720955.1 Thermoanaerobaculia bacterium | reverse complement strand
GTCGTCGAGATGATCCCGCCGGGCGCCGCCAGGCCGAACGGGTAGGTGGCGTGGTCGACGTCACCCCAGGTCGCACCGCCCCCGACCCGCGCGACCCTCCTGCGCGGGTCGACCTGGACGTTGTTCATCGTCGACAGGTCGATGACCAGCCCGTCGTCCACGGTCCCGAACCCGGGGACGCTGTGACCGCCGCCGCGGATGGCCAGGTCCACGCCGGCGTCACGGGCCGCGGCGACCACCGCCATCACGTCGGCTGCATCCACGCACCGGACGACGGCGCCGGGTCTGCGGTCGTGCATGCCGTTGTAGACGGCGCGCGCGTCGTCGTAGCCGGGATCCGAGGGGGTGATCACCAGGCCCCTCACCGCTTCTCTCAACGCCTCGATCGTGTCGCCCACTGGCTCCTCCTCTTCGTAGTCTCACCGCGATGGCCCGAGGGTGCGCCAGCGGGCGTTCCCGAAGCGTTCCCCCTCAGCGCGACTCGTTCAGGAAGAGGTGCGCCGCCCGGAACGCCGGCAGGTCACCGCCCGACGGCATGGCCTCGACGTGCTGCCCCAACTGCTCGCGCAGCGCCTGATCGGGGAATCGACTGGCGAGAGAGTGCAGCGCTCGGAGCTTCAGCCAGCCCGCCCCTTGCGCGGAGGCCGTCTCGACGGCGTTGCGCAGAGAAGCCGACGCGGCTTGCGACTCTCCCAGGCGGTACGCCAGCTCGCCATCCGCTCGCCAGAGCTCGGCCTCGAGGTAGCGCTGGTTCGAGCGGTGGGTCCACGCGAGCCCCTCCCGCGCGGCCGCTCGCCCCTCTCGAAGCTCGCCGACGATGGCGCGAGCGCGGGCGAGGAGGAGGAGCGTGTACGTCAGGTGGAGCGTCTCACCCTCGGCGCGCGAGCGCTCCGCGGCCCTCACGATCTTCTCGATCCCCCCGGCCGCTCCGCGGCAGACCTCCAGCCATCCCCGCAGGGCCTCCAGCACGACCACGAGGTAGCGGTCCGAGAAACGCCGCCAGTGGAGGTCGGCCTGTGCGAGGAGCTCGGCCAGGCGTGGGAGATCCTCCGCTTCGGCTGCGCCGATCGCCGAGTAGGTGAGAACGTACCCGGAAGTCATCAGGTGGTCGAGCTCGGCGGCCACTTCGAGAGCGGACCGGATCGTGTCGTCGGCGCGGTGGGCGTCTCCCACCCACAGGTCCACGAGAGCCAGCCGTACGAGGCAGACCGCCTTCGGGTCCTGGGCGAACAGGGCCAGATGCTGGTCGCGGTGGGAGATGTCGTAGGCCTCCAGGGCGTCCTCGAGATAGGCGCGGGCCCGGTCGAGATCGCCCCGCCAGAACCCGCTGACACCGAGGAGATAGAGGCCCTCCGTGGTGGCGACGGGGTCCCGTCTCTCCTCGTCGAGGAGGGCTTCCGCGAGCTCGTCGCACTCGTCGAAGCGGCAGCCCTGCAGACGGGCGAGACCGAGGCCGCGCAGGATCGGCGGGTCCACCGGCCTCTCGAGCTTGCGGCACAGCGCCAGGGCTCGCTCGTAGAGCCGGTGCGCAGCCCCGCTGCCGTAGCCTTCGAGCGCGACCAGGGGCGAGCCGAGGGCGATCCGCAGATCCAGCTCGAGTGCGTCGCGCTGGGGCGAAGGGGGCACCTCGGCGATCAGCGTCAGTGCTCGCCGGAGACTCGCGATCGCTTCCTCGATGGCCGATACGGCCGCCGCTCGGGTGCCGGCCACGCGGTAGGCCTCGATCGCTGGCTCGACCATGCCCGCCTGGTCGTAGTGGGCGGCGAGCTGCGGGCTGGCCGCGTCGAGATCGTCGCGTCGTCCGTCCGCGATCGCCCCGGCGACGGCGCGGTGGAGCTGACGCCGACGGGCCGGTGTGACTCTCTCCAGAGCGACGGCGCGCAGCTTGTCGTGGGTGAAGTCGTAGGTGCGGCCCTCGTCGTGGATGATCCGGCGACGCCAGAGCTCGTCGACAGGCTCGACCAGATCCGTCTGGGCGAGCCCGGAGGCGGCGGCCATCAGGCCGAGCGTGAAGGGGCGGCCGATCACGGCCGCTGTCTCGGCCAATCGACGAGCGGTTTCCGGTAGCTGCTCCAACCGGGCGCCTAGAACCGCCCGCATCGTCGGCGTCAGCACGGTCCGACTCTCATCGGCGGAGATCCCGGCTCGAACGGCCTCGATGATGAAGAGTGGATTGCCCTCGGTCTCGGTCCAGAGCCGCGCCGCCACGGCCGGATCCAGGGCCTCCTCGTGGCGTAGCCGGGCGGCGAGCGTCGTGGTGGCGGCCTCGTCGAGCCGGTCGAGCGCCACGCGGGTCACCGCCCCGTCGTGGCCCAGGGCGTCGATGAGCCGCACCAGGGGATGGTGGCTGGGGACCTCTTCCGACCGAACCGTGCCGACGAACAGGATCGGCGCCGCCGCTCCGGAGCGGACTACGAAGCCGATCAGCTCGATGGTCTCGGCGTCGCACCACTGCAGATCGTCGACGATCAGCAAGCGGGGCCGGTCGCCGGCGACGAGGGCGCGGAGGACGGCGTCGAACAGCCGGTGCCGCTGGACGGGGTCGCTCGAGCGGCTCGGTCCGGATGCCGATACCGTGTCCTGAAGCTCGGGCAACAGGCGGGCGAGCTCGGCTCGCCAGACGCCGTCGAGGGTGTCGATCTGGCCGCGGAGCGCATCCGATCGCAGCAGGTCCACGACCGGACCCCAGGGCAGTCTGCCCGCGGCTTCGTAGGCGCGGGCGGCGGCGACCGCGGCTCCCCCGGCGCGAGCGCGGCGGCCGAGCTCGCGCGCCAGACGGCTCTTCCCGATGCCCGGCTCGCCTGTCACCAGGAGAAGGTGGGCCCCACCCTCTCGCGCGGACCTCCACACCTCGGCGAGCTGCTCCAGCTCGAGGTCGCGGCCGACGAAGGGCGATTCGGTGACGGGTGCCGGGCCCCCGGCCGGCACCTCGCGTGGAGTGGTGGCGTCGCGGCGGAGCTCTCGGTACATGGCCTCGACCGCCTCGCCCGGCGCCAGGCCGAGCTCGCGCTCCAGCGCCTCCGCATACCGGTGGTAGCAGCGCAGCGCCGCGGCTCTCTCGCCCAGCGCGAGATGGGCCTCCATCTGGATCCGGACGGCCGCTTCCTCGGTCGGCTCGAGGTCGATGATGCGCTCGGCGTGGCGGAGCGTGGCCTGGTGCTCGCCGCGGCTCGCGGCCTCTTCCATGAGTCGCTCGAGTGCCCCGAGCGCCTCGGCTCGAAGCCTCGCCCGCTCCTCGAGGACCCAGTCGTCGTAGCAGGCTGGAAGGAGATCGCCGCCGTAGAGGCGCGCGGCGAGCTCGAGATCGCCGGCCGCCATGGCGTACCGGAAGCGCAGCACGTCGACCTGGCTGGGACCGGTCGGGATCCACCGGACGACCTCGTTGTCGATCTCGATGAACTCGTCGATGTCGGGGAGGGAGCGACGGAGCTCGTGGAGCAGCTTTCTGAGATTGGTGCGCGCCTGACGCTCGGTGGAGTCGGGCCAGAGCTCGAACGCCAGCTGGGAGCGCTGCCGCGGCCCGCCTCGCAAGGCAACCAGCGCCAGGAACCGCTGCAGGCGAAGCGAGTTGAAGGCGCGAAGTCGCCGGCCGTCGAGGATGATCTCGACGACGCCAAGAAGCCGAATCTCCAGCCGCGCCGGTCCTTCCCAGAGGCTTTCGCTCGTGTCCCTCGGCATCCGGCTGCCTACTTCCGGCCTGGCTTCGTCTCCGGTCTTGTGAGAGGTGGGGCGGCCGCAGGCTTCCCGAGGGCCGGCCGCCGGGTCTTCCGGTGGGAACTTCAGAATCCCTTGGTTACGGCGAAGCTTACCACCTTGGCGCTTCCGGCCCCGCCCCTCGAGCGGCTCCTGCGAGAGGGAACCCGGAGAGGTCGATCGCGAGGCTCCGGCTCGCGACCTCCCCGGACGTCGAGGGTGTGGTACCTTCCCGTCCGACGCAGAGTCGGAGAGCTCGCCAGAGACGCGGCGACGCCCTCTCGGGAGATCACCCTGGGAGAGTCGTGCCGGCCTGCCGTCCTCGCCATGACCAGCCGCGCCTTCCGTCGATCCGTCGGGTCCCTGGTCTCGTTGCTTCTGATGGCCGGGGCCGCGAGCGCGCAGGGGCGATACCGCGGTCCCATCATCGACGTGCACCTGCACGCCCTGCCGATCGACTTCGCCGGGCCCCCGCCCCGGCGGATCTGCGCGCCCTACGACCCCTACCCGGTCTGGGACCCGCGGCAGGACTACGCGGAGACCGTGGAAGAGCTGGAGGCCAGCTGTGAGCACTCGTTCCTCTCTCCGCTGACCGCGGACGAGGTGATGCGGCGGACCTTCGCCGTCATGGACGCCCACAACGTCATCGGCATCGCCAGCGGACCGCTCGAGCAGGTGGAGCGCTGGTATGGCGAGCGGCCCGATCGCATCATCCCCGGGCTCCTCTATCCCGACGCGAAAGGCGGGCCCTCGCCCGAGGCGATCCGACGGCTCTTCGAGGAAGGGCGTATCGCGGTCCTGGGAGAGGTGGTGACCCAGTACCTGGGCATCGGGCCCGACAGTCCGTCCTTCGAGCCGTATCTGGCGATGGCGGAGGAGGTGGATCTCCCCGTCGGCATTCACATCGGGCCGGGCCCGCCGGGCTCTCCGTACCTGCACGCACCGCGTTACCGGGCCCGCATGCACAGCCCTTTGAGCCTGGAGGAGCCCCTTCTCGCGCATCCCAGGCTCCGGCTCTACGTCATGCACGCCGGCTACCCGATGATCGACGACCTGATCGCCGTGCTCCACACCCACCCGCAGGTCTACGTAGGGCTCGGAGTGATCAGCTACGTGCTGCCTCGGGCCGAGTTCCATCGCTACCTGCGGCGAATCGTCCAGGCCGGCTTCAGCACGCGGATCCTGTTCGGCTCGGACCAGATGATCTGGCCGGAGACCATCGAATACGCGATCGAATCCATCGAGAGCGCCGACTTTCTCACCGATCGCCAGAAGGCGGACATCTTCTACGACAACGCGGCGCGATTCCTCCGTCTGTCCGACGACGAGATCTCCCGGCACCGCGGACTGGGGCGGGGGGTCCGATCCGTGGTCCCGTCGGCGGCGTCCGCGGGGCCGACCGCGGGCCACGTCGCGGCGAACCATCGCGCACTCTTCCCGAAGGCTGAGGGCCCGTTCCCGACGGTCGTCGCCATTCCGGGCTGCAGCGGCGTCTCGCTGGCCGGGCCCGAGACCGACGAAGGTCGTCCGGGGGACGAGGCCGACCGGCTCTTCCGACGGCACTACGCGCGCATGGCCGAGCGTCTGCGCGACGGTGGCTTCGGCGTCGTGCTGGTCGACTATCTCACCTCGGAGGGGGTGGCCAACACCTGCGCTGGCGAGATCTCGCACGAGCGGGTGGGGGAGTACGTCGCGGCCGCGCTCGAGTTCGCGAGGAGCCTGCCTCAGGTCGACCCTTCGAGCCTGTACGTCGTCGGCTGGTCGCACGGCGGCGCGGGAGTGGTCGCCTGGCTCCAATCGCTCGAACAGCGGACGTCTCCGGGGGTCGCGGGTGCCGTGGCCGTCTATCCGAGCTGCGGGAGCCGTGACGTGTGGAGATCCGAGACTCCGGTGCTGGTCGTCCTCGGCGAGGCCGACGACATCACTCCCCCCGAGGAGTGCGACCGGATTCTGGGGCGCCTGCCCGAGAGCGCGCGAGTCGAGGTTCGGCGCTACGACGATGCTCGGCACGGTTTCGACTTCACCGAGGGGCCGAGCCTCCTCTCCATCGGCGGCGGCATGACGGTCGGCCGGAATCCTGCCGCCGGAGAGGAAGCCTGGGCCGAGATCTTCGCCTTCCTCCGGGGGAGTTGACCCGGCACACCGGTCCCCCGCCGACGGCTGCGCGTCGAGCTCCGATCCCGGGGACCGCCGTGCGGTCCGGGCTGCCGCGTCGAGGCCGGACTTCGATTCCACGCGCTTCCGCGGCAGCCCGGCGAGAGCCGGGGCCTACGGTCTCGCGTCGCTTGCGCTAGAGTCGCGGCTCACCGAATCGTGAAGGGAGAGTCCGATGGCTTCGAGACGCAGTCGATTGATGCGCTCCCTCTCTATCCTGGCCGCCGTCGTCTTGGCGACCGGCGCGTGGCCAGACCCGGAGAAGGGGCTAGCCGAAGCGGGAAGCTCAGCAGAGGGCGCCCACGACGAGCGGAGCCTCGGAACGGTCGAGTTTCCGATCTCGTGCGCGCCCGAGGCGCAGGAGGAGTTCGAGCGCGGCGTGGCGCTTCTCCACCACATGATGTACGTGGAGGCGGGCAAGACCTTCAGGAGCCTGGCCGAGGCGCACCCGGAGTGCGCCATGGCGAGGTGGGGCGTCGCGATGACGCTCTTCCAGCCCCTCTGGCCGACCCGCCCGAGCCCCGAAGCGCTGGCCGAGGGCTGGGAGGCGGTGCAAGCCGCCCGGGCGCTGGCGCCGGGCGACGAGCGCGAGCAGGCCTTCATCGCCGCCGTCGAAGCCTTCTTCCAGGACCCGGAGAGCGGCGACTACTGGGCGCGCATCCGCCGCTTCGAGGAGGCGAGCGAGAGGGTGTACCGGGCGTACCCGGAGGACCGCGAGGCGGCCGCCTTCTACGCCCTGGCGCACCTGGCGACGGCGGGTCAGGCGGAGGAGCCGAGCGTCCACAATGCCGAGGCGGCCGAGATCCTGCTGGCGATCTACGACGAAGAGCCGACCCATCCGGGGGCCGTCCACTACACCATCCACGCCAACGACATCGACAGCCGGGCGGGCGAGTCCCTCGAGGTGGTGAGGAGCTACGACGACATCGCGCCGGGCGTGCCCCACGCGCTCCACATGCCGACCCACATCTTCGTCCGGCTGGGGGAGTGGGACGAGGTGATCCGCTGGAACGAGAAGTCGGCCGACGCGGCCTTGAAGTTCCCCGCCGGCGACAGGGTCTCCCATCACTACCCGCACGCGCTCGACTATCTGCTCTACGCCCACCTGCAGCGTGCCGAGGACGAGAGGGCGAGAGAGATCCTGGCCGCGGCGCAGTCGAAGGACGGCTACCAGCCGAGCTTCATCAGCGCCTTCCACCTGGCGGCGATGCCGGCGCGCTACGCGGTCGAGCGGCGTCAGTGGGCCGACGCGGCCGCGCTCGCCGAGCGCTCGCCGGAGAGCATTCCCTGGGACGAGTTCCCCTGGCCGGTGGCGATGAACCAGTTCGCCCGCGGCCTGGGGGCCGCGCGCGGCGGTGACCCGGAAGGCGCTCGCGAGGCGATCGAGAAGCTGGCCCGGCAGGAGGCCCAGGCCCAGGAAGCCGGCGAGGAGTACTTCGCCACCCAGATCGAGATCAGTCGTCTCGCCGTGGAGGCCTGGGCCGCCCATGCCGGTGGCGAGAGCGCCAAGGCGCTCGAGCTGATGCGCGCCTCGGCCGAGCTCGAGGCTTCGACCCAGAAGCACCCCGTCACGCCGGGCGCCATTCTGCCCAGCTACGAGCTGCTTGGGGATCTGCACGCGGAGCTCGGACAGCCGGGTGAGGCGCTGGCGGCCTACGAGGCCTCGCTCCAGGCCTGGCCGGGCCGGTTCAACTCTCTTCTGGGGGCGGCGCGCGCCGCGGCCGCGGCCGGGGACGATACGCGGGCGCGCTCGTACTATTCGAGCCTGCTGGAGCTGGCGAGCGAGCCGGGGAGCGCCCGTCCGGAGCTCGAGGAGGCGAGAGCTTTCGTCGGTGCCGCATAGCTCCCGGGCGCGGAGTCGATGCGGGCAGCCGGAGTCGGTCGGCGCCGCAGCGGCGCCCCGCCCTCTCGCCGGCCGGACCCGGCTCGCTCAGAACGCGGGCCCCGGTCCTGCGTAGGAAGGGTGGACAGGCGGGCCGACGCCGGGTGGCGTCGCCGCCTCGCTCTCCATCCCGCATCCGACAGGAGCCGATCATGAGCCCGATTCGCACTCTCGCCCTTCTTCTCTTCGCCCTCCTGGCCTCCATCGCCCCCGCCGTGGCCTCCGGGCCCTCGGCCGAGGAGCGGCTCTGGCAGGCCGCCCGGGACGGAGACGTCGAGACGATCCGCGAGCTCCTCGCCGCCGGCGTGCCGGTGGACGCGCGGTCGGAGTTCGACGCCACCGCCCTCTACTTCGCCGCCAACGCCAACCAGGCCGAGGCGATCCGCGTCCTGGCCGAGGCCGGGGCGGACGTGAACGCGGGGGACAGCTCCTACGGCTTCGCCGCCATCTCCATGGCGGGCTGGCTGGGCAACCGAGAGGCGGTGGGAGCGCTCCTCGACGTGGGGGCCTCGCCCGAGGACGCGGTCGGCGCCTTCTTCGCCGGCGCCAGCAACGGCCACGCCCACGTGGTGGAGGAGATCGCGTCGCGCGGCCTGGTGGCCCAGCCCATGCTCGACGCGGCGCTGCGCAACGCCCGGCACGCGGGGGCCGAGGCGGTGGTCGCGGTCCTGCTGGCCGCCGGCGCGCGGGGTCCCCAGGCCGACCCGTCGGCGCAGGCGGCGGGGGAGGAGGCCGAGAGCGGCGAGGCCGAACCGGACGCCGACGGCGGCGCCGCGGCGGCGGGCTCCGCGTCCGAGGCCGCGCCGGTCGCCGCCGCGCGGGCCGGCGAGGCGGCTGGGCAGCCGCAGCCCGACCCCGGCGCCGTCCTCGCCCGGCCGCTGACGCGGGCCGCGCCGGCCAACTGGCCGGAGTTTCGAGGTCCCGGCCGCTCGGGCGTGGCGGACGGACAGTTGCCGCCTCTCTCCTGGGACCTCGACTCCGGTGCCAACGTGGCCTGGTCCGCGCCGGTGGACGGCCTGGGCCTCTCCTCCCCGACGATCTGGGAGGGGCAGATCTTCGTCACCACCGCCGTCAGCCCGGAGACCCGGCAGACGTTGGCTCCCTCCGGCCGCGGCACCATCGACACCCTGGCCGAGGAGGCCGTTCACCGCTGGCAGGTGCGCTCCTACGACCTCGACACCGGCGAGCTGATCTGGGCGCGCACCGCCAGGACGGGCGTGCCGCGCTCGAAGCGCCACTGGAAGGCCAGCCAGGCCAACCCCTCCTGCGCCGTGGACGGCGAGAGGGTCGTCGCCTCCTTCGGCTCGGAGGGGGTCTACGCATTCACCCTCGACGGCGACCTCCTGTGGCAGCGGGATCTGGGGCGGCTCAACGCCGGCTGGTACGTGGACGAGGGCTTCGAGTGGGGCTACGCCAGCTCGCCCGCGCTCCACGACGGCCGGGTCTTCCTGCAGGTGGACGTCCACGGGCAGTCGTTCGTGACCGCTCTCGACGCCGCCACCGGGGAGACCCTCTGGCGCACCGAGCGGGACGAGATCCCCTCCTGGGGGACGCCCCTGGTGGTGGAGAGGGCCGGGGGCGACGAGCTGGTGCTCTCGGCCTCGAAGGCCATCGTCGGCTACGACGCCGACACCGGCGAGGAGCTGTGGCGGATCGAGGGCAACTCGCTGATCACCGTCGCCAGCCCCATCGCCGGCGACGGCTTCGTCCTCGTCACGGGCGGCTATCGCGAGCCCAAGCCGATCTACCTGGTCCGGCCGGGGGCGCGGGGCACGATCCAGCCGGACGCCGAGGGACGGCACGAGCACCTGGTGTGGAGCCGCCAGACCGACGGCGTCTACGGACCCACCCCCCTCTACTACCGCGGCGTGCTCTACCTGCACCGCGACAACGGCGTGCTGTCGGCGCTGGACCCGTCCACCGGGGAGGAGCACTACAAGGAGCGGGTCGGCGGCCACTTCACCGCCTCGCCGGTGGCCGCCGACGGCCGCATCTACCTGACCGCGGAGGACGGCACCGTCACGGTGCTCGCGGCCGGCCCGGAGTACCGGGTGCTGACCGAGAACGAGCTCGACGCCGCCACTCTGGCCACCCCGGCGATCTCCGCCGGCAAGGTCGTCTTCCGCACGGTCGCGGGCCTCGTCGCCGTGGGCCACGCCGACGCCGATCCCGCCCCGGCCGGTCCGGTCTCCCCGTGACGCCGCGCGGCCCGGGCCCTCCCGGGCCGCCGTAGAGTAGGGGGACCATGAACCGAACCACCCTCCTGGACCGCATCGCCCGCGGCCGCACCGACCTCGTCTTCGACCTCCTGCGTCTCCCCGACTGGCGGGAGGCGCTGCGCGAGAAGCCCTACGGCCCTCTCGACTGGTTCGTGTATTACGGCGACGTCACGGCGCTCAAGGCGGTGCTCGAGGCGGGGGGCCGTCTCGACTTCGACCTCGACGAGCAGCTCGGGCACGCCGCCTTCTTCGGCCACTGGAAGGTCTGCGACTTCCTGATCGCCCACGGCGCCGACGTGGCCTGGACGGTGCCCGGCACCGGCGAGACGCCGCTGCACGGCGCCCTGGCCAAGGCCGGCCGGCCCTACTACCGGCGGGTGGTCCGGCTGCTGCTGGACAACGGCGCCGAGGTCAACGCCAGGACCATCCCCGGCGCCGAGACGGGGGCCTTCATGCGGGACGTGAGGACCTGCGGAGAGACGCCCCTGCACCGGGCGGCGGCCTACGCCGACGCGGCGACGATCGAGCTGCTGCTCGAGCGCGGCGCCGACCGCGAGGCGCGCGACGCCCACGGCGACTCTCCCCTCACCTGGGCCAGCCGCCACCTGCGCCCCGGGGCGATCCTCGACCTCCTCTCCTTCGGCCCGCATCGGATCGGCGGCTGGTCGCGCGAGCGCATCACCAGCGACCACGGCGCCGGCTGGGGCAACGGCATGGAGTGGAAGCTGCTGGGCGACTACCTGCCCGAGAGCCTGGACGGGGAGCCGTCGGGCTAGCCGGAGCCGCTCTTCCCGCCCGACTTGCCGCCTTCGGCCGCCGCGGCCTGGCCCCCTCCGCCCCCGCCCCCTCCGCCGCCAGCCCCGGCCGGGACCTCTCGCACCTCGACGGCGGTCTCGCCGGCCGGCGCCTCGGTCGTCACCTTCAGGGCTCCGGCCGTCGCCAGGTCGGCGCCGCTCAAGGTGATCTGCAGCCGGCCCGCCTCCAGCGGCTTGGCCTGCCGCCGCTCGCCCTGCACGCGGACCACTGTGCTCTGCGACAGCCCGTCGGCCTCGAGCTCCACCGTCTGGGCCTCCGACCCCACCGGCACCACCCTCGGCTTGGCCCGCAGCTTCGCCTCGGCGCCCAACGGGTCCGCCTCCTCGCTCGTGGTGCGGAAGAGGGTGTCGAAGACCTCGCTGAGCTTGGTGGCGGCCTTGTGGGTGAAGAGACCGACGAGCCCGGAGATCGCGGCGATGCCGAAGTAGCTCAGCGACTCGCTGCCGGCGTTGGCGGTGAGCAGCCCGCCGCGCAGGACCAGGTAGAAGATGACCGCCAGGGCGCTGCCCACGAGCGGCCGCACCAGGTACCAGAGCGTCCAGCTCGTGACGAAGGTGCGGTTGCCCACGAAGGCCACGAAGGACGAGGCGGCGTGGAACCAGCTCCCGACGGCCCCCAACAGGATCACGATGAGGAGCAGGTGCTGCTCCCAGCTCACCTCCAGAGTCCACTCGAGCACGCCGGGGATGTAGGTGAGCGCCAGAGTGGTCGTCCCGGAGTCGGCGGCGGCCGCCGTGGAGGACACGCCGGAGGAGCCGCTCTGCGACTCTCCGGCGGCGGCCGTGGAGCCGGCGCCCTCGGATCCGTCGGGGCCGGGGCTCCCGGCCGACGGCTCCGGCGAGGCGGCGGCCTCCGTGGCGGCACCGGACCCCGCGGAGCCGCCGTCGGGCGCCCCCTCGGGCCAGACGCAGAAGACGGTGATCAGCAGCAGCGCTCCCAGCAGGATGAGGTAGATCGCGAGGGGCACGGTGTGCAGCTTCTGGGCGTAGACTCTGGGCGGCCGGATGTTCTGCGCGGGCTGGGAGCTCATGGGGCCTCCTCCTCTCGGAAGTTGAGACGAGCGCGGTCTTCGGGTTTTCGGGCGGGTTGCTCGCCACCGTACCACGCCGGGAGCCGTCGGACGAGCCGCGACGCCCCCTCCGCACCGCCGACCTCTCCGGGGACCCCGGAATACGGATTCGGGCAACTTGGGTTACAATGGCCGGGAGCGGAGTCTCGCCGCCCGAGCCTCTCCCAAAAAAGTCAGCAGATTCACCGTCGATCCGCCCGGTGAACGCTGCCGGCCGGCCTCTCCGGCAAGGGCCGTTGGGCGTGCGAGAACCAGCCTCAAGCTCCCCCCGCCCGAGAAGAACTCTATCTGGAGACGCCCTTGACCCTACCCGCTCCGCTGATCGACCAGAAGCAGAACCGCTCGTTCAAGCAGCTCGTTCAGGTCGGCAAGGACCGCGGCTACCTGCTGTCCGAGGAGGTGTGCGCGACCCTGCCCGACGAGGTCGTCGGCCTGGCCGACCGCCTGGACTCCGTCTACGCCTGGCTGGCCGAGACCGGTATCGGGGTCATCCAGGCTCCGGACCGGTACCAGAACCAGGTCGTGGCCGAGGAGCCCGAGGTGAGCTTCGAGACCAAGAAGGAGGCTCCCGAGCCCACCGTGCCGGGTGGTGCCCGCACCCGCGATCCGGTCCGGATGTACCTGCGGGAGATGGGCACCGAGCCCCTCCTGGACCGCCACGGCGAGCTGGAGATCGCCCAGCGTCTGGAGCGCGGCGAGTGGGTCATCCACAACGCCCTGGCCGAGCAGCCGGCGCTGCTGCGCGAGATCCTCAAGCTCCACGAGCTGTCGCAGGTGCACGACCACATGGGCGCCGAGTCGGCCGAGCGCGAGCCGGAGAAGCAGCTCACCTCGCGGATGCGCGAGCGGGTGGAGAAGAACGAGGACGGCTTCGCCAAGATCACCTCCTACGACAAGCAGGTGCGCAAGCTCCAGGGGGAGCAGAAGCGCTACGCGGTGGGCGGCGAGAAGTACCAGCAGCTCGAGCGCGAGATCGACCGCCTGATGGCCAAGATCGCCAAGCAGATCCGCAGCCTGGCCCTGGCGCCGGGGGCGCGTACCCATCTGGTGGCCTGGCTGGAGCGGATCGTGGACGCCTACTCGCGGCCCGACGCCGCCCTGCGGCGCGCCAAGCTGGCCCTCGAGCGCGAGACCAACGCCGAGCTCAAGGCCCTCCACCGCCGCCGCATCAACAAGTACCGTGCCGAGCTGAAGACCCTGGAGGACCGCTACGGGGTCACCATGTCCGAGCTGCGGGCGGTGCTCAAGACGGTCCGCCGCGGCATGGCGCAGTGCGAGCGGGCCAAGGAGGAGCTGGTGGTCGCCAACCTGCGGCTGGTGATCTCGGTGGCCAAGAAGTACACCAACCGCGGGCTGCAGTTCCTGGACCTGATCCAGGAGGGCAACATCGGCCTGATGAAGGCGGTGGACAAGTTCGAGTACCGGCGCGGCTACAAGTTCTCGACGTACGCCCACTGGTGGATCCGCCAGGCGATGACCCGCGCGATCGCCGACCAGGTGCGCACCATCCGCATCCCGGTGCACATGATGGAGGTGATCAACAAGCTGGCCCGCACCTCGAGCTCGCTGGTGCAGGAGCTGGGGCGCGAGCCCACGGCGGCCGAGATCGGCGAGCAGATGGACCTGCCGGCCGAGAAGGTCCGCGAGATCCGCAAGATCGCCCAGTACCCCGTCTCGCTCCAGGCCCCGGTGGGCAAGGAGGAGGATGCGGAGCTGCAGGATTTCGTGGAGGACCGCGAGGCGACCTCGCCGCTCGAGGCCCTCTTCTCCACGAAGCTGCGCGAGCACACCGCCGAGGTGCTCAAGACCCTCTCGCCGCGGGAGGAGCAGATCGTCCGCATGCGCTTCGGCGTGGGCGAGGAGTCCGAGCACACCCTCGAAGAGGTGGGCCGCTCGTTCAACGTGACCCGCGAGCGGATCCGCCAGATCGAGGCCAAGGCGATGCGCAAGCTCCGGCACGCCAGCCGGGCGGCGCGGCTCAAGCCGCTGCTGGACGCGACGCTGGATCTGTAGCCGCGGGCAGGCCGGCCCGCCGGCTCCTCGCGGACCTCCTACGAGGACGCGGGCCGGCTCAGCAGGGCCGCGCGGAGCCGGCGGATGTCCGAGGGGCCGGTGCGACAGCAGCCGCCCACGAGACGGGCGCCCCTCGCCACCCACTCCGGCGCCGCCGCGGCCAGGGTGGGCTCGCCGGAGGCAGGAAGCCAGCGGCGGCGCGCGGCGTCCCACCCTTCGCCGCGGTTGGGGTAGGCGACGATGGGGAGCGAGGTGGCCTGGCCGAGGAGCTCGATCAGGGAGGAGAGATGGCGCGGGGCGGTGCAGTTGACGCCGAGGGCCACCAGGCCGGGAGCGCCCTCGACCTCGGCCGCCGCCTCCGCCAGCGGGGTGCCGTCGGAGAGGGTGGCGCCGTCGCGGCAGGTGAAGCTGATCCAGGCGGCGATTCCCGGGGTGTCCGCGATCAGACGCGCCAGCACCGTCGCCTCGGGACGGGAGGGGATCGACTCGCAGGCCAGGAGGTCGGCGCCGCTCTCCGCCAGGGTCCGGAAGCGCTCGCGGTGGAAGCGCAGCAGGTCGCGCTCGGAAACGCCGTAGTCGCCCCGATACTCCGAGCCGTCCGCGAGGAAGGCCCCGTAGGGTCCCACGCTGGCCGCCACCAGGGGGCGCCGCCGGCCGGCGCGCCGCGCCGGGTCCGACCAGAAGCGGCGGCGGGCGGCGCGCGCCACCTCCACCGAGCGCTCGAGCGCGGTCCGGGCCTCCTCCGAGCCGAGACCGCGTCGCGAGAAGCCCTCGAAGCTGGCCTGGTAGCTGGCGCCGATGACGCAGTCGGCCCCCGCGGCGAGGTAGTCGAAGTGGAGCTCCTCGATCGCGTCCGGGCGGTCCACGAGGAGCCGCGCCGACCAGAGCTCGTCGGAGAGGTCGTGGCCTCGACGCTCGAGCTCGGTGGCGAGCCCTCCGTCCAGGATCGCCACGCCCTGTCGCTCGAGAAGGGGGGCCAGGGGGTCGTCGCCAGTCACCGCCCGCCAGCATAATCGACGCAACCTCCTCGTGAGGGCCGGCGAAGTGGAGGGGGACCGCCCTCGCCCGTGGGCCGAGGAGGACCGCGGCGGCGGACGGCGGCGTTTGGAGGTTGGTGATGACGAGATTCCCTTCGATGATTCTGGCGCTGGCCTGTGGGCTGGCGCTTCCCGCGATCGCGCTGGGGCAGGAGGAGGAGAGCAGGACGACCGGCTGGTCGGGCAAGGCCGACCTCTCGCTGGTCGCGACCGCCGGCAACAAGGAGGCCCGAACCGTCAGCATGCGGATCAGCTCGAAGCGGGAGTGGGACGCTGCCGCGCTGACGCTCGAGGCCGGGGGGCTGCGGGCCGAGGACACCGACACCACGCGGCTGGCCGTCGGCACGGCCTCCGCCTTCCGGGTCGAGGAGCGCTCCACCACCGAGGTCACGGCGGAGAGCTACTTCGTGCGCGGCCGGTACCGCCACGACTGGAGCGAGCGGATGTTCTGGTTCGCCGGCGCGGGCTGGAGCCGCAACGAGTTCAACGGCGTCCGCAACCGCTACCTGGGGGAGGGCGGCGTGGGCACCCTCTGGCTGGACACCGAGCGCTCCACCTTGCGCACCGACTACGGTCTCACGGTGACCCGCGAGGAGTCGGTGGTCGGGGACCCGGCCGGGGGCGACGCGGAGACCTTTCTCGGCGCCCGGCTGTCGTACGACTACGAGCGGCAGCTCACCGCGACGGCGGGCTGGGCGAGCCGCCTGATCCTCGACCAGAATCTCGACCGGACCGCCGACCGGCGGGCCGAGCTCGCCAACTCGGTGTCAGTGGCGATCTCCGAGCTGCTGGCGCTGAAGGTGGGCCTCGAGGTCCTCTACGACGCCGAGCCGGCCCTGGAGCTGGTGCCTCTGGTGACACCGGGCGGCGGCGACGGCGGCGCGGTCCGGCTGCCGCTCGACGAGATCGACTCCATCCTGACCGTGGCCCTGGTGGTCGACTTCTAGGGCCGTCGCGGTTTCTGCTACCTTTCGGGGCGTCCCTCGAGAGGAGCGGCCGCTGCCGACCATCTACCAGCTCAAGCCCGCCTTCCAGCGGCTCCTCCGGCCGCTGGTGGCGCGGCTCGTGGACGCCGGCGTCACCCCCAACGCGGTGACGGTCTCGGCCCTCGTCCTGTCGGCTCTCGGCGGGGGCGCGGTGCTCTGGCGTCCCGACGAGGCCTGGCCGCTTCTGGCCCTCCCCGCGGTGCTCACTGCGCGGATGGCCCTCAACGCCCTCGACGGGATGATGGCGCGCGAGCACGGGCTGGCCTCGCCTCTCGGCGCCCTCCTCAACGAGCTGGGTGACGTCCTCGCCGACGCCGCCCTCTACCTGCCCCTGGCAAGGGTCGCTCCCTTTCCGGCGCCGCTCGTGGTGGCCGTCGCGACCCTGGGGATCGTCGGCGAGATGGCCGGTCTGGCGGCGGTGACCGTCGGTGCCGAGCGCCGATACGACGGGCCGCTGGGCAAGAGCGACCGCGCCTTCCTCTTCGGGGCGCTGGCGTTGGCGGTGGGGCTGGGGGCCGAGGGAGGAACCTGGATGGGCGTCGTTCTGGCCCTGGCCGCGGCGCTGGCGGCGCTCACGGTGGCGAATCGGCTGCGAGCCGCGCAGGCCGGGGCGGGTCGGTGAGCCTCGCCGTCGAGCCGGCGGTCCTCCAGGCCATGGCCGGGGTGGTGGCCCTGCTGGTGGCGGCGACCGTCGCCATCTGGGCTCTGGGCCGGCTGCGCCCTGCCTACGACGTCACCGAGCTCACCCTGCGAGTGCGGTCGTGGTGGGTCATGGTCGCCGTCTTCGCCCTGGCTCTGCTGCTGTCCCGCACCGTCTCGCTGGTCTTCTTCGGCCTGCTGAGCTTTCTGGCCCTCAAGGAGTACCTGTCGCTCATCCCGGTGCGACGCGCCGACCGGCGGGTGCTGCTCGTGGCCTACCTGGCGATCCCCATCCAGTACTACTGGATCTGGGACCGCTGGTACGGCCTCTTCATCATCTTCATCCCGGTCTACATCTTCCTGCTCCTGCCGATCCCCATGATCCTCGTGGGCGACACCAAGGGCTTCCTGAAGGCGGTGGGCACCCTGCACTGGGGCCTGATGGCCACGGTCTTCGGCGTCAGCCACCTGGCCTACCTGCTGGTCCTCCCCGAGTCGGTCAACCCGGTGGCCGGGCCGGCGGCGCTGCTGCTCTACCTGGTCTTCCTGACCGAGTTCAACGACGTGGCCCAGTTCATCTGGGGCAAGCTCCTGGGGCGCCACCCGGTGGTCCCCACCGTGAGCCCCAAGAAGACGGTGGAGGGCCTGTTGGGAGGCGTGGCCACCACCGTCGCCCTGGCGGTCGTGCTGGCGCCCTGGCTCACGCCCTTCGGCCCTCGGGAGGCGGCGGGGCTGGGTCTGGTGATCGCCCTGGCCGGCTTCTTCGGCGACGTGGTGATCTCGGCGGTCAAGCGCGACCTCGCGATCAAGGACTCCGGCTCGCTGCTGCCCGGGCACGGGGGCATGCTCGACCGCATCGACAGCCTCACCTACACGGCGCCGCTGTTCTTCCACATCGTGCGCTACTTCCACACCTAGGGCGGCGGGCGGTGACGGCGGCAGACGGCGGCGCGCGCTGGCTGGGGGCGGTCCTCAAGCACCTCTTCTTCTGGCTCCTCGTGCGGCCGCTGGTGCTCCTCGCGCTGGGCCTCAACGTCCGCCACCGGGAGCGCCTGCCGCGGCGGGGGCCGGCCATCCTGGCCGCCAACCACAACAGTCACCTGGACACGATGGTGCTGATGGTGCTCCTCCATCCCGGGCTCCTGACCCGGGCCCGGCCGGTGGCCGCGGCGGACTACTTCCTCGCCAACCGGCTGGTGGCCTGGTTCTCGCTGCGGGTGGTGGGCATCCTGCCCGTCGAGCGCGGCGGCGCCCGCCGGGACGGCGATCCGCTCCGCCTCGCCTCCCAGGCCCTGACGCGCGGCGAGATCGTGATCCTCTTCCCCGAGGGCTCGCGCGGCGAGCCGGAGCGGATGGCCGAGCTCAAGAGCGGCATCGGCCATCTGGCCATGCGTCACCCCGAGGTGCCGGTGGTGCCGGTGTTTCTCCACGGGCTGGGAAAGACCCTGCCCAAGGGCTCGGCGGTGCCGGTGCCCTTCTTCTGCGACGTCTTCGTGGGTGAGGCCCTCCGCGGCGGCGAGACGCGCTTCGCCGGCGAGCCCAGGAAGCTGGTCCGCGCCCTGGGCGAGGCGATCGACGAGCTGCGGCGGGCCGGGGGCTTTCCCGAGTGGACGTAGAGCGCCGCCGCGGCCTGGTGGCGCTGGTCTGGGGCTTCGCGGAGGCGACGCTCTTCTTCGTCGTGCCGGACGTGCTGCTCAGCTTCTACGCCGCCCGCGATCGACGCTCGGCGCTGCGCGCCTGCTTCTGGGCGTTCGCGGGCGCCGTGACCGGCGGCGTCGTCCTGTGGACCCTGGGGCGGGTCGAGCCCGCGGCCGTGGAGCGGGTGCTGCGGGGTGTGCCCCAGGTGGACGCGGCGGCGATCGCCCGGGTGCACGGGGAGATCGAGAGGCTGGGCCCCACGGCCGTCGCGCTGGGGCCGCTGAGCGCGACGCCGTACAAGATCTACGCCGCGGCGGCGGGCGCCTCCGGCGTGGCCCTGGGCTGGCTCCTGCTGGCTTCGGTGCCGGCGCGCCTCGGACGCTTCCTGCTGGTGACCGCGGTGGCCGGGTGGCTCTTTGCCGGCCCCCTGGCCCGCCTCTCCCCCGGTCGTCGCGCGCTCCTGCTGACGGGCTTCTGGATCGCCGTCTACGCCCTTCTCTGGGCGCTGGTCTGGGGCTGAGCGCCGTCCGACTGGCGAGAGCGGCCTCCGCCGTCGAGGCCGCCGGGCCTAGCCCGGATCGGAGACCTTGCCGCCGAGCCGGGTGATCGCGTCGCGCAGCCGCTCGATCTTGGCTGCGCTCGCCGTCGGGCGGCTGCGGTGGATCTCGAGGACGCGGTGGTAGACCTCCACGGCCTCCGCGCTCCGGCCTTGGCTCTCCAGGAGCCTCGCCTCGATCTCCAGGGTGGAGGCGAGCTCCGGATGGTCGGGACCGCCCGTGGCCTCCCAGATCTCCGCCGCGCGCCGCAGCAGCTCCCGGGCCTCGTCGGGACGCCCCTGGTCGGCGACGAGCTGCGCCTGGTCACGCAGCAGGATCGCCACGCTGGGGTGATCGGTGCCCACGGTGCGCTGGTAGATCTGGAAGGCGCGCCGGTAGAGCGGCTCGGCCTCGGCGAGACGACCCTGCCGGTAGAGGATCCAGGCCAGGTTGGCGTATCCCATGGCCGTGGTGTCGTGGTTCACTCCCAGGGCCTTCTCCAGGATCTCCACCGAGCGCCGCAGCCGGCTCTCAGCTTCGTCGTAGCGCTTCTGGGCGTCGTAGATGAGCCCGAGGTTGTTGAGCGTGTGCGCGACCTCGGGGTGCTCGGGCCCCAGCGTCCGCTCCTTGATCTCGAGAGTGCGCAGGAAGAGGGGCTCGGCCTCTTCGAACCGGCCGCGGTCCCAGTAGAAGGCCGCCAGGGAGTTCAGGGTGGGGGCGAGCCGTGCGTCGTCGAGACCGAGACCCCCCTCGAGGTCGGCCAGCGCCCGCCGCAGCGAGGCCTCGGCGCTCTCGAAATCCCCCCGGCGCCACTGCGCCACCCCGAGCTGTCCTCGGATCTCCGCCACCTCCACGTGCCGCTCCCCGCGGTGGGTGCCGAGGAGGGCGAGCGAGCGCTCGTAGAGCGGCACCGCCGCCGTGTAGCGGCCCTGCCTGGAGAGAGCCTCGGCCAGCGCGCGCAGGCTCCCCGCCACGTCGGGATGGTCGGGTCCCAGGACGGCCTCGCGGATCTCGCGCGACCTCTCGGCCTCGCTCTCCGCCACCGTGTACCGGCCCTGGCGCAGATGCAGCGTGGCCAGGGCGTGCAGGCTCTCCGCCACCTCGAGAGAGTCGTCCCCGGCCAGCCGCCGGCGCTGCTCCAGCGCCTCGCGGAGCTGGCGCTCCGCGTTGTCGTACAGCCCGAGGTTGAGATAGACGGTGCCGATGGTGCTCATCATCCGCGCCTGGGTCAGCGGCTGGTCCCGGAGACTGGTCGAGATCCGCGCCGCGCCCTGATCGAGGATCTCTCGCGCGGTGATCCGCTGCCCCTGGGCCTCGTCCGGGTCCGAGACGCGAAAGATGTCCACGAGGAAGTCGGAGACCTGACGGGCGGTCTCCGCCTCCCGCTGCGCGCGCCGCTCCGCCTCCCGGGCGCGGAGCATGCCCACGGTCGTGCCCACCGTGCCGGCGACCAGGGCCAGCAGGACGAGACCCGCGGCGACCACTCCGCCGCGGTGCCGCACGACGAACTTGCGTGCCCGGTAGGCCGCCCCGGGGGGGCCCGCCGACACCGGCTCGCTGCGCAGGTGACGCTCCAGATCCATGCGCAGAGCGTTGGCGGTCTGATAGCGCCGGGTGCGGTCCTTCTCCAGCGCCTTCATCACGATCCAGTCGATGTCGCCGCGGAGCTGCCGCTGCAGCCGCGGCAGGTCGTGGCCGCGTCGCTGCGCGGTCTGCCCGGCGGTCTTGCCCAGCCGGCTCACCCGCGTGGAGGGCCTGGGGGGCTCCTCGCTGCGGATGCGCCGCCTCACCTCGGCCAGCGCCTGGCGGCCCTTCTTGCGGATGTCGAAGGGTCGCGCCCCGACCAGCAGCTCGTAGAGCAGGACGCCGAGGGAGTAGATGTCGCTGCGGGTGTCCACGTCGAGACCGCTCGAGTCGGCCTGCTCGGGGCTCATGTACTCCGGCGTCCCGATGACCGCTCCCAGGGAGGTGTGGGGCGAGTCCGGCCGCAGCTCCTGGGAGGTGGCCTTCGCGATGCCGAAGTCGATGATCTTGGGCACCGGCTTGTCGCCCTGGATGGTGACCAGGACGTTCGACGGCTTGAGGTCGCGGTGGATGATGCCCTTCTGGTGGGCATGCTGGACGCCGTCGCAGACCTGCTGGAAGAGCTCGATCCGCTCCCGGACCCCGAGCCGCTGTCGGTCGCAGTACTCGTGGATCGGCTCGCCGCGCACCAGCTCCATGGCGAAGAAGGGCCGCCCCTCCTCGGTGATCCCGGCGTCGTAGATGCCGGCGATCGAAGGGTGGGACATCAGCGCCAGCGCCTGGCGCTCGGAGGCGAACCGGGCCACCACCTCGCGGCTGTCCATCCCGAGCTTGATCACCTTGAGCGCCACCCGGCGCCGGATCGGTCGAAGCTGCTCGGCGGCGAAGACCTCGCCCATGCCGCCCGAGCCGATGCGGGAGAGGATGCGGTAGCCGCGGATCGAGACCTCGGGGGAGGGTGGGGCGAAGCCACCGTCCGGGCTCGCCTCGGTGGGCAGGCTGTCGGGGTCCAGGTTGTCGGTGGACGGGTCCTCCTCCCGTCCCGGGTCGGAAGGCGGCGTGTCTTCGCTGCGCACTCGCCCGGCGGCTCCTCAGCCGCCGTCGATCATGGCGCCCGGGTCCACCGGCTGCACTTTCCCGCAGTTGCCTTCCGCCCCGCCTTCGCAGCTCACCGTGTAGAAGAAGGCCGTCTTGTCGGGGCAGTCGGGGTTGTCGGAGCGCACCTTCACCGTGACCCTGTTCGGGACCCCGACGTCGTCGACGGTGAAGTCCGTCTTGTCGAAGCACTCGCCGGCCGCGTCCGGGTCGTCGAAGCGCACGCGGATGAGCTCCCCGGCGTTGCGGTTCCCCACCCAGACGACGGTGAAGTGGTCGCCGCAGACCGCGCTCTGCTTGCAGACCCCGATTCCGCGCGGTCCGATCAGCAGCTTGCGGGGCGCCTCTGCGCCCTGGGGCTGGAGCTTGACCACCACCTCGGGCGGGCCGAGGTTCGGTTCCGGCCCCTGTTGAGCCATCAGCGGTGCGGCGGGAACCAGCATCGCGAGCAGAGCCAAAACGCGCACCTCTTTCATCGGAGCCTCCTTCCCTGAAGTCGCCCCATTCTAACGCAGGGAGCACCCGACCCGGGGGCTGACGCAGCGGCTCCGTTTGCTCTGGCGTACTATGCGCGGATGAGCCGCCGCGCCGCGGAGGAGAGGGCCCGACCCCCCTGGTTCGCCGCGGGGCTGCGCTTCCGCTGCACCGCCTGCGGCGACTGCTGCCGCGGGGAGGGCTACGTGTGGGTGGGGCGGAGGGAGGCCGAGCGGCTCGCGGAGCACCTGGACCTCGAGCGCGACGAATTCGGCCGCCGCTACCTGCGTCGGGTCCAGGGCCGCCTGAGCCTCACCGAGAAGGCCGGCGGGGAGTGCGTCTTCTGGCGCGAGGGCGCCGGCTGCACCGTCTACGAGGCGCGGCCCGACCAGTGCCGCACCTTCCCCTTCTGGAGATCCAGCCTGGCGTCGCCCGAGAGCTGGAGCGAGACCGCCCGCCGGTGCGAGGGAATCGGCGAGGGCCGGGTCTACGAGGAGCGCGAGATCGTACGGCTACGCGACCGGCGGGGCGCCACCGACCCGGGTGAGCCGGGGGCCGGAGCCCCGCCGGCCGACTCCTAGAGCGAAGCGCAATCCTGCGCGTTGGACGCCGGGTCGTAGCCCAGCGTCGCGTGCGTCACGTCGTCCACGCAGAAGGCGAAGCCGACGTTGCCCTTGCGGGTGGCGTTGGTAACCAGGGTCGTGGTGCCGTCGGCGGCGGTGGTGCCCAGGTGGGTCTCCGAGAAGTCGCCGCTGAAGGTCCCGGTCACGCTCGCCGAGCCGACCGGGTTGCCCAGGTCGTCCTCGATCGTCACGGCAGCGGCCCCGCGCTTGTTCCCCTGGCCGGCGTTCTGGGTGCCCACCACGATGGCGGCCACGTGCAGGGTCGTCGGGTTGCCGCCTCCCGAGGTGGTGGCGCTGGCGACGTTGGAGTAGGCCGAGTCGCCGTAGACGTTGGTGGCGCGGACGCGGTAGTCGTAGCTGGTGGCCGCCGCCAGACCGGTGTCGGAGTAGGCGGTCACGTCGGCGCCGACCGTGGCGATCTCGGCGAACCCGCCGCCGCCGCTCTGGCGCTCGATCTCGAAACCGGTCTCGTCGTTGGAGTTGTCGCTCCAGTCGAGATCGATCTGGCTGGACGAGACCGCGCTGGCGCCCAGGCTCGACGGCGCGGCGGGAGGAGTGCCTCCGGAGCCCACGACGTAGCTGTCGAAGTTGTCGAAGGTGAAGACGTCGCCGGTCATCGTGTTGGTGGCGAAGAGGATGACCAGGTCGTCCACGGCGTCGTCCGGCGTGCCGGAGTCCGGCCGGTCGAGAAAGGTGAAGGAGAGACGCTCCCACTGGCTCTGCACCGAGGTGAAGGCGTGGTACCGGCTGTGGCGGCCGGTGGGGTAGTTGTTCGGGGAGGCCAGCCCCGAGTCCTCGAGCTGGATGAGGATCTCGGTTCCCGGCGGCGCGGCCGTGTAGACGTCCATGGAGAAGCGCTTCTGCTCCGACAGGTACTGCGAGGCGTCGCCGATCACCGAAACGTCGTAGAAGAGGGTGTCGAACTGCTCGGAGGCGTCGCGGGTGTACTCGCCGGAGAGGGCGGAGGGGTTGATCCCGCCGGGCGCCGGGTTGGCGACCTCGGCCAGGGTTCCGGTGGAGGACTGGAAGGTGACGTTGGCGGGGTCGTCGAAGTTCTCGAAGGTGAAGTCGTAGCTGTAGGGCGGGTCCACCGTCACCGAGGCGGAGAGCTGCCGGGTGCCGCAGCCGCTGGCGACCTGCACCGCGACGTTCCCCCCGGTGGCGCCCCAGTCCACCGTGATGGAGCCGGTCCCCTGTCCCGAGACGATGGTGGCGCCGGCGGGCACGGTCCAGGTGAAGGAGCTGCCGGAGAAGGCGTTGGCCACCGAGTAGACGACGCCGGCCTCCTGGTGGTCGACCCGGCGGTCGCCTGTCAGGTGGGGGAAGTTGCCGTCGTACACCCGCACCCAGTCGACCTCGAGAACCTGGGGGAAGACCGTCGTCTGGTCGGGGCTGCCCGGCCAGTTGCCGCCGACGGCGACGTTGAGGAGGAAGTGGAAGCGCTCGTCGAAGGGCCAGGTGAAGGGATCGGTGTCGGCGGGGGTCTTGGTGGAGTAGAGGGTCCCGTCCACCATCCAGCGGATCACCCCGGGCTCCCTCTCGATGGCGAACTCGTGGAAGCCGTCGGTGAAGCGCTCGCCTCCGGCCAGCTCGTACCCGGCGCCGGTGGAGACCGCCGTGGAGGCGTCGCCGAAGTGGATCGTGCCGTGGACCGTCGAGGGCTCCGATCCGATGTTCTCCATGATGTCGATCTCGCCGCTGCGCGGCCAGCCGCCGTAGACCTCGTCGGTCGGCAGCATCCAGAACGCCGGCCAGATCCCCTGGCCGACGGTCATCCGGATCCGCGCCTCGAACCGGCCGTAGGTCCAGTCACCCTGGTTCAGCGTCCGGATCCGTGCCGAGGTGTACTTCTTGTTGCGGATCCGCTGCTCGCGGGCCTCGATCTGGAGGGTGCCGGCCGAGACCGAGGCGTTGTCCACCTGGTAGCTCTGCTCCTCGTTGTTGCCCCAGCCGCAGATCCCCTCGGAGCAGCCGTCGCCGGTCTGAAAGCTCCATTTCGAGGTATCGACGGCGGCGCCGTCGAACTCGTCGGCCCAGACCAGGGTCGGGCACTGCTGAGCCGACGCGGGCGCGGCCCAGGCGGCGAGGAGCGCCGCGGCCGCGAGCAGCGGCGGCAGCAGGCGGGGGAGGAGGGGACGGCTCTCGGGTCGGGTGGACGGCATGGTCTTCTCCCAGGGTCTCGTCGGTACGCCGGCGGCGACGGGGTGTCGGATCAAGATGTAGAGCTAAAACGTTTTAGTGACTATATCTGATCCGCCGAAACAAGGCAAGAGCCACCCCCGTGGGGGGCCTCGGCACCCCGTCGCCGCGGGCGGGGTCTTCCGGGCCGCGGTGAGATAGAATCCTCGTCGTGGGAGGGAGGACACCGCTCATGAAGAGAATCGTCTGGAAAGCAGCCGCGGCGCTGCTCCTGGCGCCGCTCGCACTGGCGGCGCAGCCGCCGTCGGTAGAGGGCACCTGGCAGATCACCGCGACCTTCGACTTCGAGGTTCCCTGCGACTACACCGGCACCGGCAATCTGACCCAGGTGGGCGACCAGGTCAGCGGCCAGATCACCCTGAGCCTCGACTCGGACCAGCCCGACATCTGCCCCGGCGAGATGGTCGGCTCCCTGAGCGCGACCCTGGACGGCCTGGCCTTCACGGGCACCATCGACGGCGGCAAGAACCCGGGAGGAGATCTCGGCGGATCGACCGTCTCCGGCTCGGTCGTCCTGCCGGCGGCCGCGGGGACCAGCGCCGCGGCTGCGCCGGGGACCACCATGAGCGGCTCCTCGTCGGTCAGCAGCGGCCCGTTCACCTCCGCCTCGGGGACCTTCGCGGGCCAGCTCGCGGCGCCCGCTCCGGTCATGGCGCCGGTGGCGCTGGCGCTGCTGGCGCTGCTGCTGCTCGGCGGCAGCACCCTCCTGCTGGTCCGGCGCCGGGTCTGAGCGGCGGCTCCGGCTAGCCGCGCGGCGGTCGGTCTCCGGCCGGCCGGCGGGTGAAGCGCGCGAGCTCCCGCCGCCGGGCGGCGGCGGTGAGGGCCGGAACCCAGAGGAAGTCGGCGGCGAGAGCGGCCAGAAGCGCCATCGCGGCCACCCCGCCGAAGCGGGCCACGGGGAGAAAGCTGGAGCCGGCGAGCACCGCGAAGCCGCCGGCCAGGACCAGGGTGGTCAGGAGATGGGCCGGGGCGACCTCTTCGAGAGCCCACCGAGCCGCGGCCGCCGGCGCTCGGCCACCGCCGGCCCGCCGCAGGGCGCCCAGGTAGTGCAGCGTGTCGTCGACCGCCACCCCCAGCACGACGGCGGCGATCATCACGGTGGCGGCGTCGATCGGCACCCCCAGCCAGCCCATCGCGCCCAGCGCCACGGCCACGGGCCAGAGGTTGGGGACGACCGCCGCCAGCGCCAGACGGCCTCCCCGGACGAGCCCGATGGAGATCGTCACCACGGCGGCCGCGGTGAGCGCCAGAGAGAGGGTCAGCGCTCCGAGCAGACGGCGCTGGGCGGCGAGCACCAT
>JAWWBN010000028.1:0-25998 GCA_033720955.1 Thermoanaerobaculia bacterium | reverse complement strand
CGGGCGGAGCCGTACGTGGTTGCTAAGCCACCAACTTCTGATACCTAAGAACCTCCGCCCCAATGAGCCGCCGCATCGTGTCCCGGAACATGTACGGGTTGCCCCGATTGTTGAAGCGCCACTCTAGCTCGTCCAAGTATGCCGGAAGGTGCTTGACGGAGAGCTTGTGATACGCGCCGACTACAGACCGCTTGAGCAGCGACCAGACACCCTCCACGGTGTTGGTGTGGACGTTGCCGACCACCCACTCCTTGCGGCGGTGGTTGATCGTCTCGTGGAGCGTTTCGTGGTCTCCGATTCCCTCGTAGGCTCCCCAATCGTCGGTGAAGATCGCCTCCGTCTCGGGGTCCACGTGCTTTCTGATGAAGCCGTGGAGCTGCGACCGGCTGCGCTCGCTGATGACGGCGAGGCGAACAGAGCCGCCACGCTGGACGGCACCCACCACCAGGGTCTTGCCCTCACGGCTTCCGCGCCCGACGCCGCGCCTCTTCCCGCCGATCAGCGTCTCGTCTACCTCCACGATGCCCTTGAGCAGCGGGAACTCGGAATCGTCCTTCATCGCGGCCCGGATGCGGTGGGAGAGGTACCATGCGGTCTTGTAGCTCACTCCAAGCATCCGCTCGAGCTGCTTGGAGCTGATGCCTTTCTTCGACTGCGTGACGAGATAGACGGCAAGGAACCACTTCCACAGCGGGAGCTTGGAGTCGTGGAAGATGGTCCCGACGCGGACGGAGAACTGATAGCGGCACCCGTTACAGTCGAACTGCCGCCGATCCTTGATGCGGCTGATGGTGGTCCCACCGCACCGGGGGCACTCGATTCCATTGGGCCAGCGGAGCCGCTCAAGGTAGGCATGGCAGGCGTCCTCAGAGCCGAACCTTTCGATCAGGCCGGGAAGGTCGATATCAGCAGTAGGCATTAGGTGGTCCCCATGACGAAGAAGAAGGAACTGGACGAACTGACAGACGAGGCCGCCATTCGCCGCATCTTCCCGCCCGAAGTGGTGCGGGAGGCGAAGAGGGCGGTCAAGGAAGCCGAGAAGAAGGACGGCAAGCCGCTAAAGCCAGCCGAACCGGCGACTTCCGACTGACCCGTCCTCATCATGGGGACAGACTACAGGAATACTAGCCTTGTGTCAAGTACATAATCCCGGTACGTAAGCGAGCCGGGCGGCCCTCCCCAGTTGCTCGGGGACATCTGCCCGGGCCCTTGCTCGTCGCGCCCGCGGGAGCTGACGCCGAACGGGAACGGGATCTTCTTCACCGCCGCCGACGGGTCCACCGGCCGCGAGCTGTGGCAGTCGGCGGGCGTGTCAGGGGGGGCGAGCCGCGTGGAGGACCTCCTCGTCGGCCCCGAGTCCTCTGTGCCGCATGGGCTGACATTCGTCGATGGGATGCTGCTCTTCGCGGCAAGCGACGCAGCCGGCGGGGTCGAACTGTGGCAAAGCGACGGGAGCGCTGGCGGCACCTTCCGGGTCCAGGACATCCACCCTGGCGCGGGATCGTCGAGCCCGGCCAACTTCGTGTTCTCCTGCCCGAACGTCGTGTTCTCGGCAACGGACGGAGTCCACGGCTTCGAGCCCTGGGCTCTGGCCGTGGCTCAAGGGGTGGAAGTGGAGCTCGAACCACAGGTTCTGACCGGGAGTCGGACCTTCACGGCGTGCAGGAGGCTCGTGGCTGGCGGCGGGGTTCAGCTGGCGCCCGGCGCCGCGATCGTTCTCCGGGCCGGAGAGGATGTCGTCTTGGAGGACGGGTTCGTCATCGACAGTGGCGCTGTCTTGGAGGTGCGGCTCGAGCCTGCGTTGGCGCGATAGGGCGGTTGAGCTTGATTGGGAGGTGCAGGGAACCGGGCCTCTTCTTCGAGACCGGCCGCCTTGGCGTTTGGCCAGCAAGCTCCGCGGTCTGGCCTTGACCGCACGACAGAGACCCCGGTCGACGGGCGGGGTCAAGGCGCTCTGGGGCACTGTCCGCTTCGGGGGCGGATTCCCAACCCTGGTGAGAGAGATCTGCGGTCCCGGTCTTGGTGTGCTGTTGGACTCGCCTGATAGCGAAAGCTCCAACCGGAGATCACTTTAAGGTCACTCCACAGTTCTCCTGATAGTGGTAAGTGTATGTAGAGGAACGACTTAGGAGCCCATACCCCGAACTTGATCATTCGGAGCACGGTGGCTAGATGAGCTACTGAGCGGCGCGATGTCATGCTCTGAAGATCTGCGAAATCGGCTGGAAGACGACGGTCGGGGGCATCGAGACCAGCCCGCTCACGGGCGCATCCTACGGCGAGACGGGCGCGGCGGCCAGGCAGGAGATCGTCGGGGGCACGGCGGCGCCTGGTCCCGATCGAAACAGCTTGACTGAGAAAGATAATCATGGTAGCAAAAGACAAGAACCCAAGCCCGGAAAAACAGTCATTTGTCTCCCGCCCGCCGAGCCTTCAGGCTGGCGGCCAAGGAGTAGATGTCCAAAGGGGGACGGCATGGCAGAAGGAATCGTCGACCGCTACGAGAGCGGCGGGTACTGGTACAACCGAGTGACCGAGAACTGGAAGACGCTGTGCCAGGTGCTGCCCTGTAGCCCACAGCTTCACTGGCCTGGCTATCGAACGGAGCCACGCAAGTTCGTGCACAAGAACACGAAGTACGTGGTGCAACTTTGGAAGGGCCACTGTCAGAAGTACTTCAACGATCAGACCTTTCCGGGTGGATATGGGGCAGAAGTAGGGATCTATGCCTGGGGCGCGGGTACTAAAGAGGGCGCGCTGGGGAAACCAAGAGGCCTCTGGCTTCCTGCAGTTCCGGCTCCGTTCAAGATCAAATTTAGAATGTATTACAAGGAATCCGGCTTCCGTAAAGGTAACGAGGAATACAGTTTCGGGCCCCATACCGAGGACACCAAGACGTACTGGCAGACCCAATGGATGGAGGCGGACAGCTACGAGAAGTTTCTCAAAGATGTCAAACCCAGGAAGGTGCCCTACGTCATGAACATGACACTTCGGTACTGGATAGACGGCCAGCAGCAGCCCGACTACTAGACGGCTTCCGTCTCGTCCGCGAAGCGGGTGGGCTCCCCTGCAGATCCGTTGCGGTCTCAGAGCCCGGAGGCGGAGGAGACGTGCGCCGGCGGGGCTCCCGGCTACCGGTCGCCCGCCCGGGGCCGGTGGCGCTCGACGATGGCGCGCGCCGGGTAGCAGCCGAGGATCCGCAGGCCGCCGGCGTGGCGGCGGATCGAGTCGAGGGTCGCGATCATGCGCGGATCCTCCACGTTGGCCTCGACGTCCAGGTAGAAGAGGTAGCGCCAGGGGAGGTCGGGCTGGGGCCGGCTCTCCAGCTTGGAGAGGTTGAGACCCGCGTCGGCGAAGGCGTTGAGACACTCGGCCAGCGCCCCCTGCCGGTGGTCCACCGTCAGCAGGAGCGAGGTCTTGGCCGGCACCCGCGGGTCCACGGGCTCGAGCTCCAGGCCGATCAGAACGAAGCGGGTGTGGTTCTCGGCCTGGTCGGCGATCCCCTCGCGCAGCACGTCCAGGCCGCGGGCGCGGGCGGCCTCGGCGGAGCAGATCGCCGCCACCTCGGTCGTGTCGCCGGCGGCCACCGACTCCGCCGCCGCCGCGGTGTCGTACCAGCTCTCGGCTCGGACCCCGACCAGGCCGCGCAGGAAGCCGGAGCACTGCTGCAGGGCCACGGGGTGCGAGCGGATCCGACGCAGGTCGGCGAGCCGCGTGCCCGGCCGCGCCGCCAGACAGTGCTCCACCCGCCAGATCTCCTCGTCCACCAGGGCCACCCGGCGCTGCGCCAGCTCCCGGTAGACGTCGTGGATCGAGCCGGCGATCGTGTTCTCGATGGGTAGCAGGGCGTAGTCCGCCTCGCCCGCCTCGAGGGCGTCGAGCGTTCCCTCGAAGGTCTCGTGGCCCTCCTTCCGGAGAGCCGCGTGGGGACGCGACTGGAAGAGCTTCTCGAGGGCCAGGTCCGAGTACGAGCCCGGCACGCCCTGGTAGGCCACCCGGACCGCGGCCCCCGGCTCGTCGCCGCCCGCCGCGTCCAGACGGCGCTCCTGGTCGCGGCGCGAGTAGGTCAGGACCTCCTTGAGGACCCGGCCCACGAAGTAGGGCGACAGCCCCAGCTTGCTCCCCTCCCGCGTCCAGAACTCGTAGAGCCGGCGCTCCCGCTCGGGGTCGTGCAGGGGGGTCTCGGCGCTCTCGCGCTTCACCGCCGCGATGTCACGGACCGCCCGCATCCGCCGGGCCAGGAGCTCCAGCAGTTGACGGTCGATCTCGTCGATCGCCGCGCGAGACCGGTGCAGGGGTTCCATGGCGTAGGAGGGCGCAATCTACCACGGCCGCGTCGGCGGGTCCGTGTAGACTGGGGACCTCATCGAACCCTCAAAGGAGGTGAAGTCATGATGCCAGCCGCCTTCCGCCGGGCTCTTCCGGTCGCGGCCCTCGTCCTCCTCGTCGCCCTTCCCGGTCAGGCCGGAGATGTGAAGTCGCAATCGGACTTCGGCGGCAGCTTCTTCTCGACCTCGCCCCCCTGCCCGCTGCGCGACTTCCCGACCTTCGAATCTCTCGTGCCGGTGCCCGGATTCATCGATCCCTTCGAGCAGGACTTGACCATCTTCTGCGAGGTCCGGGTGGACCGGAAGGGCAAGCCGCTCGAGAACGCCAAGGGGAAGTACCAGGCCATGCTGGTGGTGCGCGACAACAACACCGGCGACCTCGAGGAGTTCCCCGCGGGGAAGGGCAAGTTCAAGACGGACAGCTCCGGCGGCGCCGGCTTCGATTTCGACCTCCCCTCGGAGCTCTTCGCGGACGGCTTCGAGTCCGGGGACGTCTCCGCCTGGTCGTACACCCGGACCGACTTCACCAACAGGAAGCGGTCCGACGGCGCCTCGGTGGTCTGTGGCACGGGGAGCACCCGCTCCGAGTGACCGCCGGGTCGTAGGACCGCCTTTCCGGCACCGGCCCGCCCCGGGGCGGGCCGCCAGACCGGAGTCGTCTCGCCCGGGAACTGTCGAGCGGATTCAGGTGGATCGCCCCTGTGGGTGACGGCCGTCAGACCAGCTCGACCGCCTCCTGGCGCGACGGCTCGTCGTCGCTCTGCCCCGGGGCGGCAAAGAGCTCGTGTCCGGCGCGGCGCAGGGCCGGCCGCACCAGGTCGCGGCGGATCTCGAGCCACTCCCGGGCCAGGTCGCGCTCCTCCGGGCGGAGCTTGCGTCCGCCCAGCTCGGGGTGACGGGTGAAGAAGACCAGGTTGGTGAGCCGGCTCTCGTCCGTCATGCCGTCGGCCAGCGCCCGCTCCACCGCCTGGGCCTCTCGGCCGGCGAGGATCAGCCGCTGAGCCGCCCGCGCTGCGGCCGCGGCGCCGGAGACGAGGGCGCCGGGAAGCGCGGCCAGACCTCGGACGATGCCGGCGGCGGACGCGCCGCCCGCGACCCGCCGCTCGATCTGGGACCAGACGTACTCCCAGTCGAAGTAGGGGCTCTCTCGCAGGCCGCCCGGATCCCACCCGCCCCGCCGGTCGTGACGCGAGATCGGGCTGAGGTCCTCGTGGCCGAGGAGCCGGGGCGAGCGCCACCACTCGCCGCGCGGCCAGCCGTTGCGCTCGGCGACGTCCACGGCGAGGGCCGCGACGGCGTCGTGCTGGGCGCGGGTGAACCGGAGGCCGGGGCGCATCGGCCGAACGCTCCGGCTCGCGCCCGAGCGGAAGAGGCCCCAGCCCCAGTAGCAGGGCGGGAACTCGACGTGGACGTAGCAGCGGTGGACGCTCCGCTCGCCCTGCGGCGGGAGGTCGAGGGGGTGCGCGTGGTCGGGCCACCGCCGCCGCCACAGGCGCACCAACACCGCCGGCACGTCGTCCTCCCAGCCGCCGGGAGACCCGATCGAGGCGCGCTGCCGGGCGACGCCGACGCCGTTGGCGCGCACCCGCTCGTCGGCGACCTGCACCAGCTCGCCGCCCTCGATACCCGCCCAGCCGTTGACGTAGTGGGTGCCCCTCGTGCGCTGGTAGAAGCGGACCGCGAAGTCGACCGGGGAGACGTCCCGGGCGAGGGCCTTCTCGGGGAGACCGCCGCCGGTGGTGTGGACCACCAGGCCGTAGACCCTTCCCTGCCAGTCGCTCGGCCGGTTGCGGCTCGCGGGCCACTCCTTGATGCGATGGACGGCCACGCGGGAGAGGCCGCTCCCGGCCTCGCCGTCGGCCTCGAGCTTTGCCTCGGGCCCTCGGACCGGCGAGGCAATCGGCAGGGGCGTCTCCTCCTCGGCCTCGCCGACCACCTCGTCGGCGCCCCTCTCGGCCTCGGGGTCGAGCTCGCCGCCGTGCTCCTCCTCCCCCTCCGCCGCGGCGGGAGCCGCCCACCAGACCCCGGCCTCCGTTTCGACTTCGCCGACCTCCTTCACCCCCTTCTCCCACTCCTGGCTCCAGGCCGTGATCCACTGGAGCAGCTTGCGGGTGATCCGCACCCCGAAGTTGGTGGTGGTCCCGCCGCCGTGCACCGCCAGCAGGTGGGCCTTGCCGTCCTCCCACAGCCATACCGGTCCGCCACTCTGGCCGTCCGAGGTGTCGGCGTCGTACCAGCAGCGCCACTTCTGGGACGAGATCGTGGTGAGCCGGCCCAGCGACTGCCACTGGGTGGCGGCGACGAAGGCCTGCTGGCGACGCGGGCTGGCCACCGTCTCGGGGTACCCCGTGACGGCCACGAAGTAGCGACGGATCTGGTCGGGCTCGAGTCGCTCGACGGCCGAGTGGGGGGGCCATCCCCAGTAGCCGAGCTCGACCCCCTTGTGCCTGCGGCCCTGGAGCTCGTCGTCGAGCAGCACCAGCGCGACGTCGTAGTTGTGGTTGATCCCCACCTGGCCGCCCTGGTGGACGATCCAGCCCTTGGGTCGTCGGGCCACCACCTCGCCCTTCGACACCGCGGCCCAGGTGCGCCCGAACGGCTCGGTGGCGGCGTCGCGGGCCGGAATCACCCGCATCTTCTCGGCCGTGGTGACCTCGCCGCCGATGATCCGGTGGAGGTTGTGGGCCACGGTCAGCAGATGGCGCGGACCCACCAGGATGCCGGTGCCGAAGAAGCGGCCGTGCAACTGGGGGGTCCGCCACCAGGTCTCCAGGTGGCAGACCCAGCGGTGGGGCACGCGCAGGGTGTTCGTCACCCGGTCGCGCGAGTCGTTGGCCTTGTCGAGCACCTCGGCCTCCCCCTCGGGCCGGATCTCGTAGGGGGAGGCCGCGCCGGGGCCGGAGATCCCGGTGCCCGGCTCGTGCCACTCGTCGGGCGAGTCGGAGAAGGCTTCCAGGAAGGGCGAGGGGCGATCGGCGCTGGGCATGACTCTCCTCCCGCCGGCGTTCAGCCGGTGGCTCCGGCGCCACTCGCGGCCGGCGACGGGGCCGGGACCGCGCGGGCGTCGTCCACCCGCGCCACCACACGGCGGGTCTTGAGCTCGCGGCCCGTGGTGATCGACCAGTGGGTGATGATCGTGCGCATGTCGGCCTCGGGTCCCGGCGGGTCCGTCGGGATGTAGAGGGCGCGCACGGCGGCCGGGGCGTTGTAGACCCCCGTCTCGATCTGGACGAGGATCCGCGAGATCGCGTCGGCGATGTCGAAGAAGCTCTTGGAGAGGGCGTGCGAGGGCAGGCCCACCCGCTCGGCGATCTTGCTCAGCCGCTGCTCGGGGCTGGCGCCGTCGGCGCGCAGCGCCAGCACGATCTGGCTGTCGGACTCCACGGTGAGGTGGAACCACGACATGGCGGAAACGGCGTAGAACTCCTCTCGCGACAGGTTGGAGCCCAGCCGGCGGGTGCGCAGCATGTCGTGGAGCTTCTCGGCCAGGTTGGCGATCTCGGCGTCGTCGGTCGGGTTGCTGCCGCTGCGGTTGCCCTCGTTCTCGATGCCGACCCACACCTCGCGCAGGAGCTCCTCGAAGGTGTAGACGAACTCGGTGTTGGCCGCCCTGGGCGGCATCTCGCCCTCCCGCGGCACGTCGTGGTTGAGCCGCATGCCGAACATCCGGTAGTAGGCCCTGCGGCGGGTGGCGTCGATGTCGGGGCGCACCCTGCTGTCGATGGCGCGGATGAAGAAGGGGGCCGGCTGGCGGAAGAAGAGCTCCTCCGTGTTGCGCAGCCAGCGGGAGCAGGCGGCGTTGAGGGGAACCCCCAGCTCCTCGCCGCCGACGAACTTCTCGAGCACCCGCCGGAAGACCTCGAAGATCCTCGTGTTCTCGATCATGAAGGCGTAGATCAGGTGGTCCCAGAGCACCCGGTTGCTGTGGGTGCTGGCGTTGGCCGTGGCGAACGGCTGGGCGCGGTCGTTGAGCTCGTAGTCGGGCAGCGCCTCGAGGTCGCTCCGGTGCGCCGGGTGGCCCACGGGGACGCTCTCGTCGTGGACCCTCAGGTCCCAGGCCTGCTCGAGGCGGGCCTCGATCTGGGCGGGGTGGAGCTGGAACAGCTCCGCGGGGTCGATGCTGGCGGCGAACTGTCGAAACATGGTCGGATCCTCCGGGGGTCGGTCGGGTCAGGACGCGGTCTTCGCGGTCTTCCCGCGCTGGTAGCCGGGCTTCTTCTTCTCCTTCTTCTCGTCCTCCTCCTCGTCGTCCTCCGGCCGAGGATCGGGTCCGGCGCCGAGGAGGGGCGCCTGGGACCACACCGGCTTGGCCGCCGGAGCGGGAATCGCGGCCTGGCGCGGCGCCTCGGGGCCGCGGGTGCGCAGCAGTCCGGCGATTCTGGCGTGCTGGGCGGCGGCCTCTCGGGCGGGCCCCTCGAGCGTCCGCCGCGAGGCGCCGACCTCCTCCTGCAGCCGCCGCAGCAGGGACGCCAGGAGGTCGGCCGACTCCGCGGCGGGCGGCGTCTTGGGGGGAGCCTTCGGCGGGGTCTTGCCGCGGGGCTTCTGGGTCGGGTTGGGCATGGTCGTTCCTCCTTCGGCGTCAGGCCGCCAGGTCGTGGGTCGAGGGGCTCTCGAGGGCGAGGCCCTCGACCGCGAGCGCCCGCGGGCCCTCGCGGTGGGCCCAGTAGGGCGAGGTCAAAAGCGCCGGTCCCGCGCGGCGGGAGAGCTCGGCCAGGGCGGCCGGGCTGGCGCGACGCGGGTCCACCAGCGAGGCCAGCGCGCGGCCGCCGAAGCTCCGCATGGGCCGCCGCAGGGTGACGGCGGCGACGCGCGGCAGGAGCGGCAGCGACTCCTGGATGAGCCGACGGGTCTCGGGGTCGGCCTCGGAGAGGGGGTAGACGCTCCGCCAGGCCTCGGCCAGCGGCGTCCAGCGGCCCTCCGGGCCGTGGAAGGCGCGGCACATCTCGGCCCCCAGCAGGACCCGCAGGTAGGGGATCGGGTGGGGGTCGCCCGGCGGATTCCGGAAGACCATCCGCGCCTCCCCCGCCAGCACGTCGTGGAGCGCCGCCACCGAGGGGTAGCCGGTGTGGGCGAAGGCGAAGGCGTCGGCGGCGATCTCGGAGGCCCAGCCCGCCCACGCCTCGGCCACCTCGCGGGGCGGGGCGAGCTCGCCCTCCAGGACCCCGGCCAGCTCGTCGTTCCAGCCGGTCAGGTGGGCCACCTGGTGGCCGGCCTCGTGGATCAGGGCGGTGGGCCGGCGCAGGTTGTGGAAGACGATCTTGATCGCCGCGGCGGGGCTCACCGAGTCGCCGTCCCAGAGCCGCATCCCGGCCTTCAGGATGGAGGCGCCGAGGCCGCGGTCGATGTAGGTGAGCACCGGCGGCGGCTCGATGCCCGCCGGACCGAGGACCGGCGTCATGCTGGCCCGCGCCACGGCGTCGAGGGCCGACAGCCGGGCCCGGATCTCCGGGCTCACCCGCGTGTTGACCGAGTCGCCGTAGAAGTCGAGGGTGGTCTCGGTGCGGAAGTAGCGGCGGCGCAGCGCGAGCAGCCTCCGGCGGACCTGCTCGAGCTGGCCAGCGGTATGGGCGGCGGCCAGGGCGCCGCGCAGCCGCGCCGCCTCGGCCGCCAGGGTGGCGACCACCCCGGTCAGGTGCCGGCGCAGGGCGACGCCCAGGTAGCCCTCGAGGCTGTCCCAGGCCTCGGCGGGGGCGCGGTCCTCCAGCCGCTCCAGGCGGGCGATGGCGCCGCTCCAGTGCCGCACCTGGCGCTCGAGCTGCCGCCGCAGGGCGTCGGGGCCCCGATCAGCCACGGTGGTACCCCGGGACGGAGGTGACCGTCGGCGGCTCCACGGGCTCGCCGGAGGTCCCGCCGCCGTTGCGGTGGGCGGCGCCCGGCTCGAGCGCGGCGCGCAGCGGCGCCAGGAGCGCCGGATCGGTGGCCCGCAGGGTCAGCGTGACGCCGGGCCGCGGATCCTCGACCGCGTCGAGAAACTCCCTCGCCCGGGTGCGGAAGTACGCCGCCAGGCCGGCGACGAGCTGGTCGAGGAGTCGCGACCGCAGGGACTCCCGCAGGCTGGGCGTCAGGTCGCGCAGCAGGGGACCGGGAGCCAGGGGAGGGCTCACCGCGCCGGAGACGATCCGCGCCCGGCCGTAGGCGTCGCCCTCGAGAACCCCGGCGAGCGGCTTGCGGAAGAGGCCGGCGACCGCCGCCGCCGCGGCGCCCGGGGTGCGGCTCCGCAGCAGCGCGGCGATCTCCTGCGCCCGGGTCTCGCCCAGGTAGAGACGCAGCGCGACCCGCGAGGCGGCCAGGTCGAGCCGCAGCTTCAGCAGGCTGCAGCGGGCCTCGCGCGGGTCCGCCGCGGGGGGCGTCGAGCCGGCGGGCAGCTCCAGGAAGAAGAACCGCTGTCCCGGGAGGGTCATCCGCGGGCTCGTGCGGTAGCGCCGCGCCACCGGTCGGGCCAGACCCGGCTGCCCGGTGAGGGCGGCCGCCGCCCGGCGGGTGAGGGGGTGGAGGGTCGAGCAGTTGCGGCACCCTCCCGCCGCCATTCCGGGCAGCGAGCTCTCGAGGTCGGCGATCTCGGGCAGCAGGGTGCCCGGCAGGGCCTCGTAGAGGTGCACCCGGGCGTCGATCTCCTCGCCCGGCGCCGCCGCCAGGTGCTCCTTGAGGAGCCCCGCCACGCTGCGGCCGTTCCAGGTCGAGAGGGCGCGCAGGGTCTGGGGGGAGAGACGGCGGCGGAAGACCTGAGTGTACTTCTTGTACAGCTTGGGGCCCCGCAGGGGCTGCAGGATCCAGGCCCCGGTCGGGCCGGAGGTCTCGCGCAGGTCGGGCCGCTCGCGGTAGGCCTCGTCGGAGAGGATCGGCGGCAGGCTCGAGCGGGCCGCCTTCTCGAAGGCCTCGACCACCGAGGCCTCCAGCATCTCCCGGTCGTCCAGCACCGAGGCGGGCAGCTCGGCGACGCGGCGCACGGTCTCCTCCACGGTGGCCGCGACGGCCGCCCCCGCGGCGCGGCGCTCGTCCTCCGAGGTGGCTTCCAGGTTGACCAGCCGCAGCCCCGAGTCGACCAGCACCTGGGCCAGGGGGCGGGCGAGGTTCTTGCCCACCAGCTTCCCGATGAGCTTGGCGACCTGTTCCGAGAGGAAGCGCACCACCCGGGGGCGTCCGATGACCCGGATCGCGATCCGCAGCCCGGTGAGCACGGCGGTCGCGAACTGCTCCACGTGCGGGGTGGGATCGTCCCCCTCCTCCAGCTCGAGGAGCTGGTCGACGAAGCGCTCGCGGGCGATCTCGAGCGGCGGGGCGCCGGCGGTCGGACCGGCCTCGGCCTCCCGCGGAAGCGTCGGCTCCTCGTCCAGGAGCTGGCGGGCCAGCGCGGTGTCGAGCTCGAGCTGGGCCAGGGCCAGGTCGGGCACCCGGGTCTCGTCGAGCTCCGTCTCCGCCTCCCGCAGGAGACCGAACCGCTTGGCCAGCTTGCGTGCCAGCGGCCGGTACTGCGAAGGCAGCCGGTGGATGGCCCTCTTCAGCACCTCCTGGAGGAGCGGCCGGACGAGCTTCCGGAGACGGCGGAAGAGCGGCCCCAGGGCCAGCCGGCCCACCTTCTTGAGCCCCTTCTTCACCAGGCCCTTGGCCTTGTTGGCGAGCTTGCGGAGCTTCTTCTTCCAGCCGCCGAAGAGATGCTCGAACGAGGGCGACAGGGGAACCTCGGGCACGTAGGAGTCCAGCGCGGCGGCGATCTCGGCCTCGGTGACGTGCGCCGGGTGGGCGCGCTCGAAGACGGTCGCCATCGTCTCGGTGAGCCCCTCCACCTCGCGGATCAGGGGCTCGAAGTGCTCGTCGAAAAAGCGCGCCTCCGCCTCGGGAGAGGGGACCTCGCCGAGGAAGAGCTCGCGCTGGCGGGCGCGGGCCTCGCGGACCACCTCGGCCAGGTCCTCCTCGAACTCGGAGTCGTAGAGGTCCGTCACCAGCTCCACCAGGGCCTCGCCCTCTGGATCGACCGGATCGCCGGTCCCGCTCTGGTAGAGCCGCAGGAAGGGGCTCGTCATCTCGAGCGCCAGAGCCTCCGAGAGCTCGTCCGGCGGGGACCCGGACGGCTCCTCGTAGCTGGGGGCGCTCAGAAAGGGAGACGCGGCGTGGGCGGTCTGGGTCGTCATGCGATACCTCCGTTCGGTGGCGGCTCTCGTGCTCTTCGCAACCACGGACGCCGCCGCGGGGCGATTCACCTCACCCGGGCGTCGATTCGACGTCGGCGCGGCGACGCCGGGGAGGTCAGCGGCCGGCGCGGCGGTGGGCGCGGGCGGCGAGGCCGGCGGCGGCCACGGCGAGGAGGGCCAGGAGCCAGGCGGGTGCCGACCGGCCGCCCCGCCGCGTCTCCGGCGCGGGTGCCCAGCCGCCGTCGCCGAGGACGGTGACCCCGGCCCAGGCCCTCGCCGGGACGCTCCGCCGGCGCAGGTCGCGCTGGGTCATCCGCAGCGCCGTCGCCACGGTGGCGCCGCGGCCCAGGTGCCGGTAGAAACGGTCGAAGAGGCTCGCCGCCTCGCGGTCCCGCAGCCGCCAGAGGCTCGCGACCACGGTGCGGGCGCCGCCCTGGAAGAAGGCCCGCGCGAGGCTCATCGCCCCTTCGCCACGGAGGAGGGGGCCGGCGGCGCTGTCGCAGGTGGAGAGGACCACCAGCGGTGCGTCGAGCTCCAGGCGGGCGATCTCCGGCGCGGCCAGCAGGCCGTCGGCGCCCCCCGCCGGAGCCAGTACCACTGCCGAGCGCTCGGGGCTGCGGCTGTCCACCAGGGCGTGGGTGGCGAAGTGGACGAGCCGGGCTCCGGGAAGCCGCGCGGTCACCGCCGGCTCCGCCGCCTCCGAGCCGGCGAGGACCCGGCAGGCGGGCCCGAAGGCGCGGGTCAGCGCCCGCCCCTCGCGGCGGGCGAAGAGGAGGGGCCCCAGGTCGGGGGCGTCGGCGGGCAGCCAGGCGCGAGCCGCCGAGACGGACCCGTCGGAGAGGGGATCGACGACGGCCACGATGCCGGCGGCGCGGGGTGCGGCGAGCGCTCGGAGCCGCTGCCAGACGGCTGCCGACGGGGCGCGGGCGAGCTCGAAGCGGTCCCCCAGGGGCCGGCCGGCGGCGTCGGGCAGGGCGGCGAAGGGGAGCCGGTGCAGGGGGCCGTCGGGCACCAGCAGCAGACGGTCCACGGCGAGGGGGAGCCCCCTCACCGCCTCCTCGAGGAGATCGCGGTGGAGAGCTGCGGCGGCGGCGGCGTGGCTCCCGTCCCGCCGTGCGAGCAGCGCGAGGGCCATGGCGATGCGCGGCTCCAGCGCCGCCAGGCCGGGCAGCGGGAGGAGCCTGGTGCCGTGGCGGGTGGAGACGGTCACCCAGGCGCCGCCCGGCGAGCCCCCCCAGACGTCGCGGTCGCGCACGAGCTGGAAGCCGAGGACCGCCTCGCGCTCGCCGAGGCTCCGCTCGAGCGCGTCGAGACCCGGGAGCGCGGCGGGCTCGCCCCCCTCGGCCGGGGACAGCAGACGCGCCCGCATCCGCTCCTGCACCTCGAAGCCCCGCGCCAGGGGCTCGCGCTCGCCGGTCTCGAGGTGCTCCCGGAAGAGCCGTCCGGCCACCCAGTAGTAGGCCTCCGACCAGACCGCGAAAAGACGGGCGCGCGAGGTGTCGGCGCTCTCGCCACGGCTGGCGGCTTCCAGCAGGTCGAAGATCCGCTCGGCATGGGCCAGCGCCGCGTCGCGGCCGCCCGCTCGCCAGCGCACGGCGAGCTGCTCCAGCCAGCGCTCGGCCGGCGACAGGGGGTCGCTGACCCGATCGGCCGCCGCGAGGGAGGCGTCGGCCAGCTCGAGGGCGCGCAGCGGCCGGTCGATCTGGCGGTGGGCGAGAAGCGCCAGGGCGTCGCGCTCGAGCTCGGCGCTCTCGACGCGGCGGGCGATGGTCAGCGCCTCCTCCAGGCGGGCCGCGCCCTCCGGGCCCTCGGTCAACCGCCCCAGGGTGAGGAGCGCCGCGGCCTCGATGGAGGGCATGCCGGCGTCGCGGGCGGCGGCCAGGGCGGCCTCCGCCCGCCGGCGAACCTCCTCCCGCTCGGCCGGTCCGACGGCGCGGGCCAGGATCACCCGCAGCCGGTTGAGCTCGGTCGCGGCCACCGCCGGCGCGTCCGCGGCCCCCCGCGCCAGGCCGGCCAACCGCGCGTAGAGGGCGAGGGCGTCGTCGTCCTGGCCCAGCTCGAAGGCGACGGCCGCCCGGTAGCCGAGCAGGTCGCGTCGCAGGGCGTAGCTGGCCTCCTCCCCGAGGTGCTCCGCGAGCCGTGCCAGGTCGCGCTGGACGCCGACCCGCTCGTCACCCAGCAGGTAGCGGAAGCGCAGCTCCAGCATCCGCACCTCGAGCAGCAGGGGTCCGCCGGCGTGCGTCGCGGCCTCGCGGGCGCGGCCGGCCTCCGCCAGGGCCTCGTCGAGCCGTCCGGACCCCTCCAGGAGACGGGCCCGGTTGATGCGCGAGTAGGTCTCGCCGGCGGCGTCGCCCCGGGCGGCGAACCCCTCGGCCGCGTCGGCGAAGAGCCCCTCGGCGTCGCCACCGCCCCGCTGCATGACCAGGCTCGCCAGGTAGAAGCGCAGCCAGGGCAGGTCGGGGCGCTCGGCGACGAGCGCCTCGAGCCGTCGCCGCGCCGCCTCCCAGAGGTTGGACGCCCGGGCCACACGGTAGAAGCACCTGGCGGGCTCGAGCTCTGTGGGGCTCTCGGCCAGGCCGGCCTCGCAGGGCGCGAACGGGCCCTCGGGGTCGGCGGCGAGGCCGGTCGGCAGGGACAGCAGCAGGCCGAGCGCCGCGGCCGTGGCCCTGCCGGGACGCAATCCTCAGCCCCCGGGGCCCGACGGTCCGGTGTCGTGCTCGACACCGAGGTGCAGCACCTGACACCTCGGCTCGCAGCTCGACGACCTCCGGCTGAAGACGAGGTCGACGAGATGGACCGGCTCGCCGGGCAGCTCCAGCACGTCGAGGGGAAGGTCCGGGTGGTGGCGCAGGCTCTCCTCGTGGAGGGCGGCGCCCGCGGGGGCGCGGCTCGCGGCGACCTTCTGCAGCAGCTCGCCGACGGTCAGCGGGGGGAGCGGGCTCGTCGGGTCGGCCAGGGCGCGGCACCTCTCCGGATCGACGGGCGCCAGCCGCGGAGACTCGACGCCCAGCGAGACGATGCGGCAGTCCTGCCACGGCTCGCGTCCGACGAAGAGCCAGAAGGCGTCGTCGCCCGACTCCCAGACCGAGGTGACGTGGGTGGTGTCGGCGAGGTCGTCGAGCTCGAGCTCGATGGGCCGGTAGCCCTGCTCGATCAGGGGAGCGAGCAGATCGTCGAGCTCGGCGAAGGTGAGGTGGAGCAGGAGCCGCGCCGCCGCCGTCGCCTCCCGGCTGAGGGCGAGATAGCGCCGCGCGCGGTTCTCCGGCCATGACTCGACGTCCACCACGGTCTGCCCGGCGTCGAAGAGGTCCTGCAGCTCGGACTTCGAGAGACCGAGCGCCAGGTCCAGTTGCGGCGCTCCCTCCGTCCACACCGCGGCGAAGAGCCGGCGGCCCCCCAGGCGGGAGGTCTCCACGTCCACCGGCTGCAGGTCGGGCCCCGCCTCGGCGTGGGCCGCGAGCAGGGCCGCCTCTTCGAGGCCCAGCTCGAGCCTCTGCTCGGCGGGCCCGTAGAGCCAGAGACCGGCCAGGCAGAGCGCCGGCTCGACCTCGACGATCTCCAGGTCGGCCAGGTGAAAATCTCCCCGAAGCTCCTCGTGGCGCTGGAGGAAGGCGGGGAGGGTGATCCGGCGCTCCAGCCGGAACTCGCGCTCGCCCTCGTCGAGAAGGACGCCGACCGTCGGGCGCAGGCCGGCCGGCGCCGGCGCGCCGCACGCCGGGGGCGGCGGAACGGGCGAGAGCTCGCCAGGGACGTCGGACGGATCGATCGTGAAGGCGGTGACGTCGCCGCCCGCCTCGCCCTCCTCGGGCGTCTGGGGTCCCCCCGCGAGGGCTGCGGCGGCCAGCAGAGCCAGGGCGGTCCCGGCGATCGCCGTCCGCCTCCGGTCCTTCGGGTCTCTCGTCGTCTCTGTCATCGCGTCCTCCTTCCTGTCGGCTGTTCGACGTCGACGCCCCGGCGTCTCCCTCACCCGACCCGCACCCGGAAGGCGGGGGAGGCGACGTGCCGGCCGTCCGGAAGGACCATCTCCACCCTCCAGAGCAGCTCGGCGCCGTCGCCCAGGCCGCGCAGCTTGGCGGCGGGGACCCGGTACCGGGGCTCTTCGAGCCGGCGCCAGCGGACCCCCACCTCCAGCGCGGGGGTGGTGACGAGCAGGTCGTAGCGGGCGCCCTCGGGCCCCGGCGACCACTCGAGCAGGAAGGCCCTGCGAGGCAGGCTCGCTCCCTCGGGCACGAGGCTCTCGATCTCGGGCGGCTCGCCCCGCTCGATCGGGCCCGGTCCGCGATCGAGAAGCTGCCAGGAGAGGCCGGCGGCGAGCAGGAGGGCCGCGGCGGCGGCGGCCCATCGCTGTCGCCCTCTTCCCGGCGCGGCCGGCGCCGCCTCCGCCGGCGGCTCCATCGATCTCGCCAGCCGCCACGCCTCGGCGCACGAGGCGCAGACGGCGGTGTGCCCGATCACGGTGCGCGTCTCGGCGGGAGACAGATCGCCGCGAACGGCATGCCAGATCCGCTCCGGCGGCGGACAGTCATCGGTGGGCCGGGCGCTCTCGGCGAGGTTCTCCCAGGCCGTCACCAGGTCGCGGCCGTCCGGCTGCCCGGTCACGGCTTCAGCCCCTTTCCGGCGAGGCAGTCGCGCAGGTTCTTGAGACCCCGGTAGACCAGGTTGTCGGCGCGCTTGGCCGACCAGCCCAGCAGCGCCGCGGCCTCCGGCACCGTGTAGCCCTGCAGGTGGAGGGTGACCGCCAGTTGGCGGGGCGTCACCATCCGGGCCAGGCAGTCGCGGATGGCCTCACCCAGTTCGGCCGCCATCGCCCGGCGCTCCGGACCCGGGTCGCCGCTGGCGGGGTCGGTCCTCCACGGCGCCTCGTCGAGCGCCTCTTCCGGCCGTCTCCGCCGCCGTCGGATCTCGTCCACCAGTGTGCTGTACGCCACCTTCCAGAGATAGGACGCCTTCCCCTCCCCGGGTCCCTCGCCCCGCCGGTCCCGGAGCCGGATGACCTTCATCATCGCCACCTGCACCAGGTCGTCGCGAGCGGAGACCAGCCAGGCCGGACAGACCCGGCGCACCGCGCTGTCCAGAGCGCGGCGCAGCTCGTCGTGGTCCCCTTCGTCGGCCGCCGCCGACGACGAGACCGGAGAGTCCTCGGGTTCCGCTCCCATACTTCGCGGCATCGCGCGGTGGCGACGCCTTCCGAGACATCAGGCGATATGTCCCGCATCATAGCAGCGGCCCCGGCGCCCAGGCGGCCGCCGGCCTCGCCGCCGACGGCCGGGCGAGCCGCGGCGGCCGGTATGATCGCCCCCACCATGGCGGACAGGGAGTCCCCCGCGGGCGAGCGCGGCGCGGTCCGCCGCCGTTTCCTGCGGAACCTGCACGAGCGGACCTGGGAGCTCGAGCTGCTGCTCTCGGGGGCGGTCGTCTTCGCGCTCTCCCGGCTGCCGGCGGCGGTGGACGGCGTCTACCAGCGGTTGGAGCCCGGCCTCGCCGGCGACGTCTCCATGGCCGCGTTCTTCATCTGGTACTACCTCAAGCTCATCCTCTACACCCTGATCGTGGGCTTCGGGCTGCATCTGGCCTGCCGCGCCTACTGGGTCGGTCTGGTGGGCCTGGACTCGGTCTTCCCGCGCGGCATCCGCTGGCAGAACCTCCGGCAGGGGCCCCTGGCGCGCCGGGTCTACCGCGAGCGGCTGCCCACCCTGCCGCGGATGATCCGCGTCGCGGACAACGTCTGCAGCATCATCTTCTCCTCGGCCTTCGCGCTGATCGCGGTCTTTCTGGTCTCCCTGGTCCTCGCCGGCGTCGTGGGGGCGGTGGGCTTTCTGGTGTCGCGGTGGCTCGTGGGGCGAGGGGGAGTCGGGGCCGTCGCGGCCGCGGTCCTCGTCGTCCTCGCCCTGCCGTCGGCCGTCGCCGGCCTCGTGGACCGAATGGCCGGCGAACGGCTGGCGCCGGAGGGACGGGTCGCCCGGTTGCTCTGCGGCTTCTTCCGCTTCTCTCTCCTGTGGACCGGCGCCCTGCTCTGGCTTCCCACCAGCCAGGTTCTCGCCACCAACGTGCGCCGGCGTGTCTTCCTGAGCGTCGCCAGCCTCTTCGTCGTCGGCCTCCTCTCCTTCTTTCTCGTGAGCGACGTGCTGGTCCCCCGGGGGCGGCTCGCGGTGGCGTCCTCGGCCTACCTGCCGGCCGACCTGGGCGAGATGGGAGTCGACTACCGCTACTACGAGAGTGAGCGGCCCGAGGGGGAGGTCTTCCCGCGCACCCCCGCGATTCCGGCCGACGTGGTGACCGGGCCGTACCTGCGTCTCTTCATCCCCCTGCGGGCCAGGCCGTTGGCCGAGCAGGTGGAGGAGACCTGTCCGGAGGTCGAGCCGCTCGGCGGAGGCGGCATCCGGCTCGGGCGCCCCGGCGCGCCGCCGCCGCCGGAGCGGGCGCGCGACGTTCTGGCCTGTCTCGGCAGGCTGTGGCGTGTCGAGCTCAACGGCGAGCCGCTGGCCGACCTCTCCTTCCGGTTCCACAACCGACCGGGGAGCCGGCTCCAGGGGATCGTCACCTACCTTCCCACGGCCGGTCTGCCCGCGGGCGAGAACCTCCTCACGCTGACCGAGACGGCGAGCGGCGACGACCCGCCGGAGCGCCACTTCATCCCCTTCTGGACGCCGCCCGCGGACCCGCCCGCCCCCGGCGGAGCCGGAGCCCCTCCCCAGGGAGGCGGCGCACCATGACCTTCAGAGCCCCGAGAGAGGCGGTCGAGGCGGCCGAGGCCTACGAGAGCCTCCACGTGCCCGCCCTCTTCCGCGAGTGGGCGCCGCGGGTGCTGGCGGCCGCCGCGGTCGGGACGGGAGACCGGGTTCTGGACGTCGCCTGCGGCACCGGGGTCCTCGCGCGGCGGGCCGCCGCCCTCGTGGGTCCGGCGGGCCGGGTGGCCGCGATCGATCCCGGGCCGGGGATGCTGGCCGTCGCTGCGAGGCTCGAGCCCTCGGTCGACTGGCGCCAGGGAGTGGCCGAGGCGCTGCCCTTCGACGACCGCTCCTTCGACGCCGTGGTGAGCCAGTTCGGGATGATGTTCTTCTCCGACCGCCGGGAGGCGGTGCGGGAGATGCTGCGCGTGCTCGTGCCGGGGGGCCGCCTGGCGGTCGCTGTCTGGGACCGTCTCGAGGTCTCGGAGGCGTATCCGGTCGAGGTGGAGCTGCTGGAGCGGCTGGCCGGGAGAGAGGCGGCGGACGCCCTGCGCGCTCCCTTCGCGCTGGGCGACCGGGAAGAGCTGGCCGAGCTCCTCCAGGCCGCCGGGGCGACCTCGGTGGCGGTGGCCTCGTCCAGCGGCACGGCGCGCTTTCCCAGCGTGCGCACCATGGTGGAGGCGGATCTGCGGGGCTGGCTGCCGGTGATGGGGGTGGTGCTCGAGGAGGCGGTGATCGAGCGCGTGCTGCGCGAGGCCGAGGTCGCCCTTTCCGAGTACGTGACCCCGGAGGGGCGGGTCGCGTTCCCCGCGCCGGCCCACGTCGTGACCGGGAGGAGGCCGTAGACGGCGTGGGGCAGCGGGGAGGCGCGGCGGGCCGTACGCTCTGGCCGCGTCGCGCGCTGATCGTCGTCCTGCTGCTGCTGCTGGGCAGCGCGACCCTGTTCGCCGCCTACCAGTGGTGGACCTGGCCCGACGTGGCCGCGCTCGCGGGAGGAGGGCCGGTGACGAGCGCCTTCATCGAGCGCCACCGGGGGGTGACCGGCGGGCGCACGGAGCATCAGTGGGTGGCCTACGGCGCCATCTCGGACTCTCTCAAGCAGGCGGTCCTGGTGTCGGAGGACATCGGCTTCTTCGACCACGAGGGCTTCGTGCTGGAGGAGATCGGCGCGGCGGTGCGCGAGACCCTCAAGGAGGGACGCCGGCTGCGCGGGGCCTCGACCCTGACCCAGCAGCTGGCCAAGAACCTCTGGCTGTCGCCGTCGCGCAACCCGTGGCGCAAGGTGAAGGAGGCGATCCTCACCGTGCAGCTCGAGCGGCACCTCGAGAAGCGGCGGATCCTGGAGCTGTACCTCAACGTCGCCCAGTTCGGCCCGGGCGTCTTCGGCGCCGAGGCGGCGGCGCGGCGCTACTCCGGCCGCCCCGCCTCGCGGCTCGACGCCCGGCAGGCGGCCGAGCTGGCGGCCGCCCTGCCGCGGCCCAGCGCCTGGAATCCGGCCAGCGCCGACCCGGCCTACCGCCGCCGGGTGGCGATGATCGAGAGGCGGATGGAGCGCGCGGGCTGGATCCTGCGCCAGCTCTGACGCCGGCCGCGGCTCCCCGCTACCGCCAGCGGAGCCCCGGCTCGCCCTCCTCCGGCAGACCGAGGCGGTCCAGGATCCGCAGGGCGTAGTGGTCCAGGAAGCGGTCCATCGACTCGCCGCCGATGTAGAAGGCGGGGATCGGCGGCAGGATCACCGCCCCCATGTGCGCCAGGCGGCGGAGGTTCTCCAGGTGGACCAGGGAGAGCGGGGTCTCGCGGAAGCCGAGCACCAGCGGCCAGCGCTCCTTCAGGGCCACCGCCCCCGTGCGGTGGATCAGGGTGCGGGCCGAGCCGGTGGCCAGGGCGCCGAGGGTGCCGGCCGAGAGGGGCAGGATGACCGTGCCGGTCAGGGGGTAGGAGCCGGAGGCGATGGGGGCGTCGAGGGCGCTGTCGGGGTGCGCCACGATCTTGGCCCGCCGCTCCTCGTCCAGCGAGGCCGCCCCGACCAGGTCGCCGGCGCCGGTGCGGTCGCGTCCCAGCTCGTGCTTGAGCACCTGGCTCGCCCCGGCCGAGACCACCAGGTGGATCCTCTCGACCTCCTCGAGGGCGGTCAGCGCGCCGAGGAGGTGGCGTGGCAGCAGCATCCCCGAGGCGCCGGTGACCAGCAGGGCGATCCGGTGGGGCATCGGGTCTTCTCGGGCGGCGCGGGCGCCGGGGCCCCGCGCCGGTCAGGCCGTCTTCGCCAGCTCCTCGAGCACCGCCGTCAGGAGCTCGTAGTAGCGCTTCACCGAGTCGACGTGCACCCGCTCGTCGGGCGAGTGCGGGAACTCGATCTGCGGTCCGAAGGAGATCATGTCCATGCCGTCGTACTTCTCGCCGATGATGCCGCACTCGAGCCCGGCGTGGATGGCGCCCACCTCCGGCTCCCGGCCCAGCACGCGCTCGTGCACGCGGCGCACCACCGAGAGCAGCTCGGAGTCGACGTCCGGCTTCCAGCCGGGGTAGCCGCCCCCCTCCTCGACCCGGGCGCCGGCCAGACGGCCGATGGACCGGATCCGCAGCCGGAGCGCCGCCAGCGCCGACTCCGCCGAGCTGCGGCTGGACATCTGGACCCGCACCCGGTCGTCGGTCTCGGCGACGGTGGCCAGGTTGGTGGAGGTCTCCACCAGGCCGGGGATGTCGTAGCTCATGGAGATCACCCCGTGGGGGAGGGCGTTGACCAGGTGGACCACGGCGGCGGCGGAGGCGTCGTCGTAGACCTCGGCCGGCGGCTCGCGCTCCTCGACGGTCCAAGCCAGGTCGGGCTCGGCGGGGGCGAACTCGCCGCGGATGGCGGCCAGCTCGGCCTCGATGCCCCGTCGAAGGGCCGGGAGATCGTCGGCCAGCGCCGTCAGGGTCGCGTGCGCCTCGCGCGGGATGGCGTTGTGGGCGTTGCCGCCGGCGAGCTCGCCGAGCTGGTGGGGGGCGCCGGCGGCTCCGGTCGCCAGGGCGCGGGCCAGGAGCTGGATCGCGTTGCCCCGTTGCAGGTGGATGTCCACCCCGGAGTGGCCCCCCTTGAGGCCGTGCAGACGCACCGCGAGGCCGCGCGAGCCCGGCGGCGGCGGCTGCTTGGCGATCCGCAGCTCCAGGGTGCTGTCGGCGCCGCCGGCGCAGCCGATGGTCAGGACGCCCTCCTCCTCGGAGTCGACGTTGATGAGCCGCCGGCCTTCGAGCAGGTCGCCGGCGAGCCCGGCCGCGCCGGTGAGCCCGGTCTCCTCGTCGACGGTGAAGAGCAGCTCGAGGGGCCCGTGGGCCAGCTCGCGCGCCTCGGCCAGCGCCAGCATGGAGGCCACCCCGACGCCGCAGTCGGAGCCCAGGGTGGTGCCGTCGGCGGTCAGGTACTCCCCCTCCAGCTTGGGGCGGATGGCGTCCCGCTCCCAGTCGAAGTCGACGTCGGAGTTCTTCTCCTGGACCATGTCGAGGTGGGCCTGGATCACAGTGGCCGGGGCGCTCTCGTGGCCGGGGGTGGCGGGCTTCTTGACCACCACGTTGCCGGTCTCGTCCACGCGGTGCTCGAGCCCGAGACGCTCGGCCACCTGGATGACGTACGAGCGGGCCCTCTCCTCGCCCTTGGACGGCCGCGGGATGGTGAGGATCTCGTCGAAGTGGGACCAGAGGGGGCGGGGCGCGAGCTCGGAGACAAAGGTCATCGGGTCGGTTCCTCCTGTTGGCTTCGAGTCTACCGGGGGGGAGGGGCTGGTATAGAATGCCGCGACATTCGATTCAGGTCTCCTGGGAGGGTCCATGGCAGAGAAGCAGTTCAAGCCGTTCGTGCCGGCGGAGACTTCGCTGGCCGAGCTGACGTTCAAGGCCCTCTTCCTGGGGATCGTGATGGCGGTCGTGCTGGGCGCCGCCAACGCCTACCTGGGGATGAAGGTGGGTCTCACGGTGGCGGCCACCTTCCCGGCGGCCGTCGTCGCCATGGCCGGTCTGCGGCCCTTCCGCGGCACCATCCTCGAGGAGAACGTCGCCCGGACCTCGGCCAGCGTCGGCGAGGCGCTGGTGGCCGGCGCGATCTTCACCATCCCGGCTTTCGTGATCAGCGGAGTCTGGGACGAGATCAAGCTCTTCGAGAGCGCCATGATCATGCTGATCGGCGGCGTGCTCGGCGTCTTCTTCGTCATCATGCTGCGGCGGACCCTGGTGGAGGAGGCCGATCTGCCCTTCCCCGAGAGCATGGCCGCGGCGGAGATCGTCAAGGCGGGGCAGGGGGGACAGACGGGCGCCAAGTACGTCTTCGGCTCCATGGGCCTGGCGGCGCTCTGGGAGGTCTTCATCAACCCGCGGGGTCTGACGGTGGTGGCCGACTCGGCCTCGCGCTTTCTCAAGTTCCCGAAGTCCCAGATCGAGATGCTGGGCGCCAAGAGCGAGTTCTTCGGCGGCATGAGGGTCGAGTCCCCGGGGGCGCTGCCGGCGCTGATGGGGGTGGGCTTCATCGTCGGCTTCCGGGTGTCGGCGGTCCTCTTCGCCGGAGCGCTGCTCGGGCATCTCTTCCTGGGGCCGCTGGCGATCTTCCTTCAGCCCGGCCTGGCCGCGGACGCCGCCGGCGGCGGGGTGAACTGGATGGGCCTCGCCCGCGACGTCTACAACCAGCAGGTCAAGCCGCTGGCGGTTGGCGCCATGATCGTCGCCGCCTTCTACACCCTCTACACGCTGCGCAAGCAGCTCGCCTCGGGTCTGACCAAGGGGTTCGCCGAGATCAGCTCCGGTCCCGGCCAGACGAGCTCCAACCGGCTGGAGGTGGACCTCAGCCTCAAGAAGGTGGGGCTGGGGATCATCGTGCTCTCGATCGGTCTCTTCTTCCTCTACCGCTACTTCACCCAGAGCACCCCCGGGTCGCTGGTGCTGACGGTGGTGATGGTGATCCTGGGCTTTCTCTTCGCCGCCGTGGCAGGCTACCTGGTGGGCCTGATCGGGAGCTCCAACAACCCGATCTCCGGCTTGACCCTCTCGACCCTGATCATCGCCGCGCTGCTCATGGTGATGCTCGGCGTCTCGGGCGGCGCCGGCATCGCGGGGGTGCTCGCGGTCTCCGGCGTGGTCTGCTGCGCCTGCGGCATCGCCGGCGACATGATGCAGGACCTCAAGGTCGGGCACGTCCTGGGCGGTACCCCCTGGCGCATGGAGATCGGCGAGATCCTGGCCGTCGTTCCGGCGGCGCTGGTGCTGCCGGCGGTGCTTCTGGCCCTGGACCAGACCTACAAGATCGGCTCGGAGCAGCTCTCCGCACCCCAGGCCGGGCTGATGTCCCTCATGGCGGGGGGCATCGTGAACCAGGAGATGCCGTGGCCGCTGGTGATCGCCGGCATGTTCCTGGCCGTCGGCATGATCCTGATCAAGGCCCCGTCGCCCATGCTGATCGCGGTCGGCATGTACCTCCCCTTCGCCGCCACGGCCGGGATCTTCGTGGGCGGCATCTTCCGGGCCATGATGGACCGGTCGCTCGACAGGGACGGCGCCAGCGACGAGCGCCGGCTCAAGGCCGAGAACACCGGGGTGCTGATCTCCTCCGGGCTGATCGCCGGCGGCGCGCTCACCGCGGTGGTGATCGCCTTCGTGGTGCTGGGCTACAACCTGCTGGGCACCCCGGCGCCGGGTGCGGAGGACGTGCCGACCTTCCTGGACTCGGCGCGGGCCGCCCTCGGGGTGACGCCCAACCCCTGGCTGGGTCTGATCGCCTTCGCCGGGGTCCTCTACCTGCTGGTCGCCGTGCCCCTCAAGGCGGCGCGCAGGGACTCCTAGACCCCGGCCGACCGCCCGGTGCGCGGCTCCGTGGCGGGTCTCCCGCCAGCCCGCCCTGCACCTTGCGCGTCGTCGGGTGCTACGATAGAGGCCGGCGAGAGGGTGCCAGTCCCCCTGTAGCCGCCGACCACCCACACAGTCATCCCACCGCGCCCGTCGCTCGCGCGGCCGTCCGGCCCCGGCGAGCCCACCCGGCGCAGCATCAACGCCCAGCGAAAGGCAATCCACCTTGCAGAACGACGAACCGAAGATCGCCCTTTTCTGCGATCTCGAGAACATCGCCCTCGGAGTGCGTGACTCCGACATCAAGAAGTTCGACATCCACCTGGTCCTCGAGCGGCTGCTCGAGAAGGGCAAGATCATCGTCAAGCGCGCCTACGCCGACTGGGAGCGCTGGAGCGAGTTCAAGCGCCCCTTCCACGAGGCGGGCATCGAGCTGATCGACATCCCGCGCAAGCGCTACTCGGGCAAGAACAGCGCCGACATCAAGATGGTGGTGGACGCCATGGAGGAGAGCTTCTCCAAGGAGCACGTCAACACCTTCGTGATCCTCTCCGGCGACAGCGACTTCACCCCCCTGGTGGCGAAGCTCAAGGAGAACAACAAGTACGTCATCGCCGTCGGGGTGCGCAACTCGACGTCGAACCTGCTGATCGACAACTGCGACGAGTTCCTCTTCTACGAGGACGTGTGGCGCGACCAGCAGAAGTCGCCGAAGGTCCCCGCCGGGGCGAACAAGCAGACCGCCGAGGCCATGAACCTCATGGTGGACTCGATCAAGGCGCTGATGCGGGAGAACAAGGACGTCCTCTGGGGCTCGATGATCAAGCAGACCATGCAGCGCAAGCGGCCCTCCTTCAACGAGGGCTACTACGGCTACTCGACCTTCTCCGAGCTGCTCGAGGATGCCGAGAAGCAGAAGATCATCGCGCTCAAGAAGGACCAGCGCTCCGGCACCTACATCGTCACCGGCTTCGCCGGCGACGGCGACGGCGGCGGCGGCGGCGGCGGCCGAGGCGGCCGGCGCCGGCGGTAGCGCCGCGGCCCACAGCGGCGGGTCAGGGGTCG
>JAWWBN010000027.1:0-26249 GCA_033720955.1 Thermoanaerobaculia bacterium | reverse complement strand
GGTCGACCCACGGGTGCTGCGCGAGTGCGGCATCGATCCGGAGGTGTACAGCGGCTACGCCTTCGGCCTCGGTGTCGACCGGGTGGCGATGATCCGCTACGGCATCCCCAACATCCGGCTGCTCTTCGACAACGACCAGCGGCTGCTGCGCCAGCTCCGGGGCTGAGGAGGGGGAGATGGAGCTGTCCCGCAACTGGCTGGCCCACTACGTGGAGCTGCCGGAGTCGGCGGAGGAGCTGGCGGCCGGGCTCACGGCGGCCGGCCACGCCGTGGAGGGGATGACCGAGCGGGGCGACGACCTGCTGCTCGACGTGGACGTCACCACCAACCGGCCCGACTGCATGAGCCACTTCGGGCTGGCGCGCGAGGTGGCGGCCATCTTCGGCCGGGAGCTGACGCCGCCGGAGAGCGCCTGCGCCGAGAGCGCCGAGGCGACCGCCGATCACGTCGCCGTCGAGCTGGCCGACGGGGACTGCCGCCGGTACGTGGCGCGGCTGGTGCGTGGCGTGACGGTCGGCCCCAGCCCCCCCTGGCTGGCGCGGCGGCTGGAGTCGATCGGCCAGCGGCCCATCAACAACGTGGTGGACGTGACGAACTTCGTCCTCTGGGAGACCGGTCAGCCCATCCACGCCTTCGACTTCGCCAAAGTCACCGGCGGCCGGATCGTCGTGCGCGCCGCCGGGGAAGGGGAGACCCTGGTCACCCTCGACGGCGAGCGACGCGAGCTCGACCCGGAGGTGCTGGTGATCGCCGACGCCGAGCGGCCGGTGGCCCTGGCGGGCATCATGGGCGGCCTGGAGACCGAGGTCGGCGAGGGCTCCACCGACGTGCTCGTCGAGAGCGCCCACTTCGACCCGCGTCGCACCCGTCGCGGCGCCGGGAGGCTGGGCATGCACACCGACGCCAGCCACCGGTTCGAACGCGGTGCCGACTTCGACGCCTGCCGCTGGGCGGCCGACCGGGTGGCGCGTCTGCTGGCCGAGGTGGCGGGTGGAACCGTCCTGGCGGGCGCGGTGGACGAGGTGGGCACGCCGCCGCGCGAGCTGAAGGGCACCGTGGACGCCTCCCGGCTCAGCGCCTTCGCCGGCGCCCCCTTCGACGCCGACGGAGTGGCGGCGGCGCTGGCCTCGGTGGGCGTCGCCGTGGAGCGCAGGGGCGACGGCGTCGTCGAGGCCACCGTGCCCGGCTGGCGGTGGTACGACTTCGCCGACGGGCGTCCGGACGGGCGGGTGTGGGAGGCGGACCTCTACGAGGAGGTGCTCCGTCTCACGGGCTTCGACGGCATCCCCTCGGCCCTGCCCGCTCTCGGCGAGCCCGATGCGGGCTCCTCCGCCGAGCACCGGCTGCGGCACGCGGTGCGTCGTCACCTCGCCGGCTTAGGCCTGGTGGAGGCGGTGACCTACGCCTTCCAGTCGCCGGCCGAGGAGGACTCCATCGAGGCCCTACGGCGCGCGGGGGAGGCGCTCCAGATCGCCAACCCGCTCTCCGAGAAGCTGTCGGTCATGCGCCGGTCGCTCCTGCCGGGGCTCGTGGAGAGCGCCCGCTTCAACCTGCGCCGCGGCGCCCAGGAGGTGAGGCTCTACGAGATCGGGCGCTGCTTCCCGGGAGGCGACGCCGAGGAGCTCGAGACCGTGGCCGTGGTGGCGGGGGGGCACGCCGCGGCGCCCTGGGACCGGCCGGCCGAGTTCGATCTCTTCGACCTGAAGGGGATCGTCGAGAGCCTGGCGGAGCGGTTCGGCGCCGAGCTCGCCGCGCAGCCCACCCGGCTCGCCGGCTTCCTGACCGGCGCCTCGGCGCGGTTGACGGCCGGTGGGGAGACCGTGGGTCACCTGGGCCGCCTGGAGGGCGATTTCCCGGTGCCCCTGTTCGGCGCCGAGCTGGCCACGTCGCTCCTGGCCGGCGGCGAGCGCGAGGGCGAGGTCGTCCTGCCCTCCCGCTTCCCCGGCATCGCGATTGATCTCACCCTGACCCACTCCGCGGAGGTGCCCTGGGCCGAGGTCGCCGCCGCCGTCGAGGCCTTCGACACCCCCCACCTCGTCGGGTTCCACCTGAAGGACCGGTACCGCGGCGAAGGGGTGCCGGAGGGGGCGGTGAACACCACCCTGGGCTTCCTCTACAACGCCGAGGAGAGGTCGTTGACGCGCGACGAGGTCCAGGCGACCCACGAGCGGCTCGCCGCGGAGCTCGAGCGGGCCTTCGGCTGGAGTGAGTGAGATGGATTCGCTCGACGAGCTCGAGGCCAGGGTCAAGGAGGCCGCGCGGACCGTCGCCGACCTGAGGCGCAAGAACCGCGCGCTGGCAGCCCGCCTCAAGCGGGTGGAGAGCGGCGAGGGAGGCGGCCCGAAGGACTCCGCTGCCGGGGGGCGCGAGCGCGCCGAGGCGCGGGAGCGGGTGGAACGGCTCGCCGCCCGTCTGGACGACCTGCTGGACGGCTGAGCCGGGGCCGGTCCGGGGTCCCCGCGTGGTATAGTTCTCGGCTCAGGGATCACCCTGACGCCGAGGGCAAACTGGAGATGACCGTCAAGACGACCACTGCCGCCGAGGTAGAGATCTTCGGGTCGGTCTACTCCGTCCGCGGCGACAAGGATCCAGAGCACCTTCAGGAGCTGGCGCGCCTGGTCGATCAGCGGATGAAGGAGATCGCCAAGCAGGTCTCCACCGTGGACTCGGCCAAGATCGCCATCCTGGCGGCGCTCAACATTGCAGACGATCTCTTTCACTGTCGGAAGCGGCAGGAGGGGGACCGGGAGAAGATCGAAGAACGGGTGACCGAGCTGACCGGGGAGCTCGACCAGGCCCTGAAGGGCTAGGGCGATCCGGCGGCGAGAGGCCCGAGACGAAAAGAAACATCGGTTTGCGCATCCCCTGTGTGGTTTTGTGATGGGTTCAGCACTTGTAGAACCAACAGTGTTACGTAGGGAGTTCTATATCCCCGCTGCCTGTGCCAGCCCCGCGAAGACGGGGACGCTGATGGCTCGTGGTGCGGACACCCACCTGGTGAGAATCAGGTTCTAAACGTCAAAACCCACACGGCTTTCGCGGGGGATGCCGCTTTTTCTCACTTCGTCGTAGCGCCGGTCGATTCCTGGTTCCGCTTGTCGCTCCGCTCGGGAGTTGACAAGTGCAGAACTACCTGATCTGGGCGGCGCCGGCGGCAGCGGCCGTTCTTCTCGTCGTCGGCTGGCTCCTCCTCAAGCGCAGGGCGGACCGGGCCCGGGCCGAGGCCGAGCGGACGGCGGCCAAGACCCTCGAGGCGGCCGAGCGGGAGGCCGAGGCCAAGCTGCGCGAAGCCGAGGTGGCGGCCCGCGAGAAGCTGCTGCAGGCGCGCAGCGAGTTCGAGAAGGTGTCGCGCAAGCGGCGGGGCGAGCTCGAGAAGCTGGAGAAGCGGCTGGGGCAGAAAGAGGACAAGCTGGACCGGCGGATGGAGGAGATCACCGGCAAGGTGGAGGAGCTCGCCAGCCGCGAGCGGTCGCTGGCCGGCCGCGATCGGGCGCTGGCTCTCAAGGAGAAGGAGCTCGAGGAGGTGGTGGCGGAGGAGCGCAGCCGGCTGGAGAAGATCGCCGGGCTGACGGCGCAGCAGGCCAAGGAGGAGCTCACCGGCCTGATGGAGAACGAGGCGCGGATGGAGGCCGCCCACCTGGTCAAGCGGATCGAGGACGAGGCGCGGGAGAAGGCGGGCCGCGAGGCGCAGCGCATCCTCGGCATCGCCATGCAGCGGGCCGCCTCCGACCACGTGTCGGAGACCACGGTCTCGGTGGTGATGCTCCCGAACGACGAGATGAAGGGTCGCATCATCGGCCGCGAGGGCCGCAACATCCGCGCCCTGGAGGCGGCCACCGGCGTGGACCTCATCGTGGACGACACGCCGGAGGCGGTGATCCTCTCCGGCTTCGACCCCTTCCGGCGCGAGGTGGCGCGGGTCGCGCTCGAGAGGCTGGTGGCCGACGGCCGCATCCACCCGGCGCGGATCGAGGAGGTGGTGGAGAAGGCCAAGGAGGAGTTCGAGCAGCGCATCCAGCAGGAGGGCGAGGCGGCCCTCCTGGAGCTCAACATCCCCAACCTCCACGGCGAGCTGGTCCGGCTGCTGGGGCGGCTTCGCTTCCGCACCTCCTACGGCCAGAACGTGCTGCAGCACAGCAAGGAGGTCGCCTTCCTGGCCGGGGTGATGGCGGCCGAGCTGGGGGTCGACCAGCAGGTGGCCAAGCGGGCCGGGCTGCTGCACGACATCGGCAAGGCGGTGGACCGCGAGAAGGAGGGCGGCCACCTGGAGCTGGGCATCGAGCTGCTGCGCAAGTACGGCGAGAAGGAGGAGGTGGTCCACGCCATGGCGTGCCACCACGGCGACTACGATCCGCAGACGGTGGAGGCGGTGCTGGTGACCACCGCCGACGCCCTCTCGGCGGCGCGGCCCGGGGCGCGGCGGGAGATCCTCGAGACCTACGTCAAGCGTCTGGAGAAGCTCGAAGAGCTGGCCCGGAGCTTCAAGGGGGTGCAGAAGTCCTTCGCCATCCAGGCCGGGCGCGAGGTGCGGGTCATCGTGGACAGCAAGAAGATCGCCGACGAGCAGGCGGTCTGGCTCTCCCGCGACATCGCCAAGAAGGTCGAGGCCGAGCTGACCTACCCGGGCCAGATCAAGGTCACGGTGATCCGCGAGACGCGGTCGATCGAGTACGCCCGGTGAAGCTCCTCTTCGTCGGCGACCTGATGGGCAAGCCGGGCCGCCGGGCGCTCAGGGACCACCTGCTCGACCTCGTGGACGAGCACCGGGCCGACTACGTGGTGGTCAACGTCGAGAACGCCGCCGGCGGCTTCGGCATCACCCCCGCCGTCATGCGCGAGCTCGAGGATCTGCCCGTGGACTGCTTCTCGAGCGGCAACCACATCTGGGACAAGAAGGAGGGCCTGCCCATCCTCGACACCGACCCGAGGGTCCTGCGTCCGGCCAACTACCCGGAGGGCAACCCGGGCCACGGCCTCTACGTGGGCGAGACCGCGGCGGGCGTGCCGGTGGCCACCATCAACCTCGAGGGGCGGATCTTCATGAGCCCCCTGGAGTCGCCCTTCCTGGCCGCCGACCGTCTGCTCGCCGGTCTCCCCGCCGAGGTCAGGGTCATCCTGGTGGACTTCCACGCCGAGGCCACCAGCGAGAAGATCGCTCTCGCCCACTACCTGGACGGCCGGGTGAGCGCGGTGCTGGGCACCCACACCCACGTCCCGACGGCCGACGCCCGGGTGCTGCCCGGCGGCACCGCCTTCCAGACCGACGTCGGCATGACCGGGCCGTGGGACTCGGTGATCGGCATGCGCAAGGACAAGGTGGTGGAGCGGTTCCTCCTCCAGACCCGCACCTCCTTCCAGGTGGCCACCGGCGACGTGCGGCTCGCCGGGACCGTCATCGACGTGGACGAGAGGTCGGGGCGGGCGCGGGCGATCCAGCGGATCGAGAAGCCGTGAAGCAGTGCGACGAGACCACCCTCGACGAGCTGCGGCAGGCGCCGGGCCGGTTCAAGGTCTCGGTGATCATCACCACCTTCACCGAGGAGGTGAACGTCGCCGAGTGCCTGGAGTCGGTCCTCTGGGCCGACGAGATCCTGCTCGCCGACTCCTTCTCCACCGACCGCACGGTGGAGATCGCCTCCAAGTACCCGGTGCGCGTCCTGCAGCGCGAGTACTACGGCTCGGCGGCGCAGAAGAACTGGTCCATGGACCAGGTGGAGAACGACTGGGTGCTCATCCTGGACGCCGACGAGCGGGTCACCCCCGAGCTGGCCTGCGAGGTGCTGCGCATCCTGGGTCGCAAGCCGCAGTTCAACGGCTACTACATCCGCCGCCGCAACCGGATGCTCGACAAGGAGATCCGCCACTCCGGCTGGTCCACCGACAAGGTCATCCGGCTCTTCCGCCGGTCGAAGGGGCGCTACCCCAACCGCCGGGTCCACGCCGATCTCGACATCGAGGGCCCCATCCCCACCCTCAAGAACGCCCTGGTCCACTACACCTACCGCAACTTCGAGCAGTACTTCGGGAAGTTCCTGAACTACGCCGAGTGGGGCGCCGCCCAGGGTCTGAGGGAGGGTCGGCGCGCCGGATTCCTGCAGATCGCCGGGCGCCCGCTCTGGCGCTTCTTCCGCACCTACGTGCTCCAGGCCGGGTTTCTGGACGGTCTCCACGGGCTCGCCGTCTGCGGCCTGCAGTCGGTCGGGGTGTTCCTCAAGTACTTCCGGCTGTGGGAGTACCGGCGGCGGCTGGAGCTGGGGGAGGAGCTGAACCTGCCCGCCTTCGACGACGACACCCGGACCTGGCGGCGCCCCGGCGACGGCTAGGGGCTCTCAGTCGAAGAGCGGCGCCGCCGGGCGGGTCGCGGGCGCGCTTCCGGTCAGGGCGGTGGCGGCGAAGAGCCGGATCGCCGGGTCGCGGGGGAGGGCGAGCCGGGAGACCCCCGGCGGCAGGGGCAGCCGGCAGCAGAAGAGGTAGCAGAACCGGTAGGGCTCGTCGCGCGGGCCGGGGGCGTGGCGGTGGGTTCCGAGCCACGCCACCCGATGGCGCCTGAGGAAGGGCGGGCGCGTCCGGCCGACCGGGATGCCCCAGATCAGCCGACGCCCGACCCACTGGCCGAGGGGCGCGGCCCAGTCGGGCGCCACGAAGGGCAGCACCCCCGCGCCGGTGTCCAGGGCGGCGGGCCGGTCGCCGTCCACCGAAGCGAGGAGGAGGGCGATCTCCCCGGCGCCGGCCGCTTCGATCTCCAACGTCTGCCCGGCGCACGCCACGCACTGCCGCCTCTGCCGGCGGAAGGCCGCCAGCCGGAACTCGATCTCGCCACAGGAGATCCGCTCGGGCAGCAGCTCGCCCGGCAGCGAGCGACCGCGGCCGTCGAAGTCCACCCGGGCCGGGGCGTCGTGGAAGCTGGCGGCCGGCCGGTCGAAGGGGAGGGCCAGCGGGTGCGAGACCGCCGGCGTCGCCACCGGCTCGCCCCGGCGCGGCTCGATGAGCAGCGTGCGAGGCTGGAACGGCCCCAGGGCGAGGCGCACCCCTCCCTCCTCTCCCACCTCGGCGCCGCCCCCCTCGACGGCCCCCTCGCCCCCGTCGGTCTCGACGACCTGCCGGACGCCGCCGTGCAGCGCCACCTCGACCTCGGGCTGCGGGAGCCCCCGCGTCTCCTGCAGGCGCACCACCACGCCCGCCCCCTCCTCGGCCCGCTTGACCGCCCGCACCGCCGCCGCCGGCGGATCGACCCGGAGCAGGCTGAACCGCCGCCCCAGGGGGCCCGCCGAGCCGGCGGTCTGGAAGACCCGCGGCGGCTGGTTGAGCCGCGCCGCCTGCTCCACCGTCTCCTCCCGCCAGCCGCCGGCGCCGTGTCCGACCAGGGCGTAGAGACAGCGGTGCGGCCCCAGGTCCTGCACCCCCTGGTGGCGGAACTTGCGGACCACCCGCGGCGAGCGCGCCAGGGTCAGCCGCAGCGTCTCCTCGACGGGGCGGTCCCAGCCGCACTTGTGGTCGCTCAGGACGGACAGCCCCTCGCCCGTCGCCGCGTCCGAGAGGTCGGCCCACTGCTGCGCGGGCACCTCGTAGCTCTCGCGACGGGCGACCCCGCGGCCTGCCACCCCCAGCCCCAGGTCGAAGGTCGCCCGCGCCCGGGCGAAGGGGGTGGGGAAGGCCGCCTTGAGCAGCCGTCCCCTCGTGCGCCAGTCGATGCGGGTGTCCACCTCCAGCCGGTGCCCGGCGTCCCCGGCCGCCAGGCGGTAGCGCTGGACCACGGTGGAGCCGGCCACCGGCCGGCGCACCTCTACCGCCACCCGTGCCGGGCCGCGCTCGACGGCGGCGAGGGTCGCCCCGCCGCCCGAGCGCCGCGGCGCCGCCCGGAGGTCGTCGTAGAGGATCTCCCAGGCCGGCCAGCGGCGGGAGCGGTCGGGCAGCAGGTGGAGAGCCGCCGGGGCCGCCAGCAGCTCGCGGCGGTGTCGCCGGTCGAAGAGACGCCCGAGGTCCCCGGCGGCGTCGATCGTGGCGCGGTAGCGGGGGCTCTCGAGGCCGTCGGCGGTGACGGCGAGCCCGGTGTCGAGCTCGCAGCCGGCGGTGTCCGCGCGCACGTCGAAGACCGCCAGGCCGACCGGCGGCAGCGGGGCGGAAAAGACGATGCTGAGCTCCGCGCCGTCGCGGCCGGCGACCTGGGAGGGCACCTCGACTCCCTCGCCGTCGAAGACCCGCACCGCGGCCGGGGCCTCGCCGACGAAGCGCACCACCGCCTCCACCGGGTCGCAGCGCTCGCCGGCGAGCGGGTTGAAGACCACGAGGGGCACTCCCTCCACCCGGGTGTCGAGGGCCCGCGCCAGCGCCGCCACCGAGTCCGCCAGAACGCCGGCCAGGAGGTTGGCCGCCACCGCCTCGTCGTTCCAGGAGATGCGGTAGGCCTCCGGGATGGAGGTGCCGGTCAGGTCGTCGTGCATCTGGTGCCACAGGAAGAGGGTCCACGCCTGCCGCAGCCTTTCGGCGGGGTAGGGCAGGCCGGTCAGGCGCTCGGCGGCCACCGCGGCCCGCTCGGCCGCGTCGGCGAGCTGCTCGTTCTTCCGGTTCCACCGTTTCATCACCGCCTGGGAGGTGAGACAGCCGGTGCCGTGGGTGGGCAGGAGCAGGTCGCCCTCGTGCGCCGGCAGCCGGGCGGTCTCCTCCGGGGCGAGGTCGCGGAAGAGGTCGTCCGAGCCGCCCAGGTGGATCGCGACCGGCCCCTCGCCGGCGAGGGAGCGCTCCAGCCAGGCGGCCGAGTCGTCGTCCAGGGCGCCGCCGCGGTCGCCGATGCCGGCGTAGAGCAGGGCGGCCCAGACCCCGCTGGCCTCGCCCCGCGCCGCCAGCCGCCGGGCCAGCCGCGGGGCGCGGCTCAGATCCTCCGACACCCCCTCGCCGTAGCCCTCGGGGTGGAGGGCGGCGACGATCTCGGAGCCGTCCGGCCCGCGCCAGCGGCCCAGGTCGAAGGGGATGGGGGCCGGGGGCATCCACTTGATCAGCTTGGAGGTCGAGAGACCGGCGAGGCCGCAGTGGGCGGCGATCGACGGCAGGGCGGCGCCGAAGCCGAAGCAGTCGGGCAGGAAGACGTCGACGCCGCTCACTCCCAGCTCGCGCTCGAAGAACCGCCGGCCGTAGAGAACGTGGCGGATCAGCGACTCCGGCGACGGGATGTTGACGTCGGGGGCGTCGAGCATGGCGCCGGCCACCCGCCAGCGGCCGTCGGTCACGGCGGTCCGCACCCGCTCCCAGAGACGCGGGTGGTACTCGGCCAGGAGCTGGTAGCGGAAGGCGCCCTCGAAGCTGAGGACGAAGCCGGGGATCCGCTCGGCCAGGGCCAGGTTGTCCACCACCGTCCTTGGCAGGAAGTCGCGGATGGTGTCGCGCACGGTCCAGCGCCACTGGGTGTCCAGGTGCGAGGTGGCGACCAGGTAGACGAGGCCGGGGGGGCCGCGCCGCGCCTCGGCCCGCCGGCGGGCGTCCCTCGCCGGCCGCATCGCGCTGCCGCCGCGGCCGGTCCGGCCGGGAGCGCCGACCGCGGGCGCCCGGCGGGCTCGATCGGCGGGGTCCGCGCCGCGTCACGGGCGGCCGGGAGGAGGCTAAGATGACGGCCCATGACCACGAGGGAGGAGGGGCGATGAGAGCGGCGCGGATCGGGGTGCTGGCGGTCCTGCTGGCGGCGGGGGGTGGCGCGGCCGGCGCCGCGGAGCTGGTGGTGAGCGCCGGGATGTTCAACGTGGGCAAGAGCCCCACCCAGGCCGAGGCGGGGCTGGAGGCGCGCTTCGCGGCGAAGCGGTGGGGGCTGCGTCCGATGGCCGGCCTGTCGGCCACCGAGGAGGGCTCGTTCTGGGCCTACGGCGGTGTCGTGCGGCCGGTGGCGCTGTCGGAGCGCTGGACCCTTACGCCGGGCTTCGGCGTCGCCCTCTACGAGCCGGGCGACGGCAAGGAGCTGGGCGGCGCGGTGGAGTTTCGCTCGAGCCTCGAGCTCTCGGTAGCGGTGTCGCAGCGGGCGCGGCTGGGCGCCTCGATCTACCACCTGTCCAATGCCGGCCTCTACGACATGAACCCCGGCAGCAACTCGATCGTGGTGGTCATCGCGATCCCGCTCGACTAGGGGGCTACCAGACCTTCCAGGGGGCGTCGCCGCGGCGCCAGACCTCGTTGAGGTGGAGGTAGTCACGGTAGGTGTCCATCGGCTCCCAGTACCCCTCGTGCAGGTAGACCGAGAGCTGCCCGTCGCGGGCCAGCCGCTGCAGGGGCTCGAACTCGAGAAACAGCTTGGGGTCGTCGTCCAGGTAGTCGAAGATCTCGCGCTGGAAGACGAAGAAGCCGCCGCTGACCACGCCGTCGGCCACGGTGGGCTTCTCGTTGAACTCCACCGCCAGACCGTCCTGGACGTGCATCTCGCCGTACCGCGAGGTGGGGTGGACGCCGGTCACGGTGGCGATCCTCCCCTGGGCGTAGTGGTAGTCCAGCAGCCGCCCCACGTCGACGTCGCTCACCGCGTCGCCGTAGGTGAAGAAGAAGGTGTCGGTCTCCAGGTAGCGCCGGACGTTCCAGAGCCGGGCGCCGGTGCCGCTCTCCTCGCCGGTCTCGGCGCAGGTGACCCGCCACGCCTCGGCCCCCTCGCGGTTGTGGAAGTCGGTGTCTCCCGAGTCCATGCACACGGTGAAGTCGCGCATCCGCTCGTGGTAGCGCAGGAAGTACTGCTTGATCACCCAGCCCTTGTACCCCAGGCAGAGGACGAAGCGCTCCACGTCGTAGCGGCCGTAGATCTTCATGATGTGCCAGAGGATCGGCATGCCGCCGATCTCCACCATGGGCTTGGGGCGGTACTCCGTCTCCTCGCGGAGACGCGTCCCCTGGCCGCCGCACAGGATGACCACGGGCAGGTCGGCGGGGCGGGGGCGCGAGCTCATCGGGCGCCCCGCGGCCCAGGCGAGACGGGGGGGCGGAGGTTCGGTCCGCGACGGCGATGCTGCATGAGAGTCGGGGGTGGCGCCCGCGGCGCCCCGGGCTCGAATCGCGTCAACATACCATAGCGCCGGGCGCCCGATGCTCTTCTCCTCTCACCTCTTCCTCTTCCTCTTCCTGCCCGTCGCCCTGGGGGTCTACTACGCCCTGCCGCGTCGCGGCCGGCACCTGGCCCTCACCCTGCTGAGCTACCTCTTCTACGGCTGGGCCAACCCCGCCTTCACCGTGCTGATGCTCACCTCCACGGTGGTGGACTACCTGTGCGGGCTGTGGATCGCCGGCGCCCTGGGCGGGCCGGAGGCGCCGCGGCGGCTGGAGCCGGGCGGCCGCCGCAGCCGCGGACAGCGGGTGGCGGTGGCGATCTCGGTGGCCACCAACCTGGCCCTGCTGGGCTTCTTCAAGTACTTCAACTTCGCCGTGGACAGCGCCAACGCGATGCTGGCGGCGGCGGGGCTGGCCGACCTCCAGCTCGACACGGCCCTGAGGGTGGCGTTGCCGCTGGGGATCAGCTTCTACACCTTCCAGTCGATGAGCTACACCATCGACGTCTACCGCGGCCACGCCACCGCGCTGGCCAACCCGGTCGACTTCGCCTGCTACGTCTCGCTCTTCCCGCAGCTCGTGGCCGGGCCGATCATCCGCTTCTCCGAGGTCGCCGACCAGCTCCAGGCGCGCCGACACACCTGGGAGAAGCTCGCCCGCGGCGTGGCCTTCCTCTGTCTGGGGGCGGCGAAGAAGATCGTCCTGGCCAACCCCTGCGGCAAGGTGGCCGACACCGTCTTCGACGCCGCGTCGGTGACCACCCTCGACGCCTGGACGGGGCTCGTGGCCTACTCGATGCAGATCTATTTCGACTTCAGCGGCTACTCGGACATGGCCATCGGCCTGGGGCTGATGCTCGGCTTCGTCTTCCCCAAGAACTTCGACTCGCCCTACAAGGCCGAATCGATCACCGACTTCTGGCGCCGTTGGCACATCTCGCTCTCCTCCTGGCTGCGCGACTACCTCTACATCCCGCTGGGCGGCAACCGGAAGGGCGGCGGGCGGACCTACGTCAACCTGGCCCTGGTGATGCTGCTGGGCGGCCTCTGGCACGGGGCGGCGTGGAAGTTCGTCCTCTGGGGCGGGCTGCACGGCGGCCTCCTCGCCGTCGAGCGGGCCCGCGGGAGGCGCGGCCTCTTCGCCGGCCTGCCGCGGCCGCTGCGGATCGCCGGCACCTTCCTGCTGGTGGCTCTGGGGTGGGTCTTCTTCCGCGCCGACTCGCCGGCGGCCGCGTGGACCTTCCTGCACAGCCTGGCGGCGCTCTCCGACCCGGCGGGCGCCGCGCCGCTGGTGGGCGGGGTGGTGCGGGCGCCCTACTACCTGCTGAGCCTGGCCGCCGCCGCGGTGGTCGCCTGGGGCGCCCCGCAGACCTGGGATTGGACCCGGCGGCTGCCCGCGTGGAAGACCTTGGTCTGCCTGGGCCTGCTCTGGCTCTCCATCGCCCTGCTCGCCGGGCAGGCCTACAACCCCTTCATCTACTTCATCTTCTGATGACCGAACCGCCGTCCCCCACCGTCGAGTCCTCCGTGCTGGCGCCGGCGCGCCGCGCCCAGGCGCGGGCCGAGGTGGGAGTGACCCGGGTGAGCCGGGGCACCGCGGTGGCGCTGTCGCTGGCCTTCCTGGCGACGATCGTGGCGGTGCCGCTGGCGGACCTCGGCACCGGGCCGCTGCCCCCCGGCTGGATGGAGGAGCTCGGGGCTGGCTTCTCCCGGGGGGCGGCCGCCGTCGCCGAGGGGCGGCCGGTGGCCGCCAACCGCGCTCTGCTCCAGGCGGCCGCCGCCGCCGAGAGGGAGCTGGAAGAGGCATCGCTGCTGCACCGGCATCTGCTGCCGCCGGTGCAGTGGGTGCTGACCGCGGTCTTCGGCGCGGGCAGCGGGGACGCCTATCCCGGGCGCGCCGGCTGGCTCTTCTACCGGGAGGACGTCGAGTCCCTCACCTCGCCCGGCTTTCTGGAGCCCCGGCGCCTGGAGGAGCGCCGCCGGGCGGGCGACCCGTGGCGCCCCCCTCCGTGGCCCGACCCGCGGCCGGCGCTCGAGCGGCTCGCGGAGCGGCTGGCGGCGCGGGGGATCGACCTGGTGGTGATGCCCACGCCGGTCAAGCCGAGCGTCCACCCCGAGCGTCTCACTCCGAGGGCGCGCGAGCGGCCCCTCCAGAACGCCTCCTACCCCGAGCTCGTCGCCACCCTCCGGGAGCGGGGGCTCGAGGTCTTCGACCCGGCGCCGCCGCTGGTGGCGGCGGCGGAGGAGGGGGAGGGGGAGGAGCCGCTCTACCTGGCCACCGACACCCATTGGACGCCGGACGGCCTGGACCGGGTGGCCGCGGCCCTGGCGCGCCGGCTCGAGCCGCTGCTCGACGGCGACGGAGACCCCGGCGCCTGGCGCCGGCGGCCGGTGGTCGTCACGGGGGTGGGGGACGTGGCGAAGATGCTGCCCCTGCCCCGGGGCGCTGGCCTCTACCCGGCTCAGAGCGTAGAGGCGCAGCTCGTCACCGACGCCGCCGGCCGTCTCTGGCGACCCGACCGCGAGGCCCGGGTCCTTCTCCTGGGCGACAGCTTCACCAACGTCTACTCCGACCCCGCCCTGGGCTGGGGGTCGGGCGCCGGTCTGGCCGAGCAGCTCTCCTACCACCTGGGCCGACCCGTGGACCGCATCGCCCAGAGCGCCGGCGGCGCCCATGCCAGCCGCGAGGCGCTGGCGCGCGACCCCGGCCGGCTGGCGGGCAAGCGGGTCGTCGTCTACCAGTTCGCCAGCCGCGAGCTGGTCTTCGGGGACTGGCGGCCGGTGGAGTGGGCCGAGGGGGAGTAGCGGGGCGCCGCCGCGACTATACTCACCCTCCGACCGCCGGCTCTCCCGCCGGCGTCCATCCCCCGAACCCAGCGCCGCATGCCGACTCGCCTCGTCTCCTCGCTGCTCGTCCTGACGCCGCTTCTTCTGGCCTCCTGCGCCCAGCGCGCCGGCTTCCCGGAGCGGCCCAACATCCTGCTCGTCACCATCGACACCCTGCGGGCCGACCACCTGTCGAGCTACGGCTACGTGCGCCCCACCTCGCCGGTGATCGACCGGCTGGCCGCCGAGGGGGTGCGCTTCGACCAGGCGGCGGTCCAGTGGCCGAAGACGGGGCCCTCCTTCGCCTCCATCTTCACCGCCACCTACCCCAAGGACAACGGCATCGTGCGCAAGATCGGCATCCCCGTGCCGCTCGAGTACCGCACGCTGGCCGAGGAGCTGCGCGGCCTGGGCTACACCACCCACGCCGTGGTGGCCAACGGCGCCGCGGGGAGCGACTTCAACTTCGACCAGGGCTTCGACACCTACATCGAGACCTGGAAGCTGCCGCCCACCGACAAGCTGCCCGATCCCAACCGCGCCGACGGCGTGACCGCCCTGGCGCTGGCGCTGACCGGTCGGATCGACCGCGACAAGCCCTTCTTCCTGTGGGTCCACTACCTCGATCCCCACTTCCCCTACACCCCTCCGGAGCCCTGGTCCGACATGTTCCAGGACGACGAGCACTACCAGCCGCTGCGCGAGCTGGAGGTGGACCCCAAGGCCAAGAAGCGCGACCTGGTGGGCATCGGCTACGGCCAGGTGCTGGACGGCCGCACCGACCTGGGCTTCTACGTGGCCCGGTACGACGCCGAGATCGCATTCAACGACCACCACCTGGGAGAGCTGCTGGCGGGTCTCGAGAGGGACGGCTGGCTCGACAACACCCTGACGGTGCTCACCTCGGACCACGGCGAGTCGCTGGGCGAGCACTACTACATGTTCGACCACGGGCGCTTCTCCTTCCAGACCTGTCTGCGGGTGCCGCTGATCTTCCACTTCCCCGGGGTCCTCTCCCCGGCGGTGGTGAAGGAGCCGGTGGAGCTGATCGGCCTGGCGCCCACCCTCCTGGAGGCGGCGGGGCTGCCGCTGGAGGAGGGCCGGTGGGCGCAGGGACGGTCGCTGGCGGCGGAGCTGCTGCGTCCCGAGGCCCCCGACCGTCCGCGGCGGCCCTACGCCTTCTCGGAGGCGGGCTACGGCGTGGACGGCCGCTGGCAGCGGATCGTGCGCACCGAGAGGTACAAGCTGGTCGAGGCGCGCGAGGGGGGCGCCCAGCGCTGGGTCACCGGCGAGCCGGGCAAGCCCTACGCGCTCTTCGACCTGGAGAGCGACCCGGGGGAGACCGAGAACCTCTACGACCGGCTGCCCGACGAAGCCGAGCGGTTGAAGGCGGTGCTCGAGCGGTGGAAGGCGGCCGGCTTCGACCCGCGGCGGGACGACCCGTCGCAGGTGGAGGAGCGCGAGATGGACCCCGAGACCCGGCGCCAGCTCAAGGCGCTGGGGTATCTGCAGTAGCCGGAGCGGCCGGCCGCGAGGCCACCTCCACCGGCGCGTCGGCCACCTCGCCGCCGCGGCGAGAGAACCAGGCCACGTGCTCGCGCACCAGGTCCAGCACCAGGGTGTAGCGGCCGGCGGCCGGCGGCGCCTCGACGGCGATCGCCGCCGCCAGCTCGCCGCCGGGGGGCACCGGCGGCTCGATGCGGGTGCGGCGCGAGGCCAGGTCGAGCGTCTTCCCGGCCGGGTCCAGCCAGCGGTAGGAGAGCTTGACCGGCAGCGGGCCCGCCGAGCTCCAGGCGGAGAGGCTGCGGTTGACCAGCCGCACCGGGACCTCGAAGAGCTCTCCGGCGGCCGCCGTCTCCGGCACCTCCGCCGCCAGCCACTCCACCCGGTAGTGCTCCGCCCTCTCGTTCTGCTCGCGGGTGCCGAGGAAGGTGAGCTCGGCGCCGAGGAAGAACTGCGGCGCCAGCAGCCCGCCGGCCGGGTTCTTCACCAGCCGGCCGCTGTCGGTCTCCACCGTGAGCCGGTGCACGCGGATCCAGTAGCCGGGCTGGAACCGCACCGGCTTGGCCCAGCTCCGGCGCGCGGGCTCGCCCGGCGTCAGCTCCACCGTGACCGCCCGCTCCCGCGGCGGCCCGTCGGCGGGCAGCGCCACCTCCACCCGCTCGCCTCCCATGGCGAGCGAGATCCGCGCCCCCGGCGCGGGGGAGCGGACCTGGAAGAGGAGGCCGTCGATCGGCTCGCCGGAGAGCACGAGGAGGTGGACGGGAGTGCCGCCCTGGATCCAGAGCGCGCCCTCCCCCCTCTTCTCCGAGCCGAAGAGATCCTGGCGGCCCACGAAGGCCGCCTTGCGGAAGGCGCGGGTGTGGTAGCCGGGGATCCGGTTGCGGATCGTCAGCTCCAGGGGCAGGCGCTCGAAGAGCGGCGCCCGGGCGTGCGCCTGGAGGGTGGGGTAGGGCACCGGGGCGCCGTACGGGGTGAGCAGGATGCTGCCCAGCAGAAGCGCCGCCACCGCGGCGCCGGCCGCCACCAGCCCGCGGGGCCGCACGGCGGTCACCAGGAAGAGGAACCCCGGGTAGGCCATCGCGAAGTAGCGGTTGCCCACGAAGCCGCCGCCGCCGTGCCAGTTGATGGGGATGAAGACCAGGAAGTGGAGCGCCAGCACCGCCATGCCGGCGAGGATCAGCCAGCGCGGCAGGGAGCGCGGCGTGTGGACCAGGAAGAGAAGCAGGGCGACCGCCGCGAACGGCATATGGGGAAGCAGGCCGGTGTGGCGGCCGACGAAGAAGTAGCGCAGGTTCTCGGCCAGCTCGCGGGCGTCGAAGTCGGGCGGCCGGAAGATCCAGGTCCAGGTGTTGGCGGTGCTCGAGGTCTGTCCCAGGACGACGCGCAGCTCCGTCAGCTCCTCGCGGTACTGCTCGAGGTCCTCCACCTCGACCCCGGCCCGCGCCATGCCCAGGTAGGCGCTGGGCGCCCCCGTGGCGACGGTGGCGACGCCCCCCGCCAGCAGCAGCACCAGGGCGGCGCCGGCCCCCCAGGCGGCCAGGCCGCGCCACCCCCGGCGCCGCCAGGCCAGGTAGAGGGCCGGCAGCGCCAGGGCGGCCAGGTTGGGCTTGTTGTAGATGCCGAGCGCCAGGGCGGCCCCCGCCCAGGCCGGCCGGGTGCCGGCGTGGAAGAGGCGTCCCCAGAGGCGCCCCCAACGGCCGAGGGGCGGGGCGTCGGCGAAGGGGGTCAGCGTCAGGAAGAGCGACGCCGCCACCGCGAACATGTTCAGCAGCTCCGGGTGCATCCAGAAGACGTAGGCGAAGGCGGGGCTCAGCAGGAAGAAGAGAGCGGAGAAGAGGGCCGCCCGTCCGTCGCCGTTGTGGCTCGACAGGTAGCGCGCTCCCATGGCGACCATCGCCGCCAGCAGCAGGCCGTTGAAGCTCACGAGGCCGTTGGCTCCGGCCAGGGCCACCAGCGGGCCGGCCAGCAGGGAGAGCAGATAGGGCTTCCCGAAGTAGACGGTCTCCCAGCCGTCGGGGGACATCAGGATGAGGTTCTGGACCGGCAGGTAGGGGTACTGGTTGATGAGCCGCCGGATGTCCTCCTCTTCGCACAAGAGGTCGCCGTCGCGCACCAGGCTCTCGGCCATCAGGTAGTAGGCGGGCTCGTCGGCCTTCAGAGTGGGCGGCAGCCCGGGCCGGACCGCGGCCAGCGGCGCCAGCGCCAGCACGACGGCCAGCGCGAGAAGGGAAGCTCGGACCGGGGGAGCCATGGCGGGAGGGCGAGTCTACCCGCCGGAGGGCCGGACCCGCACCGCCGCCTCGGCCACCGGCCCCGCCCCCCGGTCGGCGAGCCACCCGGCTCCGTCGCGGACGAGGTCGACCACCAGACGGTACCGCCCCGGCCGCTCCGGCCAGCGGATCGGCAGCGCGACGGTGACCTCGGCGCCGGGGGGAACGTCGGCGGGCAGCTCGCTACGGGGTCCCTCCCGCGGGCGCTCGGAGCCGTCGCCGTACAGCCGGTAGCCGAGCCGCGCCGGCAGCAGGCCGTCTCGCTCCCATGCCAGCTCGCCGGTGTTGCGCAGGGTCAGCTCGACGACGTCCGTCGCGCCGGCCACGGCCGTGGCCGGCAGGGCGCCCTGCGCCAGCTCGGCCGCCGCGCCGGCGGTGAGCAGCCGGCCGTCGCCCAGGTAGCGCACCCGGGCGCCGCCGCCGCCGGGCGCCCGCAGCGCCAGACGCAGGGTGCGCGCGCTGTAGAGGGCGGCGTCGGTCCACCAGAAGCGGTGGCGTCGCCAGGCGGGCGAGGGGGTCAGGGTGACGGTCACCGGGGGGCCCGGGCCTCCCCCCGGCACCAGGTAGGTCACGTCGCGCCCCCAGTCGGAGAAGGCCAGCTCCGCGCTGGGGTGGTCGGTGTCCACCAGCAAAACGAAGGGGCCGCCCGGCCGGGTGGAGGCCACCAGCAGCTCGGCGCCCGGGCGGCCGCTCTCGAGCCGGAACTCGTACTCGTCGAGCTCGGCCCACGGATCCACGAAGCGGACGAAGTCGCCCGCCCAGTAGCGGTCGCGGCCACCGTCGATACGTCGCGCGGTGCTCTCGTAGGGCAGGAGCCGGAAGATGCCGGCCGAGGCGTGGCTCTGGCTGTCCCGGTCGAGCTCCTGCGTCCGCGCCGCGGAGATCCCGGCCGAGGCCAGCGCCGCCGCGGCGAGGAGCCACACCGGCACCAGCCGCTCGGGGCGTGGCAGGCCCGGCAGGGTGAAGAGCAGAACCGGGTAGACGGTGAGGAAGTAGCGGTTGCCCAGGAAGGTGGAGCCGCCGAAGTAGTTCCAGGGGATCCAGACCAGGGTGAAGAGGACCATCGCCGCCGCCGCCAGCAGCAGCGGCGTCGTCCGCCGGTCGGGCCGCCGCAGGGCGAGGCCGGCGAAGAGCAGCGCCGCCGGGAAGTAGGCCAGGAGACCGGTGTGCCGGCCGATCAGGAAGTAGAGCGCCGAGTAGGCGATCCGCGGCGCCTTGGCGACCGGCAGCCAGCCGATCCGCGAGGTGTTGGTCTGGGTCTGGAAGCGCTCGGCGGCCGCCTCCGCCTCCTCGCCCACGGGGTAGCCGGTGGCGGCGTTGAAGCTCGTGCGCAGCGCCTTGTAGGGGTTCGCGGCCCCGGTGAGGGAGCGACCCAGGCCGCCGGCCAGGGCGAAGGCGGCGAGGGCCGTGGCCGCCAGGGCCAGCGCGCGGTGCCGCCGTCCGGTCGCCAGGTTGGAGGCGGCGGCGCCGGCGGCGAGGGCCGCGTTGGGCAGGCGCATGGCCGCCGTCAGGCCGAGCAGGAGGCCCGCCGCCACGGCGCCGGCGACGCGCCCGCGCCGCTCGCCGTCGCCGTCGCCTCCGCCGACGGCCAGGGCCAGCCCGGCCAGGACCATCGCCGCCTGGAGGCCGTCGGACATCCGCCAGGCGAGGTAGGGGAGCAGGACGCTCGCGCCCAGGAAGGTCGCCAGCGTCAGCGAGGCGCGCCCGGTCGTGCCCCGTCCCGCCAGGGCCCGCCAGGCCAGCGCGGAGGCGAGGACCATGGCGAGAAGGTTCACCAGCGGCAGCGCCGCCTCGCCGACCAGCCGGTAGAGCGGCGCCGCCAGCAGGGGATAGATCACCGGCTTGGAGTAGGCGAGGCCGCGCCCGGTGCGCTGGAGGATCACGGTGACCCCCTCCCCCGGGAGCCGCTCGCGGGCCCAGTCGCGGTCGCGCTCGTCGAAGATCAGGTCTCCGTCCCGCGCCAGGCTGGCGGTCATCGCCAGGAAGGTCCCCTCGTCGCCCCAGATCCGCTCCGGCCCCGGCCGCACGGTGGCGAGCAGGGCGAACGCGACGAGCGCCGCCAGCAGCGGCGACCAGGCCGCCAGCCTCACGGCAGCTCCTCCCCGGCCGCCGCCGCCACCGGATCTCGGAAGAAGGTGCGGAACGAGGGGCCGAAGCGGACGGCGTAGAAGCCGAAGGCGATCGCCACCGCCCCCAGCGAGGCCACGAAGCGGAGGGTGGGATCGCCGGGGAAGAGCAGGTAGGCGGCAGCCAGGGGCGGCAGCGGCGCCAGGTAGACCACGGCGATGTCGCGGCAGAGGGCGGCGAAGCCCTCCGCGGCGACGCCGCGCACGGCCCAGGCCATCACCAGGCCGCCCAGCGGCAGGAAGTTGGCCCACGCCATCCCGATCGGCCCCAGCCACAGGGTGAAGCCGACGCCGAAGCCCAGGAAGGAGACCAGGGTCGTGGCCGAGGCGACGATCCAGATCCGGTCGCGGTGGTAGACCTTGAGCATCTCCCCGCCCAGACGCGAGAAGGGGTCCACCAGCGGGGCGAAGCAGAGGAGCCTCAGGAAGGTGGGCGCCTCCGACCACTGGCCGCCGCCCACGATGCGAATGGCGGTGTCGGCGTTGACGAAGAGGAAGAGCGCCACCGGCGCCTCCAGGGCGAGGACGAAGAGGGTGGCGAGCCGGTAGGCCTCGACCAGCCGCTTCGGCTCGGCGGCGAAGGCCACCAGGGCGGGGTAGAGGGCGCGGGTGACCGCCGGGACCAGGGTCGTGGTGACCAGGAAGGCGACGAAGTAGGCGAAGGTGTAGGAGGCCACCGTCTCCTTCAGGAACTGGGCGCCCAGGATGAGCGGGTCCACGTGCCGGGTCAGGATCACCAGGAACCAGATCAGGGCCAGGGGGACGCTGTCCGCCAGGAGACGCAGGGTGTTGCCGCGCTCGAAGCGGAGGGGGATCTCCGGCAGGGCGCGCAGCCACAGGTGGGCCGCGTAGACGGCGGTACAGCCGACCTGGGCCACCAGCAGGCTCCAGATGCCGTAGCCCAGGAGGGCGAGGGCCACCGCGGTGACCGCGAAGACCAGGTTGCGGACGATCTCGGGCACCACGGTGCGACCGATGCGCAGCTCGTTCTCGAAGAAGACCCGCGGCACCGAGGCGAGCCCCTCGAAGAAGAGGAAGAGACAGAGGGCGCGCAGGATCTCCACGTCCCATGGGTGGGTGTCCTTGAAGGCGCGGGCGATGAGGGGCGCCGCGAAGGCGGCGCCCGCGGCCAGGGCGCCGCCCCAGACGGTCTCGACCAGGAGCAGGTTGCCGTACGGCCGTTTCGGCAGCCGGACGACGTGGTAGACGAGCCCCAGGTCGCGCAGGGCGCCGAGGATGAGGAAGACCACCAGAGCCCAGTCCCAGAGACCCCAGTCGCCCCGCGGGATCAGCCGCCGCAGCAGGAGGGTGACCCCGAAGGTGACCCCCACCCGCCAGACCTGGGAGAAGGTCGCGGCCCCCGCCGAGCGGAAGAAGCGTCCTGCCGTCCCGCCGCTCACGCCGTCGCGCCCACCCCGCGCCACCAGCGGATCGTCCGGGCCAGCCCCTCGGTCAGCGAGGTGGCCGGCCGCCACCCGAGCGCCCGGGTCAGCCGGCCGACGTCGGCCACCAGCCGCGGCGGCTCGCCGGCCGGGGCGGGGCGGGCCCCCAGCCGCACCAGGCCCTGGCCGTCGAGCTGGCGGGCGGCCTCGGCGGCGATCTCGGCCACCGTGACGGGCCGGCCCGAGCCGACGTTGACAGGACCCTCGACTGCGGCGGCGAGGAGGTCGACCAGGAGCTGGGCGGCGTCCTCGACGTAGAGATAGTCGCGCACCTGGCGCCCGTGGGTGAGCTGCGCCTCCTCCCCGGCCAGCAGGGCCGTGATGACGGCCGGGACCAGCCGCCTGCGATCCTCCCCGGGGCCGTAGAGAAAGAAGATCCGCGGCCACACCAGCGAGACCCCCGCGCTCCCGGCCCACTCGCGGGCGAGACCCGAGAGACGCAGCTTGGCGCGGCCGTACTCGCTCTGCGGCGCGAGGGGCGACCCCTCCTCGGCGAGGTCTCCGGCGACGTCGCGCCAGTCGTACTCGGCGCAACTGCCGGCGACCGCGGCACGCTCCAGACCGTGCTCGCCGGCGGCGCGCAGGAGGGCCAGACCGGCGTCGGCCCACCTCTGGTTGGCGGGGGAGCCGTACAGGTCGCCGGGCCGGGTGTGCCAGGCCAGGTGGAGGAGGTGGGTGGCGCGCGCGGCCGCGGCCAGGTCGCCTACCTGCGTCTCGTCCAGCAGGTCGGCGCGGTGCCAGACGATCCCCTCGGCGGCCTCGGCCGGCGGCCGCGAGGAGACCGCGTGGACCTCGAGCCCGCGCGAGGCGAGCCGCGGCACACAGTGCCGGCCGATGAAGCCGGTCGCGCCGGTCAGGAGGACTCGCTGCAAGACGTCTTCTTCCTCGGCCCCGAGACGCCGTAACTTACCAGCACCCGGCTCCGCCGGTGGGTCCGCCCGGGGTTATACTGCCGCCCCGGGCGCCTCGCCCCCGCGCCCGACCCCCCCGAGCACCCAGAGGACGTCTCTTCCGCCATGGCAAGCGCCGGCTATCTCCTGCTCAAGTCGATCTACCGCAAGCTCCACCGCGGCGGGCGGGACGGGCTGGCGCGGCTGGGGCTCAACGCCTATCCCACCTCCGACTTCTACTCGCCGCTGCCGGTCTTTCGCGAGGTCGCCGCCTCGCGCCATCTCTGGGACCGGCCGAGCGAGATGGTCGGGGTGGAGGTGGACCTCGACGCCATGGAGGCGCTGCTGCGCCGCCTCCTGCGCGAGCGGGCCTCCGAGTACGCCGAGCTGCCCAGCTACTCCGAGGTGAAGAGGATGGGCTACGGCCCCGGCTTCACCGAGGTGGACGCCCTCCTGCTCTACTGCATGATCCGCGACGTGCGGCCGCGCCGCTACCTGGAGATCGGCTCCGGCTTCTCGACCTACTTCAGTTGGAGGGCGGTGGAGAGGAACCGCCGGGAGGGGGTGGAGTGCGACTTCCGCGTGGTGGATCCCTTCCCGCGCGAGAAGCTGCGGGCCCTCGAGCGGGTCCAGGTGCGGGCGCAGCCCGTCCAGGAGGTCGAGCTCGCCGAGTTCGAGCGCCTCGAGGCGGGGGACGTGCTCTTCATCGACACCACCCACGTTCTCAAGCTGGGCGGCGACGTGGCCTACCTCTTCCTGGAGGCGGTGCCGCGGGTGAAGCCCGGGGTGACGATCCACGTCCACGACATCCACTTCCCCTACAACGTCCCCTACCCGGCCGAGCAGTACATCTTCGGCACCAAGTGGCCGAGCTACTGGACCGAGGCCATGCTGCTGCAGGCCTTTCTCGCCTACAACCGCTCTTTCGAGATCGCCCTCTCGGCGCCGCTGCTGCGCTTCCACCGCGAGGAGGTCCTGAAGGAGACGGTCCCGGGGTACCGGCCGGTCGAGGCGGCCGACTACGACACCCACTTCGGCTCCATCTGGCTGCGGCGGGTCGGCTGAGGCGCCGGGAGGGCCAGCGGTGGCGTCCCCCAAGGTCGCGGCGATCGTCCTCAACTACAACGGTCGGGAGATCACTCTCCAGACCCTGGCCAGCCTGTCGCGGATGAGCTATCCGAGCTTCGACCTGGTGGTGGTCGACAACGGATCGACCGACGGCTCGTACGAGGCGGTGGCGGAGGCCTTCCCCGACGTCCACCAGATCCGGGTGGAGGAGAACCGGGGACCGGCGCGGGGGATGAACCGCGGCCTGATCTGGGCGATGGAGCGCGACTACGACCTGCTGCTGCTCCTGAACAACGACATCGAGGTGGAGCCGGCCATGCTCACCGAGATGGTCAGGGTCCTCGAGAGCGACCCCGGGATCGGCTGTGTCGGGCCCAAGGCCTTCTACTACTGGGACCGGCAGCGTCTCTGGTCCACCGGCGGCATCATCCGTTTCAAGGAGTCGGTCACCCGGGAGCGGGGGATGGGCGAGATCGACCGCGGCCGCTACGACCACGACGAGGAGGTGCCCTACGTCAACGGCTGCGCCATGCTGGTGCGGCGCGAGGTGGTGGAGCAGATCGGCCTCTGGGACCCGCTCTACCACCTCTCCGTCGAGGACGCCGACTGGTGCATGCGGATGAAGCGGCGCGGCTGGCGGTGCCACTACGCCCACCGGGCCGTCCTCTGGCACATGGTCTCCCACACCACGGGCGACTACCGCCCGGGCAAGACCTTCCAGACGGGCCGCAGCACAGCCATCTTCGTGCGTCGCTACGGCGGCTTCCTCGACTGGTGCTCGTTCCTGCTCTTCACCGCGCTGGCCATCCCCCTCGCCTGGCTCCGGGAGCTGCCCAAGGGCAACCAGGGCGCCGCGACCGCCAAGCTCAAGGGGGTCGTGGCCGGTCTCCAGGCCGAGCTCGGGCCGCCGCCGGCGCTGCCGGGGACGGCGGCCGGCGGGAAGGCGGGCGGCTGATGCTCGACAACCTGAGGGCCGACACCCGGCGGCTGCGCGAGTTCAAGACGAAGTCGTTTCCCTGGTACGTGCTGGAGTCGCTCTTCTTCGAGAACGGCTACCAGGCGATCCTGCTCTACCGGATCGCCAGCGCCTTCAAGCGGTGGGGGGTGCCGATCCTGGGGCCGCTCTTCGCACGCCTGTCGCTCTTTCTGACCGGGGTGGACATCGCTCCGGGGGCGCGCATCGGCCCCGGCCTCCTGGTCGCCCACGGCACCGGGCTGGTGATCGGCGACCGCGTGGTGATCGGCCGCGACGCGATCCTGCTGCACCAGGTGACCATCGGCGCCTCCGGCCGCGACACCCGCGACGCCATGCCCGTGATCGGCGACCGGGTGTTCGTGGGCGCCGGGGCCAGGCTGATCGGCGGCATCCGGGTGGGCGACGACGTCTTCGTGGGCACCAACGCGGTGGTGACCCGGGATCTGCCGGACGGCGCGAAGCTGATCCTCAAGCAGCAGTTCCGCGAGCCGCGGAGCCCCTCCTCGAGGTCGAACCGGCGGTAGGTTCAGTCGGCAACGCACCAGACCTGCCAGTCTTGCGAGCATTGGAGCACCCCGGCGTCCCACGGTGCGATCACGACGGAGGGCTCACCCGCTCCGGTCGGGCTGTCCCAGCGAGGTTCGAGTTCCACTCCGGTCCCCACATGCATCGGGCTGCTCGAGGTCCAGGCGGCGCAGTTCGACAGGCCCTTAGCCTGGAAGACATCGAAGGAACCGCCTCCGGTTCGTACGAACCCGATGCGATCGGTCGGAGGTCCCTGCCCGCTGTCGTCCGCGCGGAACACATCGCCCGCACCCTCGCTGTCGGTGGCATAGCGCAGCGTGGAGACATCGAAGATCTCCCACAGGGAGGCCATGTGGAAGCCGGGGGCGCAGGCACCGAGCGCCAGCGAGCCGGAGTGACCGCTGCTCGTGAGATAGAACGCCCGGCGGGAGTCGCTCTTGGCCGCCGTGGTCTGCACCGTCCCGTCGGGGAACACGATGCCGGTGTCACCCAAGCTCAGGGTGCTCGGTGGCGCCACCACCTGGTTGAAGGCGGCCCCCAGGCTGATCAGCGTGGTCCAACCAAAGGCAAAGTAGACGAGACCGTTGGGCTTCATTACGGTTCTCCTTTCCCAAGGGACGGCGTGTCTTAGTACAAACGCCGGTACTTGTCAAGACGTTTCTCCGGCCGCCGTCACCCCGCAGCCCCATCCGCACCCGCCAGGGCGAGAGCGCCGGCTGCGGCTGCCGCCGGGCCGCCGCGTGAGGATCTCCTGGCGGCCCTGACCCACCTTCGAAAGTCGCCGAGTGCCCGAGCGGCAGGCGGCCGAAGACGGCCCCCTGGACAGGGCTCCCCCCAGCCAGTAGCCTCCCGGGCGCACGGCCGGAGAGGAGTCCCCATGGCGAAGAGGATCGATTGGTACTACCACCGCGGCGGGTGAACGAGCTGTAGCCGGGCGTCCAAGTTCATGGACGCGCACTCTCTGGCTCCGAAGGAGAAGGTCTCGGCCGCGCGGAAGCTCGGCCGCGACCAGGCGCGCGAGATTCTGGCGGCTTCGAAGCGTCTCGTCGTGGCCAAGGGGAGGAAGGTCGAGGGGTTTCGGCCGGGCGGTGAGGTGGACGAGGGGCTGGTGGACCGGATGGTCGGCTCTACTGGCAATCTGCGGGCGCCGCTGGTGCGGTCCGGGGGGACGACTCTCGTCGGCTTCGACGAGGAGGCGTGGGCCGAGGTGCTTCTCTAGGGGCGGATCGGCTCTACGGCGACTCTGGTTCTGCTTGTTCTGACAGGGCGGGACGGCTCGGTGGTGGGGCGATGGGGATCGTTCCGGCGGTCCTCGCCTGAGAGAGCCCGCATCGGCCGGGCTTGCTGGCCGGTCGGCGTCGGCACGGCTCACCCGCCGTGCCGGCTGGGGGCGAGCCCTCGCCCCCTCCGAGGGGGCAGTCGGTCCGAGTCCGGGAGGGCTGAGGTTTCCGAGGAGATGGTGCCGAGACCGGTCCAGGGCATGTCGGGCTCTCGGGGGCGGGCGCAGAAGGGTGCGGGACGGCGGGACGACCCACAAAGCCCGGGGGCGAGCCGGCGACAGCTCGGGGGGATAGGGGGGGGTGGGGTCTGTATGCGGAGCAGGGGATTAGATAT
>JAWWBN010000026.1:0-26404 GCA_033720955.1 Thermoanaerobaculia bacterium | reverse complement strand
TTGGTTCGATAGACGCGAATCCCGAAGCCTCGCAGGCTCCGCCTACTCCTGCCCTCCATCACGTAGTACGAGGGGCCGTCCGCGAACGGCGCCTCCTGGACGATCTTCGGTGTCAGCTTCGGAACAACCACGGTGCCTCCAGATCTGCGGGCAGTACATGTCTGGTACACCGCGAACCCCGTACTGGGGCGTAGTCACCCGCGATCTACAGGAGGCCAGGATAGACATAAAGTCAATCATGTCAACAGGTTAGAGTAGTCCAGAGTGCTGTGCCGTAGCCCGTCGTAGACCCCCCAAACTGAATGGGGTTCAGATGCTCCGAGGGAGCCGCCGAGCCGTGATCAGTGGGCGTGCCCGTGCCCTTCCCGGCTCGCGCGATCGAAGCCGGGCTGGTCGAAGAAGGTCAGCGAGAGCGGGACGCGGTCGGAACCGATGGTGAAGGTCACGATGTCGTAGACGTACGACGTGCTCGGGTAGGTCACGAGGAAGCTGTCGCGGTCCCACTCCTCCAAAGCTCCGCCGAGAGCGCCACGTTGCAGTCGCAGGCCGCCCTCGCCCCGGACGATCTCCACCGCGCCGTAGACGGGGTGCCCGTATCGGCCGACGTAGGTCTCGAGTGGCAACGGCGGCAGCGCAGGGCTGGGACGGGTTTCGAGCAGCTCGTCCCGGGCGCGCGCCTCGGCGGCGTGGTCGGTTCGCAGCTCCTCGAGCTCGCTCACCCAATCGCGCGGCTCCAGAGTGAGGAGGCGATCGACGATCGTGTTGGCGATCGCCAGGTTCGACGCGTAGTCGTCGTCGTTGGTGAGCACCGAGATTCCGATCCGCTCCGCCGGGATCAGGAGCAGTAGGGAGCTCACTCCCCCGCCTCCGCCGGGGTGGAAGACGACGCGCCGGCCCGCTCTCTCGGCGAGGAACCAGCCTCTCCCGTAGGCGAAGGTGTGGCAGTCGGGGAAGGCCGGCGCCAGCCAGCCGAAGGCCTCCGCGGGGATCAGCGTCCGAGCGGATGCCGTCGCCTCGAGCGCCCGGGTCCACTCCGGCTCCTCCTCACCGACCAACGCCCGGGTCAAGAGCGTCAGGTCGCGCGCCGAGGAGACCACCGTCGACGCGGGGCGGATCGCGGCGAACTCGGCGCCGTTCCCGATGGGGCGCCAGCCGTCCCGGCCGGTCACGTGCGCCGAGACGCGCGGGACGCCCTCCCCGAGCAACCCGTGGTGAGTGGCCGAGTCGCGCATCCCGAGCGCGTCGATGACGAGCCGCTGAGCGGCGTCCTCCCACGATTCGCCGGTCTCGTCCTCGATCGCCAGCCCGACCGCGGCGTACATCAGGTTGTTGTAGCCGAACCGCCCCCGCGCCGAGGGGTCCTCCGGAAGGAGCGCGAGGCGGGCGACCAGCTCGCGGCGCGACCACCCGGAGTGCAGGCCGAGAAGTCCGCCCGGAGCGACCCCGCTTCTGTGCGCCAGCGCGTCGGACAACGTCGCCGCCGCCAGCAGGCTCGAGCGAGCGAGACTCGGAACGTCGATCCGGTCGACGAGACGATCGTCCCAGGCCAATCGGCCCTCGTCGACCAGCCGAGCGACGGTCAGCCCGGTGAACGCCTTGGTGACCGAGGCGACCGGAAACCGCGTCCGCGCCGTGACGGGCTCGGGCGAACCGAGGCGCCGGACACCGAACCCACCGAGAAGAAACGTGCGCCGGCCCACGGTGACCCCGACGGCCGCCCCCGGGACGGCGAGCCGCTCGCGGATCGACTCGATCTCCGCCCGCAGCGCGCCGTCGTCGATCTCTCCCGCCGACAGCTCCGGGGCGAGGAGGAGGAGGGCGCAGCACGCCCCGAGGCGGATCGACCGAGTCGCTCTCATGCTGCGATCTGCTCGCCTGCTACCATGGCTTGGTGCTCCGCTGGCTCGTCGGCCTGATCGCCCTGGCGATCATCGCCTACTTCGTGATCAACGAGGTGCTGCCGGCGCTGCGCCCTTCCGGGTCCGGGGAGACCGGTTCGGAGGTGGGCGCCCGCTCCACTGAGTCTACGGCCGAGGTCGCGCAACTGTGTGTCGAGGCCGTGGGCGGCGCCTACGAGACGGTCGCCGCCGAGCTCCGAGCGCTCGGGCCGCCGCCGGTGGACTCCGCCGCCTGGAGCGCCGCCTTCCTCGACCTGGGCCGCGCGCTCTCGCGGGCCGAGCGGGGCTGCTCCTCCGGCTGCTTCTCGTCGTCGTGCCAGAGGGGCCGGGAGGCGCTGGACGAGCTGCGCGGCGCCGTCGCCCTCTACGACGGGATGATCCGTATGGACGCGGCAGGCAACCCGGCGACCTACCTCGAGCGCGCCGCCGGACTGCTGAGCGAGGCGCGCTCGCTGGCCGCTTCCGGTCGGTAGACCGCTGGCTCGGCGCCTGCGAGGAGCACGGCGACGCCGGCGCGCGGCGGCGGACCACCGCCTCTCGCACTGGCCCACCCGGAGCGGTTCGGAATCCCCATCCGGGGAGCGTCGGCCCAGCCCGCGAAGGACTCGCTCTCCCGGACCATCCAACCCACCGAGGGCCGTGCCCGGAAGCCGGTCCCCAGCGAAAGGCGCCGTCCCATGAGCCGTTGGAAGATCCTGGCGATCGCGATCGGAGTCGCGGTCGCGCTGCCGGCCGGCCCGACTCGAGCCACCGCCGCCGAGCCCAAGCTCACGCTGCGCGGCTGCGCCGTCCATGTCGAGCCCACGGGGGACGACCTGGCCGGTCTTCTGCCCGGCGGGGAGCCGTTCGCCTTCCGCGTCGAGGGGGGCCTCGGCGCCGGTCTCGAGGCCGAGTACCGGATCCGGCCTCGCCTGGGCATCGAGCTGGCGGCGCTCGCGGCGGATCTCGACGCCGAGCTCGTCACGGCCCCGGGCGGGCAGGTCCTGCGGGACACCGAGAGCGCGGCGTTCGAGCTCTTCAGCGCCGGCGTGAACTACCACCGGCCCGTTGGCGGCTTCGACCTCCACGTCGGCGCCTTCGCGGCGATCGTCTACTTCGACGACGTGGTCTTCCTCACCGAGGTCGGGCGCTCCGACAAGCTGGTCTTCGACGACGACACCGGCTTCGGGATCAAGCTCGGCCTCGACCGCGCCATCGGCGCCTCGGGGCGCTGGCTGGTCTCGCTGAGCACCCGCTACCTCGGCGCGATCCTGGAGGGCGAGACCGCCGGCCAGGACACCGATCTGGATCCCCTGATCGTCTCGCTGGGGATCGCGTACCGATTCTGAAGAGCTCCCGGCCGTGACCGGGGACCTCTCGGCCGGGCTGCAGATGGCGACCTCCAGCACGAGCTCGGTCGTGCGTCCACGGCGAGCCCGCCTGCTCACTGGCTCCTCCCCATGGGTGCGACAGGGTCAGCTTGCGCCGGAGGCACCAGGGTACGGCGGTTGACACTCCGTACGCTTTGGCGTACGCTTTAGGCGATGAAGACGATCGCCGCAACCAAGGCTCGACAGAATCTCTACCGACTCCTGGACGAAGTGGCTGTCAGCAGCGAGCCGGTGCAGATCACCGGTCGTCGCGCGTCTGCGGTTCTCGTCTCCGAGGCCGACTGGAGGGCGCTTCAGGAGAGCGTCTACCTGATGTCGATTCCAGGCATGGCGGACTCGATCCGAGAGGGGATGGCCACCCCGCTCGAGGAGTGCGTCGAGGAACTGGACTGGTGAGCGCCTGGCGCGTCGTCTACACGCGCCAGGCGGTCCAGGACGCACGGAAGCTCAGCTCCTCCCATCTACGTCGCAAGGCGGAGTACCTTCTGGCGATCCTGAAACAGGATCCCTTCCAGACACCACCGCCATTCGAGAAGCTGGTCGGTGACCTCGCCGGCGCCTACTCGAGACGAATCAACGTCAAGCATCGGCTGGTCTATCAGGTCCTCGCGGAAGAGCGGGTCGTCAAGGTCCTCAGGATGTGGACGCACTACGAGTAGCAGGCAGACGTCTCCTATCGCCCCCACCCGTGGGACCCGAGATCGACCGCTCGATGAAGTCGAGCGTACCCGGGCGCACTCCAGCGTCCTGAATGGGGTTCAGATGGGGGCTTTCCGGTCGGACCGCCTCGAGCGCCTCGGGGCACCATGACGAGCCGGCCACGAGCGCGCCCGCTCACCAGGTAACGCATCGCCGCGCGCGCCTCGTCGAGCGGGAAGGCCCGGTCGATGACGGGTGTGAGCTTCCCCGTCTCGAGCAGCTCCGCGAGCAGCGTCATCGCCTCCTTCTTCGTCGGCGCCGGCTCACCCAGCCGCCTCGGCAGATAGGGTCGACCGAGCCCATGCGCCGAACAGGTCGTCGCGGAGCGTTGCTGGGATGGACGGTCGGCACTCTGGCACACCGTCGAGGATCTGGAGGCGCAGAGGCACCCCCGCCCCTCGGGCCCCGATCTCGGGAGGTCCATAGCCGGATGTCTATTTGCCACTTTCTCGACGCTCGCTCTAGAATGCCCCTGTCTCGACCAACTCGCCTCGCGGACGCCCGGGTCGCCATGAGCGACGGCCGTGCCGTGAGCCCGTTTCCACCATGAGGAGGTGTGGAATGAAGCGAAAGCTGATCTGTCTGTTGACCCTCGTGGCGCTCGTCGCCGTGGGTGTTCCGGCCGAGGTCCTGGCCAAGAACCGCGCCGTGGCCGACGAGTCCGGCTCTATCGACAAGGCGGCGAGGCGGGCCGCCCAGCAGGCCCGACGGGCGAATCGGGCGGCTCGCCAGCATCCGGCGCTGTTCCACGCCGCTTCGGCGAGCGCGACCCAGTATCTGCTCGACGCCGGCCGGTGGAGGAAGAAGCACACCCAGGCCGTGCGCGCGGCGGGCGGCGAGCTGGTCTTCGCCCACGGTCCGACCGGCCTGGCGCTCGCGGTCTCCAGCAACCCCGACTTCCTCGACGAGGTGACGGGAGCCGCGAGCTTCCTGTTCGCCGAGGAGGACGTGTTCGTCGACTGGGACCAGCCGCCCCTGGTGGAGTCCGTCGTGACTCCCGGCGACGAGACCTTCTTCCCCCTGCAGTGGAACATGGTGGCGATCGACGCCCCGGGGGCCTGGGCCGCGGGCTGTGACGGCAGCGGCGCGCGGGTCGCGGTGATCGACGGCGGTCTCTACCACATCCACCCGGACATCGCCCCCAACCTCGACGCGGCCTGCTCCGCCTCGTTCGTCCCGGGCGTCCCCTACACCACGGACACGGGGACCTTCTGGCACGGCACCCACGTCGCCGGCATCGTGCTCGGCGCCGACAACGGCTTCGGCATCATCGGCGTGGCGCCGGGCGCCACCCTCATGCACCTCAAAGCTCTGCACGCCGGCAGCGGCTCGTTCGGCGCCGTCATCGGCGCCGTCCTCTTCGCCGCCGACCCCGCCTCGTTCGGTGCCGGCTGCACGCAGCGGGCGGACATCATCAACATGAGTCTGGGGGCGCTGTTCTTCAAGAGCTCCTTCCCGGGCTTCCACTCGGCCGCCGCCAAGGCGGTCAACTTCGCCGGCAGCAGGGGCGTTCTGGTGATCTCGGCGGCCGCCAACAACGGCCTCGACATCGGCCAGTTCGCAGACCTGACGGTGATCCCGGCCCAGTCGGGCAGCGGCCTGGCCATCTCGGCCACCGGTCCGGTCGACTTCGCCAACGGCGGCAGCAACTACCGCCGCATCGCCTCCTACACCAATTACGGTGAGGACCTGGTCACCCTGGCCGCGCCGGGGGGCGACTTCACCCTCTTCCCGGTCGGCGCCTGGTTCCTCGACATGGTGCTCAGCACCTGCCGCGGAACGAGCACGCCGCCCACCTTCAGCTTCTGCTTCGCCGCGGGCACCAGCATGGCCTCGCCGGCCGCGGCCGGCGTGGCGGCGCTGATCAAGGGCGCCAACCCCGGCATCTCGAAGGGCGCGCTCAAGACCAAGCTGATGAACACCGCGGACGACGAGGGCAAGGTCGGCAAGGACGAGTTCTACGGCCACGGCTTCGTCAACGCGCGGCGCGCCTGCACCGAATAGGGGCACGCCGGCTCAGTGGGGCGGGGGGGCCGAGGCCTCCCCGCCTCTGCCTCCGTCCTCGCATTCTCGATCGGTCCAGAGCCGCTGGCCGTCGCGAGCGGGCTCGCGCCCTCGGCGCGGACGCCGTTCATGCCGGCCAGGACCAGGCCGAGCAGCACGGTTCCCGATCCCGGGGGAAGCGTTCGGTCGCCCTGTCAGCACCCTCGGGTGGTGAGGGCTGCGCGGGCGCGGGTGCCCCGGCGCCCCGCTCTGTCAGGGCACGATCGGCGGTCTCGTCCCGAACCCCGGCCCGTACACGAGAGCGTTGAGCAGCAGCCGCTCGGTGCCCCGCGCCGCACCCCGGAAGGCCGGCGGCGCGGCGAAGAGGATCACCTGGCCGTTCCCCTTGGCCTCGCGGGTGACGAGGGCCGTGTTGGCGAGCCGGGAGGCCGCCTCGGGCCAGACCAGGCCGCTCATGCGGACGCGGAGCTCGTGGCCGGGGGGCACGGCGCTCCAGCCGACCCGGACGGCCTCGGCGCCGGGAGCCTCGCCGAGCACGCCGACCCGAACCGGCGCCTCGACGCCGCCGGCCGCCATCAGCGGCTGCGACGAGCCCTCGAAGAGCACCGGCAGGGCCTCGCCGGCGCCGAAGCCCAGCCAGTGCTCGGGATCGACCCGCGCCGCCAGGAAGGCGCCCTGCGGCATGAACCGGCGAGCCCACACGTCTCGGCGCTCGAGCTCCTCGGGGCTCGGGCGCTCCGGGCTGCCGTCACCCCACGGGTAGTCGGGCTCGGCGGCCACCACACGGCCCCAGACGACCTCGGGGTCCGGCATCTCGCCGGCCCGCGCCTGGCGCTCTCGCTCTAGCGCCAGCTCGTAGTCGTCGAGATCCTCGAGGACGTCGGGGAGCCGGCGCACCGCGGTGAGGCTGCTCTCCTTGCTCGCCACCTGGGCGGCGCTCCCGGCGATCGCCACCAGGGTGCCGCCGCTCTCGACCCACTTCTCGAGCAGCTCGCGCTCGGCGTCGGTGAGCTCGCCCCACCAGACGTTGGGAAGCACCAGGACGTTGTAGCGGCGCAGGTCGTTGTAGGTCAGGAACTCCCGGTCGAGGTGCGTGTGGCGGATGGCCAGACGGGTGTCGATGGCGTGCCAGATCGCCCCGAAGTCGTTGCCGTCCACCCCTTGGCGCGCCAGGAGGGCTATGCGCGGCGGCACCAGCCGGTGGAAGTGGCCGCCCCCCAGGTCGGGCAGCTCGCCCTCTCCCAGCCCGGTTGCGACGGCGGTCACGGCGAGCTCCAGCTCGGCCGCCGCCTCGGTCACCGTGGCGGGCAGATCGAGGTCGCTCCGCCGGTTGTCGAAGGGCAGGACCACCACCGATCCGGGCGCGAAGGTGGCGCCGCCCAGCTCGAACGGCTTGTCGGCGATGCGCAGTTCGACACCCCGCTCGGCCAACCGGGCGGCCAGCGCCACCGCCGCGTCGTCGCCGCCGTCCACGACCCAGGCCACGGCCTCTCCGGCCGGCGGGGGCGCGGAGAGCGGCGGCAGCGCCGCCTCGGGCGGGTCCACGCGACGGGCTCCGGCCGGCAGGCCGCCCTTCAGCTCGAGGGTGTCGAGGCCGTAGAACATGGGCAGGCTCCAGGCCGTCAGGTCGTAGATCGACGTCCGCCCGGTGCGCAGCAGCTCGCGCCGCTCCCGCCGCAGGTAGTCGTCGGGCATGGGGGCGTCGAGCTCCAGCATCGTCGCCAGCAGCCGCGCCTCGGGCTGGCGGTTGGGGAGGAGAAGGGTGCCCGCCGGCAGCTTCCGGCGGTCGAACCGCCGCCCCAGCAGGTCCACCCCTCCCGGGGCGTCCACCTCGCGGTCGGCGACGTAGACCTCGAAGCCCTGGAGCTCCATCTGGTCGAGGAAGGCGGCCAGCCGCGACCGGTTGGCCGTGGGCAGCACGGCGAAGGTGCGTCCGGCGTACGGCCCGGTCGCCGAGACCGCCTCGCGCCGCTCGTCCAGGAACCCCGCGAGCAGAGCCTCGCGGTTCGCGGCCAGGGTGCGGAGGTTGGCCAGGGTGGAGACCGCCTGGCGATGGACGCCGCCGCGATAGGTCATCACGTCGCCGCCGGCGATCCGCACGCCGTCCTCGGCGTAGCGCGCCTGCTCGTAGAGGATCCCCACCGCGCCCCGGAACTCTCCCCACGAGTCGGTGTAGCCCGGGTACCACCCCTCGTTCCACTCGCCGGTGTAGTAGAGCCAGTTCCAGCGGTCGAACGCCTCCGACTGCTCGCGGGCGAAGCGGTCGTTCCAGCCGATCCGGGAGGCCGGGAAGTGCGGGTTGCGGGGCTGACGCGCCGGGGAGAAGAGGTAGGTGTCCTGGGAGCCCATCTCGTGGATGTCCACGAACAGCAGCGGGTGCCAGCTCGACGCCTCCCGGATCCGCGCCCGGGTCTCCGGATGGACCCCGAGGATCCAGTCGCGGTTCAGGTCGAACAGGTAGTGGTTGCCCCGCCCCCACGGCCAGTAGCCGCGCAGCAGCGACTGGTCGTCTACGTTGGGGCTGACGCCGCGCCCCTCGGCGATCTGCTGCAGGTAGCGGTGGCGGCCGTCGGGGTTCTGCATGGGGTCGATCAGCACCACGACCCGCTCGAGGAGCGTCTCGAGCTCGGGCCCGGTCCCCGCCGCGAGGTGGTGGGCCACCGCCAGGGCGGCGTCGGTCCCGGAGGTTTCGTCGCCGTGGATCGAGTAGGCCAGCCAGGCCGGCGCCGGCAGCTCGGCCACCAGCCGCCGCGCCTCGCTCTCGTCCAGGCCGCGCGGGTCGGCCAGCCGCCCCATGCCGGCGCGGATCTCCTCGAGCCGCGCCATGTTCGCGGGCGACGAGACCACCAGGCAGAGCAGCGGCCGCCCCTCGTGGGTGCGGCCGATCTCTCGCAGCTCGGCGCGCGGGCTCGCCTCGGCGAGGACCGTCAGGTAGCGCTCGACCTCGTGCGGGAAGGCCGCCCGATCGCCGGGCCGGAACCCGAGCACCGCCTCGGGCGCCGGGACGGCCGGGTCGTAGCTGGTGCCGGGGAAGAAGTCGTGGTCGTACCGGAGCTCCTCCATCTCGTTGGGCGGCGGACCGGCGGCCTGCGCCGCGCTCCCCAGGGCCAGACCGAGCCCCACCAGCGCAGCCGTCGCCACAGCCCCCGCCTCGCTTCCGATCCTCCTCCACCGCATCGGGCACCTCCTCGTGAATCGCCCGAGACTATCCGGGTCGGGCCTCCGCGGGACAGAGGCCGCCGCCGGGCAGCCGTCGCGGGGGGCTCCCGAATCGCTCGCCGGGAACCGGACGCTCCCCTTCACTTTTCTCTTGACAGCGCTCGCCTCCATGCGTAGACAAGCGCTCTCAGGAGGCCATCGGAAAAAACGGAGCGAACCCCGAAAGGCGCGGGAGCCGGCAGCCGGAGACGCCCTGCCGTTCCCGCCCCTGGCTCCAGCCCGCGACCCGGCTTCCGGGCCGCCAGCGCGGACGCACGTCGCCGGGGCCGCCGGGCGTCCGCCGTCCCCCGAACCCGCTCTTCCGGCGCAAGGAGGAAGAAGGTCATGTGGCAGGCTCCCTCTCCCAGAGCTCGGCTCTCCCTCGCCGCGGCCATCGCCGCGCTCGCCCCCGCCGCCGGCGTGCACGCCGACGTGGAGGTCCGTCACAACGTGGCCTTCACGGCCGTCAACCAGAATCCCTGGACCGGCGGGCCGGCGTTCCATCACGAGTGGGAGTACAGGAAGCTGCGGTTCGACTTCCGGGCCGATCTGCCGGACCTCGAAGACCCCACCGGCGTCGTCATCGGCGTCGTGGAAGAGACGCTGGGAGTCGATCTGCCCATCGATCCGGGACTCAAGGCGGGGGGCAGCGTATCGGGTCACTTCGGACTCAATTTCGGCTACTACGTCAGCGGCGGGCGGCTGAACATCAACTATCCGGCGGTCGCGGTGCTGCGGATCGAGACCAACGGTCCGAACGACACGGTCACCACGGGCCGCCCCTTCACGATCACCAGCGCCTTTCTTCCCGGCACCGAGCGCAGGGAGATCCCCTTCCGCACCAGCGCCCTCGCGGCGGGGGCGGGCTACGAAGCCGGGAGGACCTCCATCCCCGGCTTCGAGCTCGAGGTCTTCTCGCAGCCCCACTTCTCGACCTACTTCCCAAACGCCGCGGCCTGGGCGACCGCCGACTGGGACGTCAGGGCCGGCGTCTTTCTCGAGGCCGATTACCTTTTCGACACCGCCCGCAAGGAGTTCCTCTTCGGCGACGGGCCCCGCGAGGTCCCCCTGGTCAGGGTCAGCCCCGCCGGAATCCAGGTCCCGGGCTTCGAGCCGGTGGACCTGTTCCAGCAGACGTTCGTCATCCCCGGCGGCGGCTACGTCGAGGTGAGCTACCCGGACGTGCGGGTGGACAGCCGGCCGGCCGCGCCGGGAGGGGTGCTGCACGGCTTCGCCCAGAAGCCCATCCTCAGCCTGCAGGCCGACTTCGACAAGATCGTCCCCGTCGTCGGCGCCGTTCTGAGCAACAGGATCGGGCCGATCGGCTACTCGCTGCTCTCGACCGACGGCGGCCCGGTGCTCAGCCTCTACCAGGAGATGACCTTCACACCCCGGCCCCGCGTGCAGCTCGGCTTCCACGAGGTGGTCCTGGCGCGCGGCGAGAGCGGCGTCTTCCATCCCACCATGCTCGTCGAGTTCGGGCTCGGTGAGAGCGTCGTGATCCAGCCGCTCGTCGGATCGCTGGAGGAGTTGAGGATCCGCCCGACCTATCTGCTCGAGAACCACTTCCAGAACGAGACGGGCCTGAGCCTGGGAGTGGTCTTCCACCTCCAGGTGCTCGACGTCGAGACGCCCTTGGGGGACCTGGGTCCCGCCGCCGACGAGACCCTGCCCCTGGACGGGCTGGTGAGGGTGCCTCTCTTCCGGGAGCCGGCCTTCCCGATCGGACTGGGTGCTGTGACGGCGGACGACGTCGTGGTGCCCAAGTCGAGCCAGTTTCTGGGAGAGTTTCCCCGCTCGAAGCTCCTACAGCAGGGGGCTCGATTCGTCGGCGAGGACCCCGGCTCGGGTCGGGTCACCTACCAGCTCCGTTTCGTCCGCACTCCCGGAGAGGACCCTCTCGACGCCGGCGACACGTTCGAGGTCGAGGTCGCCGGCCGGGCGCAGCGGCTCGAGCAGTGCGTGGGCGAGTTCTGCGAGACCTTCGCAACGCTGATCTACCTCGACGAGCCGGTCGTCCTCCACGACGCCGCGGGCGTGCCGGTGGCGGAGCTCGGCGAGGCGCTCTGCGTGGGCTGCGAGAGCCATCCCTTCGCCCTGAGCCCGGTCAGCCCCTTCGTGACCGACGAGCTGGGCCGGGGGATCTACCTGACCGACCTGTCGGAGTTCCCGGACGGCCTGATCGACGTCGAAGCCGATCCGATCCTCTCGCAGGCGCTCCTCGTCGAGCTCCCCACGCCGACGCCGCCGGTCAGCCTGCCCACCACCCTCCGGTCGATCGTGAGTGTGGACGACACCCTCGGTCCCCGCGACCGGTTCGGCCGGCCGTCGCTCAACAACCGGGACCAGACGGCCTTCACCGCGGTGACCGACACCGGAGCGCAGGGAGCTTTCCGCGCCGACTCCTCCGGGGTGAGCGCGATCGCCGACAACACGGCGCGCTTCGCCAGCCTCGCTCCGGAGGAGGTTGCGATCAACGACGGCGGCGCCGTCGCCTTCGGGGCGGCGGAAGGGCCGTATCGCGACGGCGTCTTCCTGGGCGACGGCGGGAGCGTGATCGCGATCGCCGAGCCGGGCGGTCCGGTCGGCCCGCCGTCGGTCGACGACGGCGGCACGGTGGTCTTCCGCGTCCGCCTCGAGTCGGGAGACACCGCCATCTACGCCTCCGACGGCGGCCCGCCCCGGCTGATCGCGACCACGGTCGACACCCCCTTCTCCGAGCTCGGGGAGCCGTCGATCAACAACGTGGGGCAGGTCGCCTTTCGGACCCTCGAGGAGGAGGGGGCGGTGGAGTCCGTCTGGATCGCCGACGGGGCCGGGCTCACCCGGATCGCCGACACGCCCGGGGCGCTCAGCGGCTTTCACGGGCCGGTGGAGGTCAACGACTCCGGCGTCGTGGCCTTCCAAGCGGGCCTCGACGACGGCGGAAGCGCGATCTACGTCGCCGAGGGCGGGTCGCTGACGGCCATCGCGGACACCGCCGGCCGCTTTCGCGGCTTCAACGGCTTCGGCTCCGGAGTCGGGCTCAACGCGGAGGGCGCCGTGGCCTTCGTCGGAGAGCTCGACGGGGGCGGAGGCGGCCTCTACCTCGTCGCCCGCGGTCTGCTGGAGGAGGTGGCTCGTCTCGGGGATCCGCTGTTCGGCTCCACCCTGACCGCCCTCGGCTTCAGCCGGGCGCTCAACGATCGGGGCGACCTGGCCTTCTGGTACGCCCTGGCCGACGGCCGGAGCGGCATCGCCCTCGCCACTCTCCGACCGGTTCCGCCGGCCGCCAAGACGGAGGTCGCGGCGCGGCCCGACTGAGGCGGTCGTGAGGTCCGGGCCTCCGACTCCGCGGTCAGGCCCTCGTGGAGAGCCCTCCAGATGGGCACGATCTCGTCCATCTGGCCCTTTTTCAGGACGCCCTGGATCACGGCGTCGGGGGTGAAGAGCCCGCGCAGGGTCTCCATGTCGCCCCGGTTGAGCGCCTCCACGTACTCCCGCACCCTCCGCTTGTTGCGATCCGTCTCGGTCATGGTCTCCTCCTGCCGGGCGGAAACGACCGGCTGCGTCACCCTCTCGCGGCCGCGGTCGCCGTCAGGCCTCCCGCTCCTCCTCGCCGGGCTCGAACTTTTTCCCCAGCTCCTCGAGCATCTCCCGGGTCATCGACGGCAGGTCGTACTTCGGCTCCCAGCCCCACTCCTCTCGGGCGGCGGTGTCGTCGAGGGAGATCGGCCAGGAGTCGGCGATGGCCTGCTTGGTGGGGTCCACCTTGTAGAGCATCCGGAAGTCGGGGATGTGCCTGCGGATCGACCGCGCCAGCTCGGCGGGGGTGAAGTTCATCGCCGTCACGTTGAAGGCGTTGCGGTGCACCAGCTTCCCCGGATCCGCCTCCATGAGGGCGATCGCCGCGTGGACGCAGTCCGGCATGTACATCATGTCGAGCCGCGTGTTGGGCTTCAAGAAGCAGGTGTAGCGGCCGTGCTTGATGGCCTCGTAGAAGATGTCCACCGCGTAGTCGGTGGTGCCGCCGCCGGGCGGCGCGACGTGGGAGATGATCCCCGGAAAGCGCAGACCCCGGGTATCGACTCCGAAGCGCCGGAAGTAGTAGTCGCACAGCAGCTCGCCGCTGACCTTGGTGACGCCGTACATGGTGGTCGGACGCTGCACCGTGTCCTGAGGCGTTCCCTTTCTGGGCGTCCCGGGCCCGAAGGCGCCGATCGAGCTGGGGTGGAAGACGGCGCAGCCGTTCTCGCGCGCCACCTCCAGGACCCGGTAGAGCCCCCCCATGTTGACGTCCCAGGCCACCTGGGGCTTCTCCTCGGCCACCGCCGAGAGCAGCGCCGCCAGGTGATAGATCGTGTCGATCCCGTGCTTCCGGACCGCCTCTCGGATCTGGGGCAGCCAGGTGCAGTCCACCCAGGCGAAGCGGCCGTCGCCGAGCTGCGAGCCGGCCGGCGGCATGCGCACGTCGGAGGAGACCACGTTGTCGGCGCCGTAGCGCTGCCGCAGCGCCGGCACGAGCTCCGAGCCGATCTGGCCGAGGGCTCCGGTGACGAGGATGCGACGCATGGGCTGGCGGGCTTCCCGGCGGATGCTAGCCGCCGGCGGCTCCGCCGGCAACGCGGCCCGGCCTCATGGGCGGCGCTGGCGGCGCCGCTCGGCCACCAGAACGAGCTGCAGGTCCATCACGTTGGTGCCGGTCGGCCCGACCACGACCAGGTCGCCCAGCGCCTCCAGCAGCGGGTAGGCGTCGTTGGCGGCCAGCGCCGCGACCGGATCCAGCCCGGCCGCCGCAGCCCGCTTCAGCGTGGTCCCGGTGCCGAAGCCGCCGGCGGCGTCGGTGGGGCCGTCCACGCCGTCGGTGGCGATCGAGGCCACCAGGATGCCGTCCTCGCCGGGCAGCTCCAGCGCGGCCCCCAACGCCACCTCCTGGTTGCGCCCCCCGCGCCCCGGTCCGGTGACGGTGACCGTGGTCTCACCGGCGGCCAGGAGGCAGCCGGGCGGGGAGACCGGCTCGCCGCTGCGGCGCACCTCCTTGCCCAGGGCGGCGAGCACCCGCCCCACCTCCCGCGCCTCGCCGGTCAGCAGCGTGGTCAGCAGCTTCGCGTGGTAGCCGCGGCGCTCCGCCTCGGCCAGCGCCGCCTCCGCCGCGAGCCGGTTGTTGCCGACGATCCGGGCACTCACCCGCGCGAAGCAGGGATCGCCCTGCTTGGGGGACTCCGGCTCCTCCCCCTCCAGCCCGGCGCCCAGGTGACCCCGCACCCGGGGTGGCAGGCGCTCCCAGAGCCCGCGTCGCTCCAGCGTCTCCACCGCGTCCCGGAAGGTGGTTCGATCGGGAGTCACGGGACCCGAGGCGATCACGTCGAGGGGGTCGCCCACCACGTCGGAGAGGACCAGCGCGGTCACCCGGGCCGGGGCGGCGGCGGCGGCCAGCCGGCCCCCCTTCAGGCAGTCCAGGTGCTTGCGCACGCAGTTGAGCTCGCCGATGGGGGCGCCGGCCTCGAGCAGCAGAGAGGTGGTCTTCGCGAGGTCGGCGAGCTCCACCCCCTCGGGGGGCAGGGTGGCGAGCGCCGAGCCGCCCCCGGAGATCAGACAGAGGAGCTCCGCCCCCTCCCCCGCCGCCCGCGCCAGCTCGAGCGCCGCCCGCGCCCCCTCCACACCCGCGGCGTTCGGGGTGGGGTGACCGCCGCGGAAGAAGCGCAAACGCCGGGGCAGGGGCGGCGCCGGCGGATCGGGCGCGATGACCACCCCCCCGGTCACCGCCTCGCCCAGCGCGTCGAGGGCGCCGGCGGTCATGGCGGCGGCGGCCTTGCCGAAAGCGATCAGCCGCACCGGACCGGCGGCCGCAGGGCGGCCCGCCAGCGCCTCGCGCACCAGCCGCCGCGGCTCCACCGCGGCGAGGGCGGCCTCGAAGCAGGCCAGGGCGTCCCGCCGCAGCCGCCCCTCGACCCCGCGACGCGCCCCCACCGCTCGTCAGCCGGTCGAGGAGAGCGGGATCATCCGCCGCTCCTCCGCCGGTAGGCCTCCGTCTCGTAGACGTCGGGGTTGACCGTGGTGGGGCCCCGCTCGCCGCGCAGGAAGGCGGCGGCGTTCTTGCCGGCCATCAGCGACATCATGCCGCGGGTGTCGCGGCTGGCGCTGGCGATGTGCGGCAGCAGCACCACGTTGTCGAGCTCGGCCAGTCCGGGCGCCATGGCCGGCTCCTTCTCGTAGACGTCGAGCCCGGCGGCGCCGATCGACCCCTGCCGCAGCGCCGCGACCAGCGCCTTCTCGTCCACCACCGGGCCGCGCGAGGTGTTGACCAGCACCGCCGTGGGCTTCATCCGCTCGAGCTCGGCCTCGCCGATCAGATGCCGGGTCTCGTCGGAGAGGAGGGTGTGCAGGGTCACGAAGTCGCTCCGCTCCAGCAGCTCGGGCAGATCGGCCCACTCCGCCAGAGGATCGGCATCCACCCCCTCGCGGTTGTAGGGGTCGTAGGCCAGGACCTTCATGTCGAAGCCCACGGAGCGCCGGGCCACCGCCTGCCCGATCCGGCCGTAGCCGATCACGCCCAGCACCTTCTGCACGCCGCTGGCCCCCGGGCCGACGTCGAAGCCGCAGAAGAGGTTGGGTCCCCACAGCTTGTAGCGTCCGGCCACCTGGTACGCGTGGGCCTCCGGAATCCGGCGGGCGGTCGCCATGAGAAGCGCCCAGGCGAGGTCGGCGGTCGTGTCGGTGAGCACTCCCGGGGTGTTGCCCACCGGGATCCCCAGCTCGGTGGCGGTGGCGACGTCGATGTTGTCGAACCCGACCGCCATCTGCGCCACCCCCTTCAGATTCGGGTTGGCCGAGAGCACCTGGCGGTCGATGGGCTCGGTGAGCAGCGGCACCAGGACGTCGCAGCCCCGCACCCCGTCGAGCAGCTCCTCTCGCGTGAGCCCCTTGTCCTCCTCCATCTGGAAGACGGTGATCTCGGCGCCCGTCTCCCGCATGACCTCCATCCCGGGCTCCGGGATGCGTCGCGTGACAAAGATCCTGCCTGCGCTCACTGCCGGCCTCCCTTCCACAGCCTCTCCTCCTCGAGGAAGCGCTCGAAGCCGGCGCGATCCTCCGCCGCCTCGGCCATCCGGCCCACCCCCTTCCGGAGCTGCTCCAGGCTGGTGGCGATGGACAGCCGCAGGTAGTGCTGGCCGTCGGCGCCGATCGAGCCGAACGAGTTGCGGTCCATGGTGGCCACCCCGTATCGGTAGAGCAGGAACATCTGGAGCATCGCCGAGGGGCAGGAGGCCCGTCGGCGCTCGTCGGCGGGCAGCGCCTCGAAGGCCTCGACGACCCCCAGGCGCTCGCAGACGCCGGCGACGTTGGGGAAGACGTAGAACGCCCCCCTGGGCATCTGGCAGGTCACCCCGGGGATGGCGTTGAGCGCCGGCACCACCCAGTCGCGCCGCTCCTCGAAGGCGCGCACCATGCGCGCCACCGTGGCGGGGGTCTCGGCGCTCTCGTAGGCCTCCCTCCCGGCCTCCTGGATGAAGGGCGGGACGCAGGAGAGGATGTTGATATTGAGCTGCTTGAAGACCGCCGCCTCCTCGGGCGTGGGCAGCGCCGCCCAGCCCAGCCGCCAGCCGGTCATCGCGAAGCCCTTGGAGTGGCCGCTGACCATCACGGTGCGCTCCTCCATCCCCGGCTGGGTGGCGATGGTGGCGAACGACTCGCCGTCGAAGAGGATGTGCTCGTAGACCTCGTCGCTGTAGACGCGCACGTCGGGACGCGCCCGCTCGCGGATGACCGCGGCGATCTCGGCCAGGCTCTCGGCCGAGAGCACCCCGCCGGTGGGGTTCGACGGCGAGTTGAGCACGATGACCTTGGTCTTGTCGGTGATCAGGGCGGCCAGGTCGTCGGCCGAGAAGGCGAAGCCCTTGGCCTCGGAGAGCTGCAACGGCGCCGGCCGGGCTCCCACGAAGGTCACCCACGACTCGTAGATCGGGAAGCCGGGGCTCGGGTAGATCACCTCGTCGCCCGGGTCGACGTAGGCCATCAGGGTGTGGCCGATGGGCGGCTTGGCGCCCGGAGTGACCACGATCCGGTCGGGCGGCACCGCGAGACCGCGGGAGAGCTCGATGTGGCGCGAGATGGCCTCGCGGAAGGGCGTGATGCCCGCCGGGTCGCAGTAGTGGCCGTTGCCCGCCTCGATCTGCCGGATCGCCTCCCGGTTGATGTGCGGCGGGCTGTCGAAGTCCGGCTCGCCCAGATTGAACTTCACCACGTCCACGCCGCGCGCGGCGACGCGCGCGATGTCGGTGCCCAGCTTGAAGGCGTTCTCGGTTCCCAGGGCGGCGATCCGCCCCGCCATCAGCGCCATGACGAGTCCTCCCCTCTACCAGCCGGCGACGGCGGCTCGGTGCTGCCGCGAGGATACCAAGCGCGGCGGCCCTAGCGGGCGGGCCCCACGGAGAGCCGTGCGCCGGAGGAGTAGGCGGCGAACTCCGGGGCGTACATCGACTGCAGGGTCGCCGGTGCGGTGCGGAAGAGTCCGGCGTTGGCGGCACGCAGGCGGTAGCCGACCTCCAGCTCTCCCGCCGGGAGCTGCTCGAAGAAGAAGTTGGCGCCGCTGTCGCGCACCTCCTCGTACCAGCCGATCCCGAGGTTCCAGCGGTAGCCCGAGGTCAGGCTCTCGGGCTCGAAGCCGGCGGCCCGCGGGTCGCGCAGGTGAACGTACTCGGCCGCGTGGCGGGCGCGGAGGGTGAGCCGCACCTCCACCTGGTCGCCCACCGCCAGCTCGGCGCCCTCGGCCAGGGGCTCGAGGGTCCACTCGCGGCCGTCGTGCACGCGGCGGAGGAACCGCCGCTCCACCGAGAAGAGATCCCCTTCGGCGGCGTCGGGCAGCTTCTCGGTGGAGAAGTGCCAGGTGGCGGAGGCGAAGACCAGACCGGGCGTCTCCTTCTGAACCACGATCTCGGCCATCGCGGGCTCCAGCCGGTCGCCGGGGATCACCATCTGGTTCGGGCGGCCCCCGGCTCCCAGCTCGCCGCCGGCCACCGGCTCGCCGTGCGGCGTCACGGGGCCGAAGCGCTCCGGCTCGTAGCGGAAGCGCCGCTCCACCGGGCCGGCCCGCACCAGGAGCTCTTCGCCGGCCGCCAGACGCCCCTCCCGCTCCAGGTAGCGCGCCAGGGCGTAGAGCACCTCGGCGGTCGAGCGGGTGGACTTCCACTGGTTGAGCTTCTTGTTCAGCAGCAGCCAGTGGACCAGGCCGTGGCGCCGGGGATCGTCCGGGTCGAGCTCGGTCAGGGTGGAGAGCGCGAAGGCGTGACTGTCGATGGTGTCGTTGTACCAGAGCCAGGCGCGCTCCTCGGGCGCCCAGAAGGTGCCCTCCTCCTCCGTGGTAAGGGCCGAGTCCATGACGCTGTCGAAGACCAGCCTGGCGTCCTCGACGCGGCCCGCCCGCGCCAGGGTGAGGGCGAGCTGGGCCTTGCCCAGGGGCGAGTGCTCGCGCCAGTGGGCGAAGCCGAGCTCCAGCATGCGACGCCGGTCGCCGCCGCTGAAGACGCCCCCGGTCCACTCGTCGTCGGGGTAGCTGGAGAGGACGTAGCCGAGGAAGGTGACCATCTCCCAGCAACAGTCGGAGCCGGCGGCGTCGCGCACCAGGACGTCCACCCAGTGACGCTGGAGGTAGCCCCAGGCGCGGACCACCGGCTCCCGCGGCACCTCGACGCCGAACTCCAGCGCGCGCGAGAAGCCCTGCAGCAGGTAGAGGGTCATGTAGGGCGAGGGCGGGCCACCCGGCCACCAGGGAAAGCCGCCACCGGCGGTCTGCCCCTTCTCCAGGCTCGCCAGGGCCGCGTCGCGGGTCGCGCGGGCCACCCGCCGGTCGAGAACCTCGACGAGCTCGCCCTCGGGGGAGTCGCCGCCGCGGGAGGCGGCGAGCCAGGGCGTCTCCTCCAGCGCCATGCGCCGGTTGGGATCGGGCGCGTCGAAGGCCTCGAGCGGCGTCTCGCGCCGGGAGAGCTCCTCGGCCATCCGGGCCACGGCGGGGTAGTCGTCGAAGAGGCTCGTGACGATCCCGGTGGAGAGGAACCGGTTCAGGAGCTGCTCGGTGCAGTCGTAGGGGTACTGCACCAGGTAGGGCACCGCCCGCAGCACCGAGTGGAGGAGCTGGGCGTCGAGGGTCACCACCAGACGCTCGTCGATCCGGCTGGGATCGTCGCCGGCGGCCAGCCCGGGGAAGGCGAGGACGCGGCGGGCGGCGCCGTCGAGGGCGGCGAAGCGCGACTGCAGCAGATGGAACCGGCCCGGGAGGACGGGCAGCTCGCGCCGCTCGCCGTCGGCCAGGCCACCGGCCCGGGCCGAGGCCTCCACCACCACCGTCCCCGGCGCCGCAGGCACCTCGAGCGAGAAGAAGATCTCCGTCGAGGCGCCCGGAGCGAGCCGGAAGGGCCGATCGAGCCCTTCGCCGTCGGAGAGCCCGAACTCCGGGCCCCGGTCGACGCCCTCCTCCGAGCGCAGAAGCAGATCGAGGGTGCCGGTCAGCTCGCGCTCCGAGGCGTTGCTCACCACCACGGCGACCCGCACCCGGTCGCCCTCGCGCAGGAAGCGCGGCAGGTAGGGCCGCACCAGGAGCTCCTTCACGGTGCGGGCGCGCCGCGTCACCGAGCCGGCGCGCAGATCCGCGGTCAGGGCGTGCACCCAGACGCTCCACTCGGTCACCGAGTCGGGCACCGTGAACTCGAACGACGCCGTGCCGTCGTCGCCGAGGGTGAGATGAGGCTCCCAGAAGGCGGTCTCGGCGAACTCCTGGCGCAGCTCGACGGCCGGCTCGGCGGAGGGCTCGGCGTCGCCGGCCGCGGCGTCCTCGATCTCGGCCGCCTCCGGCCGGGCGACCGTCTCCGCCTCCGCCGGAGCGCCCTCGGCCTGGATCCCCGGCGCGGCCGGGGCCATCGCGGGCATCGCCAGCGTCCGCATCCGGCGGCCCATGCCGCCGATGCCGTAGGCGGCGAGGGAGTCCAGGCGGTCGCCGTGCAGCGGGGGGACCTCCGGCAGGTCCACCAGCCCCTCGGACGGAAGCCAGACCCGGGGCGCGGTCCCCAGGCTGCCCTCCGGGCGGCGGGCAGCGGTGGTTGCCGGGTAGAGAGCGAGCGGATCGGCCGGCCGATGGGGAGCGAAGAGGTCGAGGCTGCGGTCGTACATGTAGGCCAGGAGCTCGGCGGTGCCCGCCGCCAGGGTCCTCCCGTCGTCCGAGCTCAGCCGCACCGTCCAGGTCTCCCGGCCGCCCGGCCGCAGCAGGTCGCGGAAGCTGGCCAGCTCCACCTCCAGCCGCCGGTCGTCCCAGGGCACGAAGACCGAGCCGGAGACGGTCAGGAGCTGGTGGTCGCGAACCGTGGTGAGGATGAAGCCGAAGCCGCCCCGGTGGCGCTCCCCCACCGCGATCTCGAGCACCCTGGGGCCGCCCGAGATCAGCCGGCGGCGCTCGGTGCGCTCGCCGTCGCGGAAGAGCTCGAGCACCATCTCCTGCGCCTCGAGCCCGGAGTGGACGAGCAGCCGCGCCGTCTCGCCGACCGCGACCGAGGGGCGCTCCGCCAGCGCCACCGCCGGCAGCGGCAGCGCTCCGGCCCGCTCCTCCACCACCAGCAGCTCCACGCGGGCCTCGTGGCGGGCGTCGTAGGGGTCGACGGTCGCGACCGCCAGCCGGTAGGCGCCGCCCGGCAGGCCCTCGAGGTCGAGCCGCGCCCGGCCGTCCTCCCCGTGGAGGAGCTCGCCGGAGGCCACTTCGGGGCCCTCCTCCCAGAGGGAGAGGCTCCGCTCGAGCGAGACGTCGGTGCTCCAGCGCGGCTGAAGCCGGTCGCCCTCCGTGACCACCGCACTCTCGTCCCGAGGCGCCGGCCGTGGCTCCTCGGCGGGCAGCAGGGTGCGCTCCGGGGGCGTCAGCCGGGAGAGCGACCAGCTCGCCCGCCCGGGGCGCGGAGTGCCGTCGAGATCGGAGCGCACGGCGTCCACCGCCACCGGCTCGCCGGCTCGGAAGAAGGCCGCCCCTGGGTCCAGGCGCAGCTCCACCGCCACGAAGCCGAGACGGAAGGAGCGGGTGGCGGAGCGCGTCTCGCCGCCCTCGTCGGTGACCTCCACCTCCAGCCGGAAGCGGTAGGTGACCGACGACAACGCCAGGCTTTCGTCGGCCTCGGGGGTGAAAGCCACCGCGAAGCCACCCTCGGCGTCGACCCGCCCGGCGCCGGCGGCGATGGTCTCCCGACGCGCCACCGGCGGCTCGAGCCACCACCATCGCGGGTAGACCGGCTCCCGCACCACGCGCCAGGAGAGCTCGCCCCCGGCCAGGGGCAGGCCGAAGTAGTAGCGCGCCTCGCCGGTGAGCTCGGCGGCCCGGTTCAGCCGCAGGGCCGCGGCGGGCTCGTCCAGGGTCACCTCGAAGGTGGGGCGCTTGTACTCCTCCACCTGCACCGCGGCCGCGCCGCCCAGCGAGGTGCGGACCGTCCAGCCGCCCAGCAGACGTCCCGCCGGGACCCGGAAGGCTCCGGAGGTGGTGCCGAAGCGGTTCGTCTGCAGATCGACCGAGGAGACCACCTCGCCGTTCGGGTCGGCGAGATCCACCCGCACCGGGGCCGACGGCAGCGTCCGGAGGCTGCCCTCGCCCTCGCCCTCGGCCTGGTAGACGGCGACCTTGAACAGCAGCTCCTGGTGGGGCCGGTAGACGCTGCGGTCGGTCCACACCAGGGCGTCCCGGCGCCGCCGCTGCGGGCGGGGCGAGTGGTAGGAGAGGTAGCCGGAGTCGAGGGCCACCTGCCCGTCCTTGCGGGCGACCACGAAGTAGCTCTGGCGCCGGCCCGGGCGGAAGCGCGCCAGACCCTCGGCATCGCTGACCGTCCGCGCCGCGACCCGGTGGCCGCTGCGGTAGTCGGCGCGGTAGAGGATCACCTCCGCCCCGGGCACGGCACCGCCGTCCGCCCCCGAGCGCACCGTCACCTCCAGGGCGTCGCCCGCGGTCCGGCGGACCAGCACCAGGTCGCCGATCACCATCTCCACCGCCTGGAGCTCGTTGGCCTGCTGCCGGAAGAGGCGGTCGGCCGAGGCAGCGACCAGGTAGACCCCCGGTTCGTCGAGCGGCGGCGTGACGTAGGTCGCGTGCTCCCGGTGGTCGGGGGTCGGCGGCAGGTCCACCCGCCACGACGCGACGGGGCTCGCAGCGGCGAGGAGCTCCCGGGCCCGCTCGGAGTCCCCCAGGAGAGACGAGCCGGCGCCGCCGAGCCGCGTCTCGAGGTCGATCTCGTAGGCACGGAACCAGAGGGTGCCCAGGTTGGCGTGGGTCACCCGGATCGAGCGGCGACGGGGAGCGTCCGAGGCCATCGCCTCGAGCGAGTAGGCGGGCGCCGAGATGGCCGCCGCCAGCCGGGCGCCGCGGAGGCCGCCCGGGCTGTCGGGGTGGGCGTCCCGCGCGGCCAGAGCCAGCCGCCGGGCCTCCACCAGGCTCCCGGGCGCCCCCTCCGCCCGCCGCCACTCGGCGAGGGTGGCCATCCCCATCGACCACCAGGGATAGCGGGGCCCGAGCTCCTCCACCGCCTGCTCCAGGGCAGCGACGATCCGGCGCCGGCGGCCGGGGTTGTCGAAGACGTCGTGGAGGGCCTCGAGCAGCGCCCGCCGGGCCTCGAAGGCGGCCTCCACGCGGCCGCCTTCGGCGTGCCAGGCTCCGAGGTCCTCCGCCAGAAAGGCGAACAGGACCAGGGGGTGGACGCCGGGGTCCGTGGGCTCCAGATCCGTCCAGTCGCCCGCCAGGAGGGCGTCGAGGTCGATCGTCCAGAGGCGACTCGAGTGCTCGACCCTCCAGAGCGACGAGTCGGTCAGCACCTCGGCCCACAGGTAGGTCACCGCGTCCCGCAGGGTGCCGCGGATGCCGGGCGGGAAGTTGTTGGGGTGGAGATAGGGGGCGAGGTCGGAGACCGGCGCCTGCCCCCACGACGCGCGGCGCGCCCAGACCCCGGCCAGCAGACGACGGACCTCCGCGGCGATCTGGTCGGCCGTCCAGGCGGTCAGCGGCACCTCGGAGACGGGCCCGACGCGCTCGCGCTGGGCGATCTCCCACTCGTAGGCGCTCCGGTAGTCGAGCAGGGCGCGGGCGTGGTAGAGGTCCACCACCTCGGCCGCCCGACCCTCCTCCGGGCGCTCGGCCACCGCCAGCAGGTCCACCGCACCCTCGTAGCCCCCCAGGGCGGTGGCGATCTGGGCCTCGACCACCACGGCCCGCAGCCGACCCGCGGCGTCCCCCGCCGCCGCCGCCCGCTCGCCGAGCTCCTGGACCGTGGCCAGCGCCTGGCGCAGCTTCTGCTCGGACAGCAGCCGCTCGACCTCTTTCCAGTCCCGGCTCATCTCGTCGTCCTCCGCCGCGGCGCGATCCACCGGCGCGGCCGGGGCGCCGAGGGCGGGGCCGCAGCCGGCGGTGCCCAGAGCCAGCGGGAGGAGGGCGGCCAGCAGGGGGAGAGCGGTCGCGCGAGACGAGCCGGGAAGCGCCATGGCGACAGTTTAGACACGCCGCCGCGGGGCGCGGAAACCCCCGTCGGCCGCTCGGGCCCGCGAACCGCCTGTATGATGGCGCGCGAATGATCACTGCCGTGGTCAGCAGAAAGGGCGGGGTCGGCAAGACCACCACCAGCGTCAACCTGGCGGCGGCTCTGGCGGGCATCGGCAAGCGGGTCCTCCTCGTGGACCTCGACGCGCAGGGCTCCGCCTCGCTGAGCCTGGGGGTGGCGCGGTCGGCCATGGCCCCCTCCTCCGCCGACATCGTCCTGCGCTCGACCCCCGCCCGCGACACGGTGCGGCGGACGCGGATCCCGGGACTCGACCTGGTGACGGCCTCGGCCGACCTGGCCAGCGCCGATCAGACCCTGGGAATGGTGGCCGGCCGCGAGCTGATCCTGCGCCGCGCCCTGGCGCCCATCGCCGCGGAGTACGACTTCATCCTCCTGGACTGCCCGTCGTCGCTGTCTCTGCTGCCGATCAACGCCCTGCTCGCCTCGGACAACTTCATCCTGCCGGTGGTTCCCCACTACCTGGCGAGCGAGGGCGTCGCCAACCTGCTCTCCACCGTGCGCCGTCTGCGCGGCCGCTTCGGTCACGAGACGGGGCTTCTGGGGATCGTGCTCACCATGGTCGACTACCGGACCCGGACCTGCCGGCAGAACGTGGACTCGATCCGCGCACAGTATCGCGAAGGCGTCTTCGCCATCGAGATCCGGATCAACACCCGCCTGGCCGAGGCGCCCGGGGCCGGCAAGACCATCTTCGAGTACGACGCCACGGCGACGGGCGCGCGGGCCTACCGGCTGTTGGCGGCGGAGGTGCTGATCCGGGTGACCTCCAGCCACCGGCTGGGTGCGGTCGGCCCGCGGTTCGCGGCGGGCGCCCCGGCGACGGCGGGGGACCCGGTCCGCTGACCTCGCGTCTTGCCGGCGCCGGTCGCCGCTTGGGTATACTCTTCGAACGCCACGTCGTCCCGAGGGGCGCAAACCGAGTCGATCGAGAGGAGAACGCGACAGATGGCCTATGTGATCGGTGAGAAGTGTCTGGGGGAGCGGTACGCGACCTGCGTCGAGGTCTGCCCGGTGGACTGCATGCACCCGGGCGAGTACGAGGGGCAGGTGTTCCTGGTGATCGACCCGGACACCTGCATCGACTGCAGCCTCTGCAAGCCCGAGTGCCCGATCGACGCCATCCTCGAGACCGAGGAAGAGGACCCGAAGTGGGCGGAGATCAACCGCCGCCTCGCCATCGACGAGAGCTGGACCGAGCACGAGCCGGTGGAGCCGCGCGATCGCACCGATCCGCCGCGCAAGCCCGGCAACGAGCTGGTCAACGTCTAGCGGCGACTGCTCCGCCCGGGGCGGCCCCGGCCGGGTCGCCGGAGGGGGTCAGCCGGACGACCGGGCGAGGACGATGAAGCGGTCCACGGCGGGAGGCTCGCGCTCCTCCGCGACGCCGTCCGGCCAGATCACCCGCAGGGCGTCGATCGACTCGGCGGCGCCGAGACCGAAGATCACCGGCAGCTCCGACTGCGCCTGGTAGCTGCGGGTCGGCATGACCTGGCGGCGCTGGGTGACGCCGCCCGCCTCGACCTCGATCCAGGCCCCCACGGCGTAGCGGTTGGCACCCGGCTGCTCGAGCCGGACCTTGATCCAGTGGTGGCCCAGCCGCTGATCGTTGCGCAGCAGTCGCGCCGCGCGGCCGGTCTGGGCCAGGACCACGTCGGGGTCCCCGTCCCCGTCCACGTCGGCGGTCGCGCTGGCGCGGCCGACGAGGGGCCGGGCCAGGTCGCCGGTGGTCGAGGGGTCCACGGGCAGGAAGCCGCGCCGCGCCGCGGTACCGGCGTTCCAGAAGAGCTGGGTCGCCTGCTCGTAGGTCTGGCTGGGGTCCACGGTGTTGATCTCGCTCTCCAGGTGCCCGTTGGCCTGGAGCAGGTCGAGCCGGCCGTCCAGGTCGTAGTCCAGAAAGAGCACCCCGAAGGAGAGCATGAGCCGACTGGGGGCTCCGACGCCCTCGACGATGGCCTCGTCGGCGTAGAGGGTGGGCTCGGCCTGGGAGATGTAGAGCGAGGTCATCTCGTTGGCGAAGTTGCCGATGGCGAAGCCGAGATCGCCGTCGTTGCGGTAGTGCGCGGCGTCGATCCCCATGGCGCCCGTCGCCTCGCCGTTGCGGCCGTAGGCCACTCCCCACAGCTCCCCCACCTCCTCGAAGCGGCCATCGCCCAGGTTGTGGAAGAGGAAGTTGCGCACCGTGTCGTTGGCCACCAGGAGGTCGATGGCACCGTCGCGGTCCACGTCGGCCGGCGCCACGCCCAGAGCCTTGCCCACCGGGACCCCCGTGGCGGCGTTGGTCACCTGGATGCCGCTCTCGGCCGAGACGTCGGTGAAGGTCCCGTCGCCCTCGTTGCGGTAGAGGTAGGAGAAGGTGCCCTGGTAGTTCAGCGGCGGCCCGTACGCCCGCCCCACCCCGGTCAGCCGGTAGTCGAGCTCCAGGTCGATCTCGCGCGACCAGCGCACGTAGTTGCAGACGAACAGGTCGAGATCGCCATCCGAGTCCACGTCGACGAAAGCGGAGCTGGTGCTCCACGCATCCGGGGCGCCGGCCACTATCGCAACAGCGGCGAGCTGGGCTGGGCGATCGGCAACTTCGCCAACGAGATGACCTCGCTCTACGTCGCGCAGGGTGATGCCGGCCTCTTCGCCGACGAGTCGATCGTCGAGGGCCTGGGCGCTCCGACGCGGCGAGCCCTGAGCTTCGGCC